>DATKOS010000112.1:0-8434 GCA_035524535.1 Bryobacteraceae bacterium
CGCGCCGTGGCCCACCAGCTCAGCGCGATTCCCAGACCGATGCCGCCCAGGCTGACGATGATGCCGGTCCAGCGCAGGAAGCTCTCGAGCTGCGCCAGTTCGCGGCTGGAGCTGGCGATGAGCAGCACGCCCAGCAGTTCGCCGCCGGCGCCGCTCAGCGGAAGCGCGCGCCACGTGGCGGCCTCGGCGCCGGAGCCCAGCGTGGCGCCGGTTTCGCGCGCATCGCGCCGCACCCGCTCAATCAGGGGCCGCAGCAGCGCGACCTGCGCGGGCGTGGCGCCGGGGCCGCTCTCCAGCAGGTCCCCGGCGGAGAAATCCGGCTCCAGATTGCGGTAAAGCAGCACGCGCATGCCCGCCGGCAGCACCAGCGTGGAGAGGAAACCGCGATCCAACTGCTGCCCACCCACTACGTAGAGTTTGCGGTCCCCCGCCGTGGCCGCGCCAACGGCGGAGAGCGCCAGCGTGAAGCCTTCCGGCAGTTCCTCGCGCCGCAGCGCGGCGCGCCCGGGCTTCCAGGCGCCCTGCGTCACCCAATCGTCGTGATACCCGAAGCGCGCGGGCCACTCCGCGGAGGAGATGATGGCCCCATCTCCCGCCACCAATTCGAGCAGCCCCAGGCCATGCGCGGCGGCCAGGGACGCGGCCTCTCCATAATAAGGCGCGGTATCCGGAGCCATCGCGATCTGCACGGCGGCATCCGAGGACGCGATGCCGTTCACCTCATGCGCGATCTCCTCGCCGCGCCGCTGAAACTCCGCACGGAATTGCGCCACCAGATCGCCGGCGCGCTGGGCTTCCACTTCCTGGAACCTGCGCCGCGCCGCCGCGGACACCACCGACTCCACCAGCGCCACCGCCGCCACCACGGCGAGCGTGAAGATGAGCAGCAGGCGGGTGCGAAAGGTCATACGCGGTTCATCCGGATCATGGCTGCGCGCCCTCGATCCACAGATCCTGAAACCGCCATTCCCCCAGCGGTCCGATGCCCGGGCCGCCCTGAACGCGCGCGGCGGCGCCGTAGACATCCGGCAGATGGAATAGAGGCACGGCGCGGAAACCATCCAGCAGGGCCGCTTCGGCGGCGTAGAGCGCGCCGGTGGAATCCGCGTGCGACGGCTCAGGCAGGTCCATGGCCGCGGCCAACGCCTTCAGCGCCGCGTTGGCGTCCGTGGAAACCACGCGCGTATCGGCCAGGCGCGCCTCCACGTCAGGGGTCTTGGGCCCCAGCGCTACGGTGAGGCCGGCGTCGCGCGCGTTGAGCGAAATGCGCTCGGCCATGGGCTGGTCGGCAGGGTCGTCTATGGCCAGCGTGATCCTCCGGGCGTTGGCTGGGAGCGCCGCGGCCAGTGCGCGCGCCCGGGCCAGATCCGCCGTTGTGGCAAAGAGGAATGCGTAGCCGGACAGCCACTGCGGCAGGAGCGCGCCGGAAATTTCCCCCTGCCTCTGCAGCAGCACGTTGTAGATGGCCATGCGGTCCACGGCCAGCGCCAGCGCTTCCCGCAAGCGCGGATCCACCCGCGCTTGAAAGACCAGCGCCACCACGCGCACCGGTTCCGATGGCCATGTGCGCCGGCCCGCCGCCGCCGGGCGCCCTTCGCCGCCGGACTCCACCACGTCCGCCTTGCCCAGCCCGAAATCGATGGCCTGTTCCCGCGCGGGCCGCGCCATCTGAATCTCCACGCCATCCAGGAAGGGACGTCCGCCCGCCGCGCGATCGTCCGCCGCGAAATAAGCGCGCCGCCCCGGCTCCCAGCCCTGCAACGTGAAGCCCGGCGCCAAAGAGGCGAAACGCCGCGCCGCCAGCGGAGTGTCCGGCGCATCCAGCGAATCGTGAATCTCCACGCGCAGCGTGCCGCCATAGCGCGGGCGAGTAGCCGCGGCCAGAGGGAGCGCGCCAAGCAACAGCGCGGTCCAGGCGAGCAGAGGGCGAATGCGAATCGCCGCTAAGGCGGCGCCCCACGGGCTCGGCGGGAAACCCGCTCCAATTCGGCCTATCGCCGCCGCGCCCTTAGTGTCCACAGACCACCGTGAGTAGATACGCCGCATACTTTCCCGCCGCCAAATCCTTGGTCACCGCCAGCGCGGACCCGCCTCCAGAGACCCACAGCGCCGTCACCGGTCCGCGAAATTCGGCCGGCGTTCCCACCGGCTCCGCCGCGCGATTCACAATCCGGTAGGCCTGCACCGCATCCGGCCCGCCGCTGCCCGGCCGCGTAGCCAGCACCAGCGGCCCGGCCGCGCAGCGCGAATCCGTGCCCGCAATATCGCTGCCCCATCCGCCGATGTCCGCCACGGGATTGAAGGCTTCGTCAAAGAGCCGCGCCTTGCCATCCAGCATGGCCAGCAGCCAGAGCTTCTTGCCCTGCTCTTCCACGGCAGCGCCGGAGTAGAACGGGTCCAGCGTCTTGCGCGCGCCGGTTTGGGCGGCAATGCGGCCGTCGAAATAATTACGCCCGGCGGTGAAGTTTGCCAGCAGCATGTCCTGGCTGCCGGATTCCAGTACCCAAGGCTCCGCCGACGTCTTGCAATCGATGGAAACCGGCGCCTGCCACGCGCCCGTACAGAACAGGCCCGGCAGATAGGCCGCGTAGTTCGCGCCCACAATGCGCAGACGCCCGCGCAAATCGCGTGGAAAGGATTTCTCCAGCGGCAGCGCCACGGACACCGTGCGCGTCCACTGGCCCGCCTGTCCGCTGAACCAGATGAGGCTGGTGGGCGTGAGCACGATCATCCGCCCGGCGGGGAACGCCGCGTCCAGAATGGGGTCGTCCTGCTCCCACGCCAGCTTCTTTTCGAGCACAGCGCCGGCGGCGGAGACCGCGGCGGCCGCCGCCCGCTTCCACGTGGCGAACCAGACCTGCTTCTCATCGCCCTTGCGCACTTCCTCCGCCAACAAATAGTCCGAGGCGTTCTCGGAAACGGTGATATGCGCTTCCACCGGCGACGAAGCGTCACCCAGAGCGCCGCCGGCCGACTTGAAGGCCGGGTCAAAGGCATCGCGCGCATCCGCCATCTCCGCCGAGCCGAGCGAGGAAACGTTGCGCCACGTGACCGAAACGGCCGCTCCAGGGCCGGCGAAGGCCGCCGTCTTGCGCGCCAGTTCGCGAGCCGCTCCCGCCAGATCGTCCGCCGCCCAAAGGCCGTGCGCCAGCGCCATCACCAGCGCCAGGTAAGCGGCCGACCACCCCTTCACGGGTGCGATGGTACCACACAGTGATTGACGCCACGGAAACCGAAGGACCGATTCCGCCATTGCCTCCATTCGCCGCCACGGCGCGATGCCGCCAGGATGGACAGCCATGCCCGGATGGCGCCCTCCGCCCGCGCGGCGGATCCGTCTCACGCGCGGCCGCTATAGCTGCGCCGCCTCCGTTCGGCCGCGCGGACGCGGGCTTCATCCATGCCGAAGTAGTGCGCCACCTCGTGCCACACGGTGTCCGCCACCATGCGCTCCAGGTCCGCGGGGGTGCGCGCCAGGCGTTCATGCGGGCCTTGAAAGATGGTGATGCGGTCCGGCGCGGTGAACGTGTCGAACACGCTGCGCTCGGTCAGCGGCCGGCCCTCGTAAAGCCCCAGCAGCGTTCCGCCGCGAGGCACGCGCCCCCGCGCCAGTTGGCCGGGAGAAGGTTCGCGGTCCACAATCAGCGCGATGTTCTTCATACGGCGGCGGAAACGCACCGGAATTCGCGCATAGCAGGCTTCCACCAGGCGGTCGAACTCTTCGGCGGTCATGGCACTTGTTATTCTACGTAATTGGCGGAAGACAATCGAAAACGCGTGGTAGTGGCCATTGACGGTCCGGCGGGCGCGGGCAAGAGCACCATTGCGCGCCGGCTGGCCGGCAAGCTGGGCTTCACCTATATAGATACGGGCGCAATGTACCGCGCCGTGGCGCTCTGGGCGATCCGGCAGGACCTGGACGCCGGGGATATGCACCGCATGGAGCAACTGGCCATCGCGGCGGACATACGCCTTTCGCCGGGGCGAATCCAGCTCAACGGCGAAGACGTGACGGAAGCTATCCGGCAGCCGGAAGTCACCAGCGGCGCCTCGAAGATCGCGGTAATCCCCGGCGTGCGCCGCGCCATGGTGGCCAAACAGCGCGCCATGGGCGAACGCTCCAGCGTGGTGATGGAAGGCCGCGACATTGGCACCGTGGTGTTTCCGCACGCCGAGGTGAAAGTCTTCCTGGATGCGCAGCCCGGCGAGCGCGTGCGGCGGCGCCTGGAGGAAGGGCGCGCCAAGGGTGAGACGATCACCGAAGAGGCGCTGGCGGCGCAGATCGCCGAGCGCGACAAGCGCGACAGCACGCGCGCCGAGGCTCCGCTCACACAAGCGCCCGACGCGGTCTACCTGGATTCCACCGGCCTGACCATCGACGAGGTGGAGGAAGCCATCCTCCGCATTGTGCGCGCGCGCGTCACCAACGGGAAGGAATTTCATTGAACGATTTGCTGATGATGAAGTTTGGCGGCACGAGCGTCGGCTCGGCCGAGCGAATGCGCGCGGCGGCGCGCCTAGCGGCGGCGGAGGGCGCGCGGCGTCCGGTGGCCATCGTGGTTTCGGCCATGTCCAAGATCACGGACCTGCTGCTTGGGGCCATGCGCCATGCCGAAGCGGGAGACGCGGCCGGCCTGGAGCGCGACGTTGCCACGCTGCGCGAGCGCCATCACGATGCGTGCCGCGAACTGCTGCCGGAGGCGCGTCATGCGGCGGTGCGCGCGGAGATCGGCAAGCTCATCGGCGAGTTCGAACGCATCGCCGGCGGCATGGCCATGCTGAACATGCGCCCGCCGCGCTCCGTGGATGAAGCCGTGGCCACCGGCGAGAAGCTCTCCGCGCTACTCGTGGCGGATTACCTGAACTCGGAAGGCGTGGCCGCGGAGGCCGTGGATGCCACCGCGGTGATCGTTACCGACGCGGTCTTCGGCAACGCCTCGCCGCTCATGGCGCCAACGCGCGAGAGCGCGCAGCGGGTTTTGCGGCCGCTCCTCGAGCGCGGCGTGATGCCCGTGATCACGGGTTTCAACGGCGCCACGGCCGACGGCCGGCCGACCACGTTGGGCCGCGGCGGGTCGGATTTTTCGGCGTCGATTCTGGCGGCCGCCCTGGACGCTTCCGAACTGTGGATCTGGACCGATGTGGACGGCATCATGAGCGCCGATCCAAAGCTCGCGCCGGACGCCGTGGTGCTCGACGAAATCACCTACGCCGAAGCCGCCGAACTGGCTTACAACGGCGCCAAGGTGCTGCACGCGCGCACTCTGGCGCCGCTGCTGGAGAAGGGCATCCCGGTGTGGAGCAAGAACAGCTTTGCGCCGGAGAAGCCGGGCACGCGCATCGTGCCGGCGAGTTCGGAAGCCACTGGCGCGCGTGCGGTCACTTCCATGGCGAAGGTTGCGCTGGTGTCACTGGAACCAGCGAGTCCGGAGCTGAGCGGCGTGCAGATCATGGCGCGAGCCATGGACGCCCTGGCGCGGGTAAACGTAGAGGTGCTGGAGCTATCCAGCTCCGGTTACCGCGGCAACTTCTGCTTCCTGGTGCGCGAGGACGAGCTGGAGAAGTCCGAGGAAGCGCTGGAAGCGGCGCTGGCGCTAGAGTTCGCCCACGGCTACGTGAAGCGCCCGCAGGTGGATGCCAACGTCGGCCTGCTGGCCGTGGTAGGCGAAGGCATGCAAGGCAAGCCCGGCCTGGCGGGCAAAGTGTTCACCGCCATTTCGAACGTGGGAGTGAACATCATCGCCATCGCGCAGGGCGCCAGTGAGCTGACCATCGCCATGGTGGTGAGGCGCGACGGCCTGGAGAAAGCGGTGAGAGCGGTACACGCCGCCTGCGGGATGGGGAAGGCGTAAGAGCCCAGCGCCCTCGCCAAGCTCCGTGAGTTCGGCGGCCGGCGGTCCGCGCCAATTCGCTACGCCGCCTTGGCCGCCCCCTTCATCTCCACCACTTTCGGCTCCAGCCCCATCTTCGCCAAGGCCGCGTAGACCACGAAGCCCGCTACGAAGCTATAGAGCGCCGCGGGCTGCACGTAGCGCTTGGTGGCCGCGTCCAGGGGCAGGAAGGGCAGAATGCCCACCACAAAGCCCACGGCCCAGGAGATATACCCCGCCCAGTTGATGCCTTCTCTGGGGCCCGCCCACTTCTTTCCGGAGAGCAGGTAGTCCGCCGCAATCGCGCCGCAGATGGGCCCGAAGCTCGCGCCCACAATGCTAAAGAAGGAAATCAGGTGCGTGGCCACTCCGGTGACCGCCAGCACGATGCCCGCCGCGCCCGCGGCCATGCTGGACGAGACGCGGGGCACGCCGGGAATCATGGTGGAGAAGCTGTTGCCCGCGATGAAAATGCAGAAGCAGGTCGCCGGAATCGAAGCGATGGCGAAGAGCACGAACATGGACGTCGCAATGGGCCCGCCGATGCCTTGCAGCACGTTGGCGTAATCGAGCGGCAGCTTGGGATTGGACCCGGCCGCCGCGGACACCGCCATCAGCGCCAGCCCGCCGGCCACGATGGGCGCCAGCATCACGCCTACCAGGCCGCCCCAGCGCACGTCGCGCTCGTGCCGCGCGTTGATGCCGAAATCCGCGCCAGCCGCGCCGGCCGTGGCGAAGAAGCCGATTACCGCGGCCATCACCATGGTGAGCGCCACGTACGGATCCGTCTGCGCCGGCGGCGGTGTGTAGCGCTGTCCCGATGGCGCCTGGAAATACACCACGATGAGCATCAGCAGGGGAATAAAGTTGAGAAGCGTGGACACCTTCGCCACATACTGGATGCCCTTGGCGCCCACCCACGCGAACACGCCGCCCCACACCACGCCCGTGACGATGAAGGGGACGCTCATGGGCGTGGAATCCGCGCCCACGGCCTTCAGAACGAATTCGCTGGCGATCGATGTAGCCACGGCGAACCAGCCGATTTGCAGCAGTCCCATGAGCAAGCCGGGCATCAGGTAGCCCCCCGCCGTGCCGAACGTAGAGCTCCCAATGACGTACAGCGGGAAGCCGGTCTTCATGCCCAGCATGGCCGGGGCCAGGTAGTAGAGCAGGTAGCAAAGCGCCGAAGCGAATACCAGGCCGGCGAGGCAAACGGCCAGGCTGCCATGGTCCAGCGTGCCATCGGCTAGCGAACGGTAGAACGCCACCCAGAGGAAGATGCCGGCGTAGGCCGGCGCGGTATTGGCATACCAGGGGGCGCGTTTCTCAGCGGGATTCGGGACGGCTTTCGCAATATAGTCGGGCAACATGGCCACTCCTTCCGGTTCCGAATACGATGGAAGCGGCCAGTATACTATGGCGCGAGTCCCGCAAGAAGGGTCAATTTGAGGAAAAAATCCGAAATGGCGCTTTAGTGCGAGTGCCCTTCGCGGGCTTCGTGAACGGGAATGGCGCAGCCGTTCTGGGAAATGGCGCAGCTCAGGTGCTCGAACTGCACGGTGGTATGCCCAATGTGGAAGCGGTCCAGCAGCAGGTGATTCAGGCGGTGCAGAATAGCGTCGCTCTGGGAAGGCGGCACGTCGGCGATGAGCACGTGGCAGCTCATCGCGCGGGTGCTGGAACCCAGACTCCAGATGTGCAGATCGTGCACGCCCAGCACGCCCTCCACGGCCCGCATGGAATCGGTGACGTCCTGCAGAGACAGGCCGCTCGGCAAGCCCTCCAGCAGGATGTTCAGGGCCTCGCGCACAATGCCCCACGCGGTCCAAATGATCAGCAGGCCGATCAGGATGGATAGCGCCGGATCCACCACGGTCCAGCCCGTGGAGCGGATGGCCGCGGCGCCGGCCACAATCGCGGCAGCGCCCAGCGCATCGCCGAACATGTGCAGGAACGCGCCGCGGATGTTCAGGTCGTGACGGCTGGCGCGCTGCAGCAGAAAGGCGATGGCGCCGTTTAAAACCAGGCCCGCCGCCGCCACGGCCATCATCACTCCGGTCTCCACCTTCTCCGGCCGGCTCAGCCGCCGCACGCTCTCATACAGAATCCCGCAGGAGAGCAGCGCCAGCGCCAGCGCATTCACGAACGCGGTAAGCACGCCCGCGCGATGGTAGCCGTAGGTCTTCACCTCGTCGGCGGGCTTGGCTTGCACGTAGACGCCGATGCAGGCCAGCGCCAGCGCCAGGCCATCGGTAAAGTTGTGTCCCGCGTCGGAAAGCAGGGCCAGAGAATGCGCGCGAAACCCGGCCAAAACCTCGACCGCAACGAAGGCGAATGTCGCCACGAGCGACCAGCGAAGGACACCCCCGGCCGCCTGGCTGTGATCGTGCGTATGCAACGCTTCCCCTGATTTCCAGTTTATCGCGGCGAGCGGCGGGGCCTTCCGCGCCTCACTCCCGGCGAAACAAGCGGCGTCCTATCCGGCCTTCGGTCCCAAAGCTCCGTCTTACCGCCTGATATTTCGATTGTACGAATCCATACGTTATGATGGCATCAGGACT
>DATKOS010000113.1:0-11356 GCA_035524535.1 Bryobacteraceae bacterium
GGCTGGCCAGGATGGCCCCATGACGGGCGGCAGCGGCCCCACCGTCGCCAGGCCGCGGAATCCTCCGCCGGAGGACGCCGCTCCCGTGGCCCCGCCAACGAGCGCCAGCCCGGACGCGGAGCCGGACCTCCCCAAGATTCCCTCGCGCATGAGCCGCAAGAACGCGGAGCCCGACGTCACCGCGCTGCCCAAGTTCAATTCCGAAGTATCGCTGGTAACGGTGGATGCCGCCGTCCTCGATAACAAGGGCCATTTCATTCCGGGCATTCCGCCGGGCAACTTCCGCATTCTGGAAGACAACGTTCCGCAGAAGATCAGCAAGGTGGAAATGGGCCAGGCGCCCATCACCGTGGCCATGCTCATCGAGTTCAGCGCCCTCTACCAACAGTATTGGGGCCCCGCGTGGTACCAAACGCTGCAACTGGCCTTCGGTTTCGCCTCCACGCTCCAGCCCAAGGACTATTGCGCCGTCATCGCCTATGACATCAAACCGGAAATTCTGACGGATTTCACCAACGACCACGCCAAGATCCAGGACGCCCTGAACCGCCTGCAGATCGCCACGTGGCGCGAGGCCAATCTGTTTGACGCGCTGGTGGACACCACGGATCGCATGGCCGGCCTGGAAGGACGCAAGGCCATTGTGCTGATCTCCAGCGGCGTGGATACCTTCAGCAAGGTCACCTTCGACCAGACCCGCAAGGCGGTGCAGCAGAACGGCGTGCCCATCTACTCCATCGGGCTGATGCAGTCCCTGCGCCTGGTGGCGGAATCGCGTATGAGTTCCATGCAGCAATTGGACTTCTTGCAGGCCGACAATCAGATGCGCACCTTCGCGGCGGAGAGCGGCGGCCAGTCGTTCTTCCCGCGCTTCGAAGGCGAGTTTCCCTCCATCTACCAGGCCGTGCAGGCGGCGCTCCGCGCGCAGTACGTCATCACCTACACCTCCTCCAACCAGACACGCGACGGGTCCTTCCGCAAAATTAAAGTCGAACTCGTGAACCCGGCCACCAATGAGCAGCTCCCCATGAAGGACGAAAAAGGAAAGCCGGTGAAGTACACCATTGTGGCCAAGTCGGGCTATCGCGCGCCGCGCGCCGTGGAATAGCAAAACAGAACCGGCTCTTTACGTCGCGTGTTCCCACTGTCCACGATTGGCGCGCGTTGTCAAGATCTCCATCTTGCGATTTTACAAGGCGATAAAAATTCGTTGACACTCCCGTTACGGCTCTGTTACTCTCGCACAGTTCGCTCATGACAACCGCGCCCGAACCCACGCCGAACATTCTCCTGATCAACCGGAATCGAGATGGTTTACTCGTCCGCGGCGCACTGCTCCGGGAGCTTGGCTACAATGTGACGGCGGCGCAGACCGGCGAAGAAGGGTTGAAGCACTTCGAGGCGTCCGCCTTCCATCTGGTGGTACTCGATTACCACATGCCGCGCACCAACGGCGTGGAGTTGATTGTGCGGCTGCGCAAGGTGAGCGCCCAGGCGCGCGTCATTCTGATCTCGGGTCAGGTGGATGCCTTGAACCTGACTCCGGAGACCACCGGCGCCGACGTGGTGATTGCCAAGAGCGCCACCGAGGCGGCGCAGCTTGGACGCGCCATCAAGCGCCTGCTCAATCGCCAGCCGGCCCGCAAGCCGCCCGCCTCACAGAAGCGCGGGGCGTCCCGCACCCACGCCGCGGCGCGCTGAACGGCTACTTCTTCCCCGCGTCCTGCACGATGCGCTGCGCCAGGTAGTTCACCACTTTGGAGTTGTTGCGCTCCACCTCATAGTAGGCGGCGCGCAGCAGTTGGTCCTTGCTGTTCCGCAGCGTCTCGCGGATGTTGGTTTGCACGCGCGGATCGTTCAGGTCCCGCTGGCCCGGCGTCTCCTTGGAGATCACCTTCAGGATGCGGTACCCCTCCTCGGTCTTAATGGGCTGGGAGATGGAGCCGGGCTGCATGGACATCACCAGCTTGCGCAGCTCGGGATTGGCTTTTTCCAGGGCGGATTCCGGCACGAACCCCATATCGCCGCCGTTGGCCACGGACTTCGGGTCCTCGGAGTAGTTCTGCGCCACCTGCGCGAAATCGTCGCCGCGCTGCAGCCGCGCGTAGATGTCCTGAATCTTCATCCGCGCCTCGGCGTCATTCTGCGCTTTGCTGTTCTTCAGGTTGCGCACTTCCGGGTCCGGGGCGGGAGTCACCAGGATCTGGGCCATGTGCACCGTCGCCTCGGCCAGGTTGAAGCTGGCCTTGTTGGCGTTGTAGAAGTTGGCCACGTCCGCATCCGTGATGGCGATCTTGGAGCCGATCTCCTCGTTCACGAGCCTGTCCACGGTGAGCTGCCGCTGGATCTGTGACTTCAAATCCGCCGCGGTCAGCTTGCGTTCCGCGAGCTGCTTCTGGAACTCCTCCTCCGTGTAAGGGGCCTTCATCTTGTTGAACTCGGTCTCTACTTCGGCGTCCACCGCCGCCAGGCCCAGCTTCTTGGCCCGCTGCAGCATGATCTCGTTGGTGATCAGGCTGCTCAGCAGGTCGAGCTTCTGGGTGTTCAGCAGATCTTCGTCCGCGCCTTCCACGGGCTGTGGATACTGGGTCTGGTAGACCTTGTCGAGCTCGGCGTAGGTGATGGCATAACCGTTCACCGTCGCCGCCACTCCGGCCGGCTCGGCTTTCTTGCAAGTGCTCAAGGTGAGCGCCGCGGCTATTGCCCCCGCGAAAAGAAGGTAACGCTTCATTGCATCCCTATTGTAGCGGGCATTGGGCCAATAATCAGCGGGCCAGGCCGGCGCGGGCTGGCCGCCGGGTCTGTGCCGGCCCGCCGCCGCCCGCCGCGCCGGCTGGGCCGTCTTCCGTCCTGCACTAGAATATTCGTTTATGAACGTCGGAATCATCGGCACGGGAGCCATCTCCCACATGCATGCGCGCGCCTATGGCAACATCGGCTTCCGGCTGCGCGTCTGCACGGACGTGAATGAGGAGGCCGGGCGCGCCTTCGCCGCGCGCCACGGAGCGGAGTTCCTGCGCACGGCCGCGGAAGTCTGCTCCCACCCCGAAGTGGACTACGTGGACGTTTGCACCTTCCCGGACTACCGCCTGCAAGCCGTGGAGCTGTGCGCCCGCTCCGGCAAGCACGTCCAGGTGCAGAAGCCCATGGCCACAAACCTGGATACCGCGCGCCGGATGATGGAGACGGCCGCGCGCGCCGGCATCCTGCTGGGCGTGGTGAGCCAGCACCGTTTCGATGACGCCAGCCTGTTTCTGGCCCGCGCCCTGGCGGAGAACCGCCTGGGCAGGCTGTTGCAGTGCGATTGCTACGTGAAGTGGTACCGTTCCAATGCGTATTACTCGCGGCCCATCAAGGGCACTTGGCGGACCGAGGGCGGCGGTGCGCTCATCAGCCAGGCCATCCACCAGGTGGACATTCTGCGCTGGCTGGCCGGTCCCGTCCGCCAAGTGTTCGGCTTCTGGCAATTGGGCGCGGCCCACAAAATCGAGTCCGAGGACGTGGTGAGCGCCGTGCTTCAATATGCCGGCGGAGCCACCGGCGTGATCCAGGCGGCCACGGCATTCTGGCCCGGTTACACCGAGCGCACCGAGTTCCACGGTACCAAAGGAACCGCCGTGATTTCCGGCGACAAGCTCACGGTTTGGGACGTGGAGAACGACTCCGGCGAGCCCGCGCCCGTGGCAACGCCCTCCCTTTCCGGCGCGTCCGACCCGATGGCCATCCCCGTGGAGCCTTTCGAACGCCAGTTCCGGGATTTCGGAGACGCCATCGCCGGCCGCCGCCGCCCCCTGGTTGCCGGCGAGGAGGGCTACCAGGCGCTCGAACTCGTGGATGCCGTTTACCGTTCCTGCCGGACCGGCCAAACGGTTTCCTTATAGACGCGCGTCTTCCCGGATACGCAGCGCGTCTTCCCGGCAAAGTCGCGCCAGGCCTCTGCCGAGGCCGCTGCCTCTACTCTGATTTTTCCGCTGACGTCCGCCGGCGCGTGGCTATAGAATAGGATTTCAGGAAACAATAAGACATGGAAACCACCGGCGCAGGTTTGGAAGGCGTTATCGCGGGCGAGTCCGAAATCTGTTACATCGACGGATACCTGGGCGTTCTCAGCTACCGCGGCTTCAACATTCACACGCTCGCGGATAATGCGAGCTTTGAGGAAACCATCTTCCTCCTCTGGAACGGCTTTTTGCCCAAGGCCGGCGAACTGGAGCAGTTGAAGAAGGACTTGGCGGCGGAGCGCGCCTTGCCTGGGCCGGTGATCGATTTCCTGAAGGGCGTCCCCAACGGCAACCCCATGGACGTGCTGCGCACCGCCGTCTCCATGCTGAGCCTGTACGATCCTGAAGCGCAGGACATGTCCGCCGAAGCCAACCACCGCAAGGCCGTCCGGCTGATGTCCAAGACGTCCTCCATCGTCACCTCCTTTGACCGCCTGCGTAAGGGCCTTTACATCGTGGAGGGCGATCCCAAGCTCGGTTTCTCGGCCAACTTCCTCTATGCGCTCACTGGCAAGCGTCCCGACGACGTCATGGAGCACGCTTTCGACGTCGCCATGATCCTGCACGCGGATCACGAGCTCAACGCTTCCACCTTCGCTTCGCGCGTGACGGCCGCCACGCTTTCGGACATTTATTCGGCCGTCACCAGCGGCATTGGCGCGCTGAAGGGCCCGCTCCACGGCGGCGCGAATCAGGACGTCATCAAGTGGCTGCTGGAGCTGACCGATGAAGACGAAGCCGCCAACCGCGTGAAGAGCACACTGGCCCGCAAGGTGAAGATCCCGGGCTTCGGCCACCGCGTCTACCGTACGGAAGATCCGCGCGCCACGCATCTCCGGGTGCTTTCCGAGGAGTTGGGCAGCCGCACGGGGCATGAGAAGCTGTTCAAGATGTCGCGCCGCATGGAAGAAACCGTGAAATCCGTAAAGGGCCTCGTCCCCAACGTGGATTTCTACTCGGCGTCTTCCTACTACGCGCTCGGCATTCCCATCGACCTCTACACGCCGATTTTCGCCGTCAGCCGCATGTCGGGCTGGACGGCGCACATCCTCGAGCAGTATCGCAACAACCGCTTGATCCGGCCGCGAGCTGAGTACAAGGGCAATCCCGACGGCCAGACCTGGATCCCCGTCGCGGAGCGCTGAGATGGACGAGCGCGCCTACTACACCGAGCAATCCGCCACCAAACCGGCGCAATTGAATTGCCCGTTCTGCCGCACCGTGGAAACCTACGAGCTGCGCTGGATGGTCCGCAAGAAGAAGGACCGCCTCCCACCCGGCGCCGACGAAAGAGACCGCGCCAAGTTCGCCAAAGCCCAAAGCTACATGGTACTGCTGGACGACAAAGCCCACTGCAAAAACCCCAGATGCCGGAGGCCCTTCGAAGTCTCCGGCGTGAAAACCATGGCGTTTCTGTAGGGCCGGGCCTCCATGCCAAGCCTCTCGGCCGGCCTCCGGTGTTGGTCAGCATCACCGGCCTGGCCGCCGCCGCGCGTCTCAGTCTCACGGTAGCTCCGAATGGCGCAGCTCCGGCGCTGACCGCGGGGGAGTTGACCTTCACGGCTACGGAGCGCTGCTCCCCCACTATCACCTACGGCGCGCGCTCCGCTTCGGTGGTTTGGACAACCGTGAGCCCGATGCTCGGGTTGACGAACCAGCAGCCCGGTTCAATCATGATCACGATCCCTGCCACCGCCCGCGCCGCCGCCAACCTAGCGTTTGCGCAAGAGGGCCACGGTGACGTTGTCGGGACCGCCGGCTTGTTTAGCCGCTTCCACCAGCGCCTGGCAGCAATCCTCCAGGTTTCCCTCGCGTCCCGCTGCCAGAATCTCCGCCAGACGCGAATCCTCCACCACGCCGTGTAAACCGTCCGTGCAAAGCATGGCCAGGGCGCCGCGCTCCAATGACACCGCGTAATAGTTCACGCTCAGCGGGGAAACAGCGCCAATGGCCATGGTCAGCACGTGGCGCATGGGGTGGGTGCGCAGTGTTTCTTCGTCTAGGCCGAGAGGACGGCCCACCTCGTTGACCCAGGTCTGGTCGTCGGTGATGAGGCGCAGGCCGGAACCACTGAGGAGGTAGGCGCGGCTGTCGCCGACGCTCGCGATGCAGAGATCTTCGCCGATTTCCAGCGCCGCCACCAGAGTGGTGCCCATCCCCTCCAGTTCCGGGTCGCTGTGCGCGGCTTCTGAAACGCGGCGGTTCGCCTCTTCCACGGCCCGCAGCAGGGCCTGGGAATCGCGGCTCGCGGCGGCCCCAATCGCTTCCATCACCGTATCCACCGCAAGTGAGGAAGCGCGCTCGCCGGCCCTCGCGCCGCCCATGCCGTCGGCCAGAACGTACAGCCCCCACTCCGGCGCGATGCGGCAACAGTCTTCATTATTGGCGCGGACGCAGCCTTGGTCGGAGAGGCAGCAGGCTTCCAGCATGCGGCGAAGTTCCTTTCTACGCAACGCGCCGGGCTCAGCCTCGCCGCGGCACGCCCTCATAATACCGAATGAAGGCCGCGGGCGGTAAAATAAAACAACCGCCCGCATGATTTGGAAACGCCTCCGTTTGACGCTCGAAATGATCAAGTTCGAGCACTCCGTCTTCGCCTTGCCGTTCGCCCTCACCGGCGCCCTGCTGGCGTGGCGGAGCGCGGGTTTGGCCGCGCCGGCGTTTTGGGGCAAGCTGCCGTGGATCGTAGTCGCCATGGTGGGCGCGCGCTCCGCGGCCATGGCGTTCAACCGCTTGGTGGATGCCGATATCGATTCGCGCAACCCGCGCACCAGGATGCGCCACCTGCCGGCCGGCATCCTGAGCCGCGGCTTCGCCTGGGGTTTTGTGACGGCGTCCGCGGCGGTGTTCTTCCTGGCCGCGGGCGAACTGAATCGCCTGTGCCTCCGGCTCGCCCCGGTGGCGCTGGCCATTGTCTTCTTCTATTCGTTTACGAAACGCTTTACCTCGTTTTCACACCTGGTGCTGGGGTTCAGCCTGGGAATCGCCCCGGCCGCGGCGTGGATCGCGATTGCGGGCTCGCTCGACCCTCGCATCCTCTGGCTCACCGCCGCGGTGACGCTGTGGACCGGCGGCTTCGACGTGATCTACGCCTGCCAGGATTATGAGTTCGACGGCGCGGAGGCCCTGTGCAGCATCCCGCGCGCCATGGGAATCGCCGGCGCCCTGCGCGTGGCGCGAGCGCTCCACCTGGCCATGCTCCTCTGCCTCGCGGCGCTGGCCGCCCAGTTGCATCTGGGAGCGCTGGCCTTCGCCGGCATTGCGGCGGTGGCGGGCCTGCTCCTTTACGAACATAGCCTCGTGAAACCGAACGACCTCTCGCGCGTCAACGCGGCTTTCTTCACCATGAACGGTTGGGTGAGCGTGCTATTCTTTCTTTTCTGGGCGGCCGATATCCTGTTTCGGCCCGG
The DNA here is from genome assembly GCA_035524535.1 of Bryobacteraceae bacterium. GTDB lineage: Bacteria > Acidobacteriota > Terriglobia > Bryobacterales > Bryobacteraceae > BOG-224. The sequence continues at coordinate 7,412 of DATKOS010000113.1, forward strand.
TGTTTAGGGATGCAAGTGAGTTTTGAAGATTCGCGCCTCGTTCCCCTCCGCGCCAAAGTGGAAGCGGGTGAACGCTTGTCTTTCGACGACGGACTGTTGCTCTATGGCACGAACGACATTCTGGCGCTCGGCTACCTGGCCAACATCGTCCGCGAACGGCTGCACGGGAACACAACCTATTTCAACGTCAACCGCCACATCAATCCGACCGACGTCTGCGTGGCGAGTTGCCGCCTCTGCGCGTTCGGCAAGCGCGTGCGCGACCCGAAGGCCTACACGATGTCGCTGGACGAGGTGTGGCATCGCGCCGGCGAGGGCTGGAGCGAGGCCGTCACCGAGTTCCACATCGTGGGCGGGCTGCACCCGGAGCTGACCCTGGATTGGTATTGCGAGATGCTGCGCGGCCTGAAGCAGCGGTTTTCGAAGGTCCATCTGAAGGCCTTCACCATGGTGGAGATCGGGTACCTGGCGCGCCGCACGAAGATCTCCATTCGCGAGACGCTGGAACGCCTTCGCGACGCCGGCATGGACTCGCTGCCGGGCGGCGGCGCGGAGATCTTCGACGAGCGCGTCCGCCGCATCATATGCGACCACAAGATCGACGGCGACGAGTGGATCGAGACCGCGCGCGAGGCGCACCGGTTGGGGCTGCGCTCCAACTGCACCATGCTCTACGGGCACATTGAAAACGACGCGGACCGCGTGGATCATCTGGTCCGCCTCCGGTCGCTGCAGGATGAAACGCACGGCTTCGTCACCTATATCCCGCTGGCGTTTCACCCGGACAATACGCCGCTGCAGCACATCTCGAAGACCACCGGGTTCGACGATATCAAGAACATCGCCGTGGCGCGGCTGATGCTGGACAACATCCCGCACATCAAGGCCTACTGGGTGATGATGACGCCGCGCATTGCGCAGATTGCCCTGCGGTTTGGGGCTGACGATATCGACGGCACGATTGTGGAAGAGCGCATCTACCACGACGCCGGCGCCACCACCCAGCAGGGCCTGCGCCGCGGCGAACTGCTGACCCTGATTCGCCGGGCGGGCCGGGAACCGGTGGAGCGGGACACGCTGTACCGCCCGGTGGAGCGAACCGAAGCCACCTTCACCGTGCTGGTGTAAGCGGGGATTTTAGAGAGAGCCACCGCCCCCACGCCGGGCCGCGAACGTAAGTGAGCGCGAATCCACTCCCGCCCAAACCCCAAGCGCCAGTGACTTCACTCTCCTGGTGCGGTGGCATCGGCAGGTTGCCCATTCTCCGGAGAGCCCAAGGCGCCCCTCGGGTGCTGCGCGCGGCGATCCTCTTCTACTGCTGGGCAGTACCTACTGCTGCTTCTTCTTCCGCCCCAACAAATTCATGATCGAGTCCACCGCTTGGCCGGGGTTCTGCTTCAGGCTTTGTACCGCGCTATTGGCCATTCCCTTCACATCCGGCTGGAACACCGGGTTCTGCGCGGTTCCCTGAATCACGAACGGGACGGCCGCTTTGCTGAGAATCGCCGCCGCGCCGGAGGTGTGCAGCGTGGCGCTCATCTTGAAGTTCAGGGCATTAGCCGGGCTCACCGTTCCCGCGCCGGATAGCTCGCCAATCGCCGGCGCTAGGAAGTGCAGGTTGCTCACCGTCATGCCGTCCGGCGCCATGCGCACATCGGCGGCCAGGTTATCGATGTCGGTGTTCGGCCCGCCCTTGATGCCGGCCAGCGTTTCGATGGCGGACATCTTGCCGCCCAGGTCGAAATTCGCGAGCCTGGTCTTGTTCACGGCCAGCGAACCCGCCGTCACCAGCTTGTCCGGCGGCCCATTCACCGTGAAGTTCGCGGTGGCCGTTCCGCCCTGCAGGGACGAGCCCTGCGGTAGTGCAACCGCCAGCGGCGGCAGCAGCTCGGCCAGATCCTGCACCGGCATCGCCGGGCCGGCGAACTTCATCGCCAGCGTGTCCGTATCGCCCTTCTCTTCATACGTGCCCGTCAGGTGAGCCAGCGCGGAGCCCACGTGCAGGTCGCCGCGCTGCAGCGCCCCGGCGTGCTTGCGCATGTCATGCGCCAGGGTGAAATCGAACTCCATCGCGGGCTTGGCGGGCTGCCCGCCCTTGGCCAGTCTCAGGTGTTCGGCCTTCAGCGCGGCATCCAGCGTCAGGCTTCCCGCGGCGGATTTGCCGGAGCCGTGAAACGAAACCACGCCCGCCAGCCCGGGTGACTGCGCCGCCAGCGGGCTTCCCGCCAGATCGAGCGCGGTTACGTCGAGCGTGAGCTGCACCGGCGTCATCGGCACGTTGCCCATGTCGATGGGGCCGGCCGTTCCCTCCAGCTTGATGGCGCCGCCGCTAGCGACCTTCGCGGATAGCGAGAAGGGAAACGCCGCGGCCGCCGAAAAATCGCGGACCTCAATTTCCACGTTTTCGAGCGCCAGAGGCTTCTGCCTCCCGGCCGTCTTTCCCAGCGAAAAATGGCCGTCGGTGATCTTCAGAAGCTGCACGCCCAGGTCGAGCGCGCCGGAGGACGGCGCGGCGGGCGCATCGCCGTAGGAGGCCGGCAGCACGCGCGCGCCCCGGCCGGCGTGTTTCGGCGGGGCGCCTAGGCTGGCATAATTCCAATCGCCGGACTCGGATTGCAGCAGCGTCACCTGGGGCTGTTCGGCCACGAGGCTGGTGACCACCAGCTTGCGGCTGGTGAGCAGCGTCCACAACTCCACGCCGATCTTCAGGGACTTGGCCTCCACGAACGGGGCTTGGCCGAATGCCGGATCGTCGGCGATGGACAGGCCGGTGGCGGCCACGCCGCCGGAGAGGAGGGACAGCTTCAGGTCGCCGATGGCGACCTCGCGGCCCATGGCCGTGGTCAGCTTCGCTTCCAGCATCGGCTTGAACTGGTTGGCGCTGATCAGGAACGGTAGGCAAATCACCGCGAGCAGCAGGACCGCCGCGGCAACCAGAACGATTCGGAACAAGGTCCGCATGATGCGCTCCAAAGGCGAATTTGAGGCGAGCGCTCCGCCGGACCGCGGGCCCGCCCGCCAGCACTTGATTGTACGCCCTGCCACCCCCGCCGGCGCGCCCAGCGTGGCAGGGCCCAGCCGCATCGGTGGGGCAACAGTCCCGCACCTGCATTGGGCAATGTGAGCATCTCTACCTGAAATAAATATAAAAAGGTCATTTTGTATTAGTTAACGAAGCGGCAAGCTTTGTGAGCCCCGATCTGGGCGATTGTCCAGATCGCACGTAGTCGGGTCCGAGTGTCTCGAGGAGTCGCGACGCGGCGCGTCCAGAGCGCGCGCCACGGGAATCCCGGGTTCAGACGGGACGTAACCCTCCACTTCACACCCGGCCCCACCGCCGCGCACGCCGCCGCTCAAAACGCCTCTGTTGTCTGGGCGCCGGCTCTCCTAACCCCAAAACTCAGCGAATTTCACCCTCCCAAAAAGTCGAGTGACATGAGTATCGGGTTTATATTTGCCCTGTTTTCAACACCGCCTCCCCGTTTCCCCCGGCTATCCCCGTGTCGCGCGTTTACCCTGAAGCCGAGGTAGAAACCTATGTCCTCAGCGGCGCAAATTAACGCAAATCGTCAGAACGCTCTCAAATCCACCGGCCCTCGCACCGACGCCGGCAAGAACATTTCCCGCTTCAACGCCCTGAAAACCGGCGCCGAAGCTAAGTCCCTCGTCATCCCGGGCGAAGACCCGGCCAAACTAGAAGCTCTTGCCCGCGCCTATCAGGAAGAGCTCCAACCGGCCGGCATGGTCGAAACCTTCTTCGTCGACAACATCATCCGCGCCGACTGGGAACGCCGCCGCCTCACACGCATCGAGGCCGAGTACTTCCAGTTCCAACTCACCGAGCGCCGCCGTCACGCGGCCACCGAGTTCCCCGTCTTCGGCTCGCAAATGGCCCAGCTCCTGGAGCGCCGCATCGCCGCCACCGAGCGCAGCTACTTCCGCAAC
>DATKOS010000114.1:0-2108 GCA_035524535.1 Bryobacteraceae bacterium
TTCCGGCGACGGCAAATCCGTCTACGTCGCTTTCAGCCGCAACAATACCCTGGCAGTCATCGATGCTGCATCGCGGGAGATCGTCCGGGAAATCGAGGTTGGGGTGGCGCCGTTCGGGGTTGCGGTCGCGTCGGCGCGAGGCTTGGTCTTTGTGAGCAACCGAGGCGGGCGCCGGGCTCATGCGGGCGATACCACCGCGCCTTCCAGCGGAACCGCGGTTGTGACCGATCCGGTTACCGGATCCTCCGTTTCAGGAACCGTCAGCGTAGTGGATGCCAAAACTCTGGCCGTGCGCGAAGTCGCCACCGGTCTTGCGCCCTCGCAACTGGCGCTCAGCTCCGACCAGCAGCACCTGGCTGTCGCCAACGGCCATTCCGATTCGGTGACGGTCGTGGACACCGAGACTCTCCGCACAACCGAAACCAAAATCCCCACCTTCCCCGAAGCCCCCCTCGGCAGCCAGCCCATTGCCGTCGCCTTTGCACCCGATGGCGCCACGCTCTACATCGCTTGCGGCGGCAACAACGCCATCGCCGTCCTTCGGCGCGCGGGTGCGGCGTGGCAAGTAGCCGGTGCCATGCCCACAGCCTGGTTCCCTTCCGCCGTCGCCATCGATGGCGAGGGTGCGCTCCGTGTCCTCAACCTCAAAGGGATGGGTAACACCGCGGACAAAAAGGGGACGTTCAATTCACGCCAGTATGAAGGCTCGCTCGAGCGCATCCCTGCGCCCACCGGTGAACAACTCGCCAGCGGCACCCGCGCGGTCGAAGCTGCCAACAGCCCCGTCTATGAACCCGCCGGCGGCATCGCCAACCTCTCCTCGCTGGGCATCCAGCACGTCTTCCTGATTGTTAAGGAGAACCGTACCTACGATCAGGTCTTCGGCGATATCGCCAAGGCCAATGGCGATCCCAAACTGGTCATGTACGGCCGCGATATCACCCCCAACCACCACGCCTTGGCCGAGCGTTACGTGCTGCTCGACAATTTCTACACGGCTGGCGCAATCAGCTTCGACGGCCACCAGTGGTTGATGCAGGCCTTTGTCAGCGATTACACCGAGCGGGCCTTCGCCGCCTCGCCCCGCGGCTACGCCTGGAACATGGCGGACGCGCTCACGGTTGCGCCTACCGGCTTCTTCTGGCAAAGCGCAACCCGCCCCCTCGATGTCCGCATCTACGGCGAATTCCAATTGCCCGCCCGCTGGGACCCGGCGAGCCGAAGCGCCGTCGACATGGACGAAAGCCAGGAGCTTTCCTGGCCGGAATATCTCAAGCTTTACCGTGAAGGCAAATGGCAGACCGCCGTGGGCGCGCGCAGCGGCGTACCCGCCCTCCAGCCCTATTGCAGCCAGCGCTACCCCGATAATTCGCTCGCCATTCCCGACGACATCCGCGCCGAGGAATTCCTCCGCGAACTGGGCGAGCGCGAAAAGAGCGGCAGCATGCCCAATCTGAACATCCTCACGCTCACCAGCGATCACACCATGGGCACGCGCCCCGGCGCGCCCACTCCCCGCGCCATGGTGGCGGATGACGACCTCGCCCTCGGCCGGATCGTGGAAGGGATCTCCAAAAGCCGCTTCTGGCCGCATAGCCTCATCCTGGTCGTCGAGGATGACGCGCAAGACGGTGTGGATCACGTGGACGGCCATCGCACGCTGGTGCTGGCCATTGGACCGTTCATCCGCCGCAATGCCGTCGATTCCAACAATTACAATCAGCTGAGCCTGATCCGCACCATTCAGGAGATTTTCCGCATTCCTCAGCACACCCGCTATCTGGCCGCCGCGCGGCCCATGACCAGCATCTTCACCGCCCAGGCCGATGCCACGCCCTACCAGCACGTGGTGCCAAAACCTTCGCCGGACGAAACCAATCCGCCGCTCCGGGGGCTGGCTGGGCGCCGTCTTTGGGCGGCGAAGCAGTCGGCGTCCATGAATTTCCGGGATGTGGATGATGCGCCCGAAGATACTCTCAACCACGTGCTGTGGTGGGACGCCAAGGGATACGACACGCCCTATCCCGGCGAGGGCAAGTAGGGTAGGCTTCCCGGCCTGCCCGCGCGCCGGAGGCGCGTAATTACTCGGCTGCGCCTTGTCCTTCCGC
>DATKOS010000115.1:0-12480 GCA_035524535.1 Bryobacteraceae bacterium
GCGCGCAGCCGGCCTGGCAGGCCGTTTGCGGCGCTCGAATTTAGGGTAAACTACGCATGAGGCAATTAGCCGAAACTGTGCCGCCGGCGGACGGTAGGTCCGCCAGCGGTTCTCTGGCGTTTCAGGCGCGGCGGACCAGAAGGCTCGCCCCACCCAATGCCGGAAATAAGGACTTCAAAATGGAACAGAAGCTAAAGATTGCCGTGTTCATCGATTTCGACAATATCGAGATCGGCGTCAAGTCCACCCTGCACCGCGAATTCGATGTGGCGGCGGTGCTGGACGCGCTGAAGGAACGCGGCGAAATCGTCACCAAGTTCGCCTATGCGAACTGGGGCAGACAGGAATCCGCCACGCGCGCTCTTTCCGAGCACGCGGTACAGATGGTGCAGCGCGACCCTTCGCCGCGCGGGGACAAGAACGGGGCCGATATCAACCTGGCGCTAGACGCGCTGGAGATGGCGTTCACGCACGATCACATCAACGCGTTCGCCATTGTGAGCGGCGACAGCGACTTCATTGCGCTGGTCAACAAGCTGAAACAGTACGACAAGCGCATCTTCGTGGTGGGCGGCCGGGCGTTCACCAGCACGATTTTGCAAAAGAACTGCCACGAGTTTGTGGCGTACGAGTCCATTATCGACGACCGTCCGCGTTCCTCGGGGCGGCATCGCCAACCGCAGCAGCAACAGCAGCAACCGCAACCGCAGCAGCAGGAGCCGCCGGCGCCGGTGGAGCGTACGGAATCCGGCGAGCCCGCGGCGCACGCCGAGGGGCAGCCGCAGGAACCCCAGCAGGAGCGGCCGCCGCATCAGGACCGCCACCAGGACCGGCAGCACCAGCAGCGCCAGCCGCACAAACGCGTGGCGCTGGATTTGAATCTGGCCATGCCTCTGGTGGAGCGCGCGCTGGGCGTTCTGGAGCGGCGCGAAGTGCGGCCGCAGCTCGGCCTGCTGAAATCCACCATGCTGCAGCTCGATTCCACGTTCAATGAGAAGGCGTACGGCGCCGGATCATTCACCGATTTCGTGGAGAAGCTGCAGAAGGCGGATTTCGTGGAGGTTTCCGGCGGTGAAGGGCGCTACATGATCCGCCTGAAGGGCGGGGGCGCCGCGCCGGAAAAGCAAGTGGGGGCGAAGCCCGAGGAAGCCATTCCCATGCTGCGCGACGTGCTGGAGACGCACCGCCTGGATGTGGACAACGGTTCCACGGAGGAAGACCTGGCGGAGTGGGTGCGCGAGGAGCAGCCCAACCTGGACTGGCGCAAGTTCGGTTTCCAGGAGTTCAGCGAGCTGCTGAACTACGCGCAGGATAAGGGCCTGGTGCGCATCCAGGCGGATGAGGAGCACGGGCTCACGATTTATCTGGGCGCGGAGTTCCACCCGCCGGCGCCGCCGCCGGAGCCGGAACAGCCCGCCGCCGTGGAGCAGGAAGAGCCGGAGGACGAGCCGCAGCCGCTGGTGCCCGGCCAGCCCACCGCAACCGGAGAAGTGCCGCCGCCGCTGCCGGAGCCCAAGACGCCGCGCCGTCCGCGCGCGCCGCGCAAGAGGGCGGACGTCGGGGTCGGCGTGTCGCCCAAGAAGCGCACGCCGCGGCCGAAGAAGAAATCGCCTTCGGCGTAATTGCAATCGCCGGCAGGGGCGCGCAGGCGGCGCCGGGCTTGGTCCCGGCGTATTGCCGGACGGCGCCCCGGCCCCGCGCCTCTACGGTTCTCTAGCGGCGCGAAACCCGATCATGCGGTGGCCCTGAAACGACGGCCAGGCGGCCGACCGCGCATAGCTGCGCAAGTCCAGCGCCTCCTGGTAGAACGACCCGCCGCGCACCACGCGGTACGCGCCCGTCTCGGGACCCTTCGGATTCTTTCCCGGCGAGACCGAATAATAGTCGCGCGCGTACCAATCCTGGCACCACTCCATCACATTGCCCGCCATATCGAACGCGCCGTAGGGCGAGGCGTTGCTGTGCGTCTGGAGATCGCCAAGCTTGCGGCCGTCATAGGAGCCGGGCGGCATGCCCGTATCGAAGGCGCTCGATTCCACGTAGTTCGCGTAGGAGTGGTCAATCGCATTGCCCCACGGATAGCGGCGCTGGTCCGTGCCGCGCGCGGCCTTCTCCCATTCGGCCTCCGTGGGCAGCCGATACTTCTTGCCCGTCTTCGCGCTCAGCCAGTTGCAGTAGGCCGTCGCCGAATCCCAGTTCACGCCCAGCAGCGGATAGGCGTCGCTATTCGGCGTTGCGCCTCCGTGATTGCGCGCGTCCGTCCAATAGGGAACCTGATTCTTGGGCGTCACCCAGCCGTGAGGCCAGAGTTTGGGGTTGTCGTAGCCCGGGTCGTCGCGAAACTTCTTCCAATCGCCGTTGGTGATCTCGTACTTGCCGATGTAGAAGGCGTCGAGGTCCACTGTGTGCACGGGCCGCTCGCGCGCCTCGCCGTCGCCGAAGTTGTCGCCCATGCGGAACGGCCCGGCCGGAACCAGCAGGAAGTCGCCGTAGCCGTCGTTCACCCTGGCCGGAAGGGCGCGTGCGGCGCGCTGCGCGTAAGCGCCGGCCATCAGGGCCAGCGCGGCGGGAACCAGCAGGATGGCGCGCTTCACTGGCGGCCTCCCGGAATGAATCCGCCGATTTCCAGAAAGTGCTGGAGGCGCGGCATCCAGTCCTCGAAGTTGGGGCTGGCGTAACCGTCGCCGAAGCCGTGGTGGCCTCTCTGGTAGACGTGGATCTCCGCCACCGCTCCGGCGCGCACCAGTTCGGTGAACAACTGCGCGGAGCCCACGGCCGGTCCGCTATCGCCCGCGGCAGCCGCCAGGAAGGTGGGCGGAAAGTTCTTCAGGTTCTCGCCCGGCCTGGCGTTGCCCGGGCCATACACCAGGGCCACGTAATCCGGCCGGGAGCTTAGGCGGTCCACGGGATCCTCGGCGTTGGGATCGCCCGCGCCGGACGTCGCCACCACGCTGCGCCCCATGTTGCCGCCGGCGGAGAAGCCGATGTAGCCGACGCGCCGCGGGTCCAGCTTGAGTTCCTCCGCGTGCGCCCGCACCACCTGGATGGCGCGCTTGCCCTCCATGACGCGCACGCTCTCGTTGTAGCGCGGGGAAAGCCGGTAGGTGAGCACGAAGGCCGCGACGCCCCAGTCGTTGAAGCGTTCCGCGACGTTCATGCCTTCGGCGCCGTACATCAGCATAATGTCCGATCCGCCGGGCGCCACCACCACTGCCGCGCCATTGCCCTTGCCCGGCGGCGGCAGAAAGACCGTCAGGAAGGGCGCATCCAGCGGCCCAGATCCGGCGGCCATGGGGACCTTCCCGGCGTCCCAAAGCGGAATATTATAGTTGGCGGGGTGAAGAGCGCGCGCCGCGTCTTTGGCGGGCGCATCGGCGGCAAACGCGGGCGCCGCGGCAAGAGAGACGGCTAGCGCGAAACGGACAGCATCCATGGAGCCTACCTTATGATGCCGGGCGCGCGGCGTCAAGCTGGGGAGCTTGGGAGCGGCGCGTTTCGTGAGCGATGGAGGAGGCCGGCTGGTCCGCATGCTTGCCCGTCAAACGCGGAGTGGGAATGGTTGTTCAGGAAGAGGTTGTTCCCGCTGCGCCAGGCTTCGCGCTAAGCTATCCTAAGCCTTTCACAAGGAAGTCCCCCAAAGCATGAGCAAGGTACAATCCCCGTCTACCCAGGCGGCCGCTCCGTCGCGCCGCTACCATCCCGCGCTGCTGCTTCTGTTCGCCGGCAGCGGCTGCTCCGCGCTGATCTACGAAATCGTCTGGTATCAGTTGCTGCAACTTGTTATCGGCTCGACCGCGGTTTCGCTGGGCGTCCTGCTGGCCACCTTCATGGGTGGCCTGTGCCTCGGCAGTCTGTTGCTGCCGCGCTACCTCCCGGCGGACCGCCACCCGCTGCGGGCCTACGCGATGATTGAGATCGGGATTGGCGTTTGCGGGGTGCTGGTGCACCTGGGGATGCCACTCATCAGCGGCATTTACGTAGCCGCCGCGGCGCACGGCATGCCTTCCATTTTGATGCGCGCGGTCATCTGCTCTATCTGCCTGCTGCCGCCGACGGTGCTGATGGGCGCCTCGCTTCCGGCCGCCGCGCGATGGCTCGAAACTTCCGCGGAAGGCGTTTCCTGGATGGGACTGCTCTACGGGGCCAACACCGCCGGCGCGGTGTTCGGCTGCCTGCTGGCGGGCTTCTACCTGCTGCGCGTGTTCAGCATGGCCGCCGGAACATTGACCGCCGCGCTCCTCAACGGGGGCGTGGCGCTGCTCAGCCTCCTGCTGGCGCGCATGAGCCCGCACAAAGTTCAGGCGGAAGCGCCGCCGGCGCCGGGCGCGGCCCTCTCCGGATATTGGCCGGCGTACGTTGCCATCGCTCTCTCCGGCGCCAGCGCGCTGGGGGCGGAGGTGGTTTGGACGCGGCTCCTGGGCCTGATGCTGGGCGCGACGGTCTACACGTTCTCCATTATTCTGGCGGTGTTCCTGGTGGGCCTGGGCATCGGCAGCGCCGTGGGCTCCATTCTGGTTCGCGGCATGGCTAAGCCGCAAGCGGTGCTGGGCTGGTGCCAGATGGCTCTGGCCGCCACGGTGGCCTGGACGGCCTGGCAACTATCCACGTCGCTGCCTTATTGGCCCATCAATCCGTTCCTTTCCACCAGCCTCTGGTACACCTTCCAACTCGACCTGGTGCGCTGCCTCTGGGCTATTCTCCCGGCCGCGCTGCTCTGGGGCGCGAGCTTCCCGCTGGCTCTGGCCGCGGTTGCGCCGCGCGGCGGCGACCCCGGGCGCCTGGTGGGCAAAGTCTACGCCGCCAATACGGCCGGCGCCATCCTGGGCGCGCTGGCGTTCAGCATTGTTCTCATCCCGTGGATCGGCACGCGGCGCTGCGAAAGCGTGATGATCTGGATCGGCGTGGTGAGCGCGCTGGTGGCGCTGGTTCCCGTGGTATTCCGCGCGCGCTCGCTTGTGGCAACGGGCGCGCTAGTGTTCTGCACGGTGTGCGCCGCCGCCATGGCTGCCCACGTCAGCGACGTGCCCGGCGAGTTGATCGCTTACGGCCGCCGCATGACCACGTCCACGGGCCAATCGAAAATCCTGCAGACCGCCGAGGGCATGAACTCTTCCATCGCCATCTCGCAATGGAACGACGGGGCCATTCAGTTCCACGTCAGCGGCAAGGTGGAAGCTTCCACGGAACCCTACGATATGCGCCTGCAGCGCATGCTGGGCCATTTGCCGTCCCTGATTCACGGGCAGCCGAAATCCGCGCTGATTGTCGGTTTCGGCGCGGGCGTCACGGCCGGCACCTTTGTGCTGCAGCCCAGCATCCAGCGCATTGTCATCTGCGAAATGGAGCCGCTGATTCCCAAAACGGCCAAGCAGTACTTCCACAAGGAGCACTACGACGTGCTGGACGACCATCGCACGCAGGTCTACTACGACGACGCGCGCCACTACGTCCTCACCACGCCGGAGAAATTCGACATCATCACCTCCGACCCCATCCACCCGTTCGTGAAGGGCAGCGCCACGCTGTACTCCAAGGAGTATTTCGAGATGGTGAAGGACCGGCTCAATCCCGGCGGCATCGTCACTCAGTGGGTGCCGCTGTATGAGACGGATATGGAGACGGTGAAGAGCGAGATCGCCACCTTCTTCAATGTTTTCCCGGATGGCGCCATCTTCGCCAACGAGCTTAACGGCGGCGGCTACGACCTGGTGATGCTGGGCTGGGCCGCGCCCACGAAGATCGACGTGGACGCCGTGGAGCAGCGCTTCGAATCCGCGCCCTTCCGCGCGGTGGCGCAGTCGCTGGGCCAGGTGGGCTTCAACTCCGCCATCCAGATGCTCGGCACTTACGCCGGGCGCGCGTCCGACCTGCAGCAGTGGCTGGCCGACGCCCAAATCAACCGCGATGGCGATCTCCGGCTGCAGTACCTGGCGGGCATGGCGCTGAACGATTCGCAGGAGAACGACATTTACGGCTCCATGATGCCGTTCCGCCGCTACCCGGACAGTCTCTTCACCGTCTCGGATCAGCGCCGCGAGATGATGATGTCGTCTTTCGCATCGCACGGCCAGTAGGCGCGAAGTTCGGTGGGCTGTGCGGCGCTGGGTAAGAGCCGGGCGGTATGCGGAGGAAGGTAGCCAGGAAAGCAGACCAGGAGTCCCGCTCCACTCCGGGGGGAGCTCTGGCGGGCTTGGGCGCGCATTTGTTCGAGACTTGAACTAAAATAGGCGTCGGAGATTTTGCATGCCGCTACGCCGCTGTATGTTCGCCGCCCTATTCGGGCTTGCGCTCACCCCCGCTCTTGTTTTGGCGCAAGAGGCGCCGTGGACCGGGGTGTTGCGCGGCGCCTGGGTCCGCTCCGGCGCGGCCCAGCCTGGAGATGTGACGCTGGCTTCGGCCGGCGCCACCTGCCAGATTGTAGCCGCGGCGAGCGAGGACTCCGCCGTGCATCAGGCGGCCGAGTTTCTGGCGGGCGATATCGAGAAGATCAGCGGCCGCCGCCCGGCCATCGTCACCGCGCCCGCCGCCGGCGTGAACATTCACCTCGTCACGCTCGGCAACGGCCAGACGCCTGCCGCCATCAACGCCGCGGCCATGCAGGGGCAATGGGAGAGCTACCGCATCGCCACTGAAGGCCGCGACGTGTGGCTGGTTGGCTCCAATTCGCGCGGCACGGCCTTCGCCTCCTACACGCTCTCCGAGCGCCTGGGCATTGACCCTCTCTACATCTGGACCGGCTATCGCCCCGAGCATCACGATCCGCTGATTCTCCGAGCCACGCACTTTGCGCAGGACCCGCCGGCCTTCCGCTACCGGGGCTTCTTTCACGATGACGAAGACCTCCTGCCGCGCCCGTTTGACGCCGATGGACATCCGCTGCAAACGGGCGATGTGCCGCTCGACTGGTACAAGCGGTTCTTCGAGACCGCGCTCCGCCTCCGCATGAACATGGTGGCGCCCTACACCCGCGTGCACCGCCGCTACGAAGTGCAGAAGCTGGCCAGCGATTGGGGCCTCTATTACACCTCCCACCACTACGACATTCTGGTGTCCAATCCCTTCGGCCTCACGCGTTTCAACCTCGCGGAGGAGCGCGGCGTCAAGCCGGACTGGGATTGGTTCACTAATAAGGACGGCATGTTGAAGTACTGGCGCGCGGGCGTCATGGAGAACCGCGATCTCAACGTGATCTGGCCCGTCGGTATGCGCGGCACGCAGGATCGCCCCTTCACCTTCCCCACCGGAACCACCGACGATCAACGCGCGGCCACCTTCCGCGAGGTAATCGCCGATCAGGTCGCCATGGTGAAAGAGCTGCTTCCCAAGGACAAGACGCCGCTCTTCCACTTCACCATGTATTCGGAGATGCTGCCCGAATACCAGCGCAATCCCGCCGCCTTCGACCTTCCCGCGGACGTCACCATCGTCTGGCCCGACGATAACGACGGCCATATGCGCGCCCTGCCCACCTCCCCCGGCAAGTGGAAGCATGGCGTCTACTACCACCTCGCCTATTGCTGCAACCAGATCAGCAAGCAATTGACTCACACCGTCGGCCCCGCCGTGGTGGCGGACGAGTTCGAGAAGATCGTGAAGTCCGGCGCCACCGAGTACATGCTGGTGAACGTTTCCGAGCTGCGCGACTATGTAATGAGCGCGCGCATGCTGGCGGACATCACCTGGGACGCCAAGAGCATCTACGCCCAGCCCCATGCGGCGCAGCGCTACACCGCGTGGTGGTCGCGCGAATATTTCGGCGCGCCTGGGGGCGGGGAAGCCACGGCGCAAGCGGCGGAGGCGGCCTACGGCAAGTACTTCGCGCTGCTGAACACGCCGCAATCGTTATTCATCGCCGAAGACGCCGTCCAGACGCTTATCGGCGATCTCTATCAGAAGGCCGGCGGCCAAACGCCGTCCGCCTTCGACGCCCGGACGCTCGCCACTCTTCAGCAGCGCTTGCCCGAATTGGACGATGCGCTCGCGGCTGAGGCGCGCGCCGAAGCCGGCATGTCTCTTTCCCAGCAGCGTTTCTTCGCCACCGACGATGCTCTTGGCCTCCGCGTGGCCGAGCGCCAGACCAAGGCCGCGCTGGACCTGGCGGCCGCGCTCGCCGCGCCGGACGCCGCGCGCCTGTGGCAATCCGTGAAGGACGCCCGCGCGTCGCTCGAACAGCTCGAAACCGAACTCGCCCGCGGCGAATATCCGCCCTTCGACCGCTGGTACAGCGAGAGCTGGATCCGCTCCGCCAACAACTTCAACAACCCGCATCGCCCCTACGACCAGGTGCGGGCCTTTATCGCGAGCGAAGGTCACGGAAGCCTGCCGGCGCAACAGCGCTGAGGCCAAACGTGGGCCGAGGACATATTGCGGGCGCTAAACAGGCGGCGAACCGCCGCGCGTTGCCGCGCTGAGCGATGCCCTGACTCGCCGGGACCTATGTCCCGCTTCCCCCCACAAGCGCCGGCGCGGGTCCCGGCGCGGCAAGCGGAGAGCTTGCGCCACAGGCTTCCCGCTCCCTACATGCCCGCACGCCCCGCTGGCCCCGCAAGCTACCATCAAATCACATGGCCGTCCTCCTAACCTGTGAATCCCTGGAAAAGTCCTTCGGCTCCCGCACCGTATTCACGGACATTTCGCTGAGCCTGCATGAGGGCGACCGGCTCGGAATTATCGGCCCGAACGGCGCCGGAAAATCCACATTCCTCCGCATTCTGGGCGGGGAAACGGCAGCGGACCGCGGCGCGGTCTCGCTCCGCAAAGGCCTGCGAGTGGCCATGGTCCCGCAGGACCCGGTATTCGACGCGGACGTTTCCGTTCGCGACACCGTCCTGGCCGCCGCGCGCGAAGCCGACGACAAGGAGCTCGCCGTATCCAAAATCCTCAGCCGCTCCGGCTTCCCCGACCCGAGGGCGCGGGCGGGCGATCTCTCCGGCGGCTGGAAGAAGCGCCTGGCCATCGCCGCCGCGCTCGCCATGGACCCCGGCCTACTGCTGCTCGATGAGCCCACCAATCACCTGGACGTGGAAGGCATCCTGTGGCTTGAAAACGTGGTGAACGCCGCGCCGTTCGCCTCCATCTTCGTCACGCACGACCGCTACTTTCTGGAGAACTGCTCCACGCGCGTGGCCGAGATCAACCGCGCGTATCCGCAAGGCCTCTTCACGGCGCCGGGCTCCTACAGCGGCTTCCTGGAGAAACGCTCTGAATTTCTGCGCGCCCAGCGCAAGCAGCAGGCCGCGCTGGAGAACCTGGTAGCCAATGAGATTGCGTGGCTGCGCCGCGGCGCCAAGGCCCGAACGTCCAAATCCAAAGCCCGCATTCAGGACGCGATGGACTTGCAGCGCCAGTTGGCCGGCGTGAACGCGCGCACGCAAACCGGAGTGAGCGCCGTCGATTTCACGGCCACCGGACGCCCGGCGAAGCGGCTGATCGTGTGCGAGCGCATTGCGAAGGCGCTGGGCGGGCGCGAATTGTTTCGCGATCTCAGCTTCATCGTGGGCGCGGGCACTCGACTGGGAGTGCTGGGAGCGAACGGGAGCGGCAAGACCACGCTCCTCCGCGTGCTCACCGGGGAGCTTCAGCCCGACGCGGGCGAGGTGCGCAAAGCCGAAGGCCTGCGCATCACCTACTTCGAGCAGCAGCGCGACTCGCTCGACCTGGAAGCTCCGCTCCGCCGCGCGCTCTCGCCCTCCGGCGACGCCGTGACCTTCCGCGGCCGCCAGCAGCACGTGGCGGGCTGGGCCGCGCGCTTCCTCTTCCACCAGGAGCAGCTCGACCTCCCGGTGGGCCGCCTCTCCGGAGGCGAGCGCGCCCGCGTCCACATCGCCCGCCTCATGCTGGAAGCGGCCGACGTCCTGATCCTCGACGAGCCCACCAACGACCTCGACATCCCCACCCTGGAAGTCCTCGAATCCAACCTCGCCGACTTCCCCGGAGCCCTGGTCCTGGTCACCCACGACCGTTTCCTCCTGGACCGCCTCTCGACGGTCCTCCTGGCCCTGGACGGACAAGGAGGAGCCGAGTTCTACGCCGAACTGGCCCAGTGGGAACAAGCCACCGCCGCAAAGAAGACCCAGCCCGCAAAGGAATCCCAGCAGGCGGCAAAGGCGAAAGCCGCCACCGCGCCCCCAAAGAAGAAGCTCTCCTACCTGGAGCTAAGAGAGTGGGAACAGATGGAGCACCTCATACACAAAGCTGAAACCACCCTCCAGCAAAAGCGAGAAGAGCTATCGAACCCCGAAGTAGTCAGCAACCCCGAACGCCTGATCGCGCTAGCGAAGGAAATCGAGGAAGCGGATGGAGAGGTGAACCGTTTGATAGAAAGGTGGAGCGAGTTGGAGGGGAAGCGGGAGTAAACGAATTGCGGCTGAGGCAATAAGCACATTGCGAACGGTCCGGAAACGGCGATAATCGGGGGTCGCGAGCTAAGCGCGAGTGGCTCGAATCGCAGGGCGCTCTCTTCCCAACACTCCTGCGCCTTCGCATAACGCCGAAGGTGTCGGGTACCGCTACAGCCCGAACCTCGTTAGGCGGAGCCTCTCCCCACGGTGCTCGGTCTTCTCGCGATTGAGGTATTGGTCGATGTCTGCCAGCTTCTGGGCTGCGTCGTCTGCCGACATTTCTGCGATCTCCGAATCCTTCGTCAAGCCCAAGGATCTTAGCGACGTCCCAAACCGCAGGCCAACTCCATCAGAGACGGCCCAGCGGTCGTGTATGGGAGAATCCTTAGTGCGCTCGCCACCAATGATAGCTATCTCCGCATTTGGCGCCCCTTGGTCGTAGAGGCGGCGCCAACTATTGGCATAGACCTCTTCAAGGTCCTCTCCGGGACCCGGCGTGGGCTGATTCTTCCGCGCCGTCATGACGACGATCCTACATTCCGGCTTCGCAGACCTGATGATCTGTAACCAGCTCAGGTCATCGGGTCCGAAGTAAGGATCACAAATCGTTAAGAAACGACCCAATTCCCTCTCGAACCACATCGACAGTATTCGAATGGCTTCCTCCCTGGTTCCGGGAACCACGAGGAGCGCGCGCCCTCCGGACAACTGCGCCGATTGGCGTTTCAGGGCCTTCAATCGAACAAGGCTCTTTCCAGCTACTTGTCCGGCAAGCTGAGCGCCGACGATAGTGGCGTCAAGCATCGGCCGCAAGAACGTCGCAGCTTGATCCGTCCGTGCGAAGCGAACGACGGCGTTTTCGATATACCAAAGGAGAATCGGGAACGAACGCGTAAGCGACTGGCCCGCCGCCGCTTCGAGATACGGTCGAATTTCACTCGGATGGAAGCTCTGAAGCCGCCCCGCGCCCAGAGCCCGGAGCAACGACCAGCCGAGCCTCGAAAGATCACGTGCGCGTATCTTGTCAAGGGCGCCTGTCGGCTCCTGCTGGGAACCAAGGTTCTTCCGGACCTCCAGTAAACGCATCTGCCGCTGGGCGGCCTGCTTCGCCTGGTCGTCATCGAAGCGGTCGATCAAGCCCTTGGCCAGAGCCTCATCAACCCTAAATGCGAGGTCCACAAGGCGCCTTTGGTAGCTGCTGACGTCCTCGACCGAGCCCGCCAGCACGGCGGCAGCGGCATTGACGAGTTCACGGCACTGGCCACTGTCAACGCTCCGCAAATCCTCCGCAAGGCCGATGTAGTGTTCGAAACGGTCCAATTCGGATGGAATGCTCTCGATAGCAGCTCTCGCTTCCGCGAGCAACTTCGTGCGCTGAGAACCCAACATGTTGGGGAGGCATTTGGCGACTACCTGCAACACAAAAGCCCTGTCGGCGATGTTCTCTAGACCTCGCGACTCCTCAATTAAGGTTGTCCACTCCGCGGGTTTGCCCCTTCGAATCCGCAGCGCCTGCGCAAGTGTAATCAGTCGATAGCCCGTGTGCCCAATCTGCCGCCTGATCGGAAGCTTGGCCTTCGCAACCGATTCGATCCTGTGAGCAATGGCCTCGCGCTGAGGCGTGCCGACCAGATACGTATTCTTGGGAGACTGCAACGCATCGGCAATGTCCTCGGCCGTCGCGTATATCATCCAATCCGTGTCCATCCGCTCAACCAAGCCGCCAACTTGGTCAAGGACCTCCCAGGACAACTCGCCATCCGCTTCGACCGAATGCTCGGCCGGATCCGAGGGCACACGGGAATAGAGCATGAAGCGCGCAATCCCGCGGAGTGCCAGATCGCGGTCGTCGGGATCAAGCGCATCAAGCATCCCGATACAGGTGGCCCGTTGCACACGAAACACAGCCGGAGCCACCTCGACGAGGACACGTGCTCTATACGCGCGGTCACCTTCCGCAACGTGCTTCAGGGCTGGCTGGAGGTACTCTTTTACGAGACGTTCGGTAAGATCTACTCTGCCCGCGAGCGAGCACCGCATGGACAAATCCGCCCACAATACCGCGCGCTCGCCGTAGGCAGGCAAAATGTCAATCAGAGCAGCGAGTGCACCGAGGTCGGCCTCCGTTTCCAATTTCTTA
>DATKOS010000116.1:0-4178 GCA_035524535.1 Bryobacteraceae bacterium
GTAGTCCTTGTGGAAGGCGGTCACGTGCCACGGGATGTCGCGCGAAATCCCGGCGAGGAACACCGCCATCCGGCCGAGCTCCTCGTCGGAGTCGTTGAAACCGGG
The DNA here is from genome assembly GCA_035524535.1 of Bryobacteraceae bacterium. GTDB lineage: Bacteria > Acidobacteriota > Terriglobia > Bryobacterales > Bryobacteraceae > BOG-224. Next base: position 106 of record DATKOS010000116.1, read on the forward strand.
AATCGCCAGGGTCACCACCTCCAGCCAGAAGCCCATGCCGTGGATGCGCCGCAGCGAGTCGAGTATCGGCCCGATGCGGCCGCCCAGCTCGTGATACCGGCGATCATCGAAGCTCTTGAGATCCACCTTATAAAGATCCACCCAGCGGCGTAGATACTCCAGAACCTCCGGCGTCGCGTTGCCATTGGAGACGAAGCCCGTAAGCAGCCCCGCCGCCTTGGCCTCCCGAAACACGGCAGCCGCCCACTCGGCCGTGATCAGAGGCTCGTTGTACGTCCCCACCACGGCTTCGGCGCCGGAACGGCGCGCCATGGCCACGAGCTCCGCCGGCGTGGCGGGCGTGATATCCAGAGTGGACCGGGGATCGCGCAGCGCCTGGGAGGAGACCCAGTTCTGGCAGTAGCCGCAGTGCAAATCGCACCCCAGCATGCCGAAGCTGAGGGTCCGCGCGCCCGGCCGCACGTGGAAGAATGGCTTCTTCTCAATCGGGTCGCAGTGGACCGCGTTGACGTAGCCGTACGGCGCGTACAGCTTGCCATCCCGGTTGAAGCGCACCTTGCACACGCCCGCGAATCCCGGTGCAATGGGGCAGCGATGCCCGCAGGCGAAGCACTCCACCCGCCCGCCGCCCAGCGGCCGGCAGAGCTCCGCTTCGCGTGTGAGGCATTCCAGACGATCCGCCAAGCCCGCCATCGGCCCGTGAGTCCGACCACATTGTAACGCCAGACCCGTTTCCCGGCGTCCGGTCCGTGCGCGCCCATCCCCCGGCCCCTGCGCGGATCGCCAGCGCGCCGCCGGATCTTGCGCCTTTCGCCGGACGTCTATAATGAGGTTGTGCCGAAGCCCAAGGATCTTGAATTGCGCCTTCAGAAGACCGAGGAGCAGTTGCGCCTTTTCCAGAAGGTGAGCCGGCTGATGGTCCGCGAACTCAGCGTCCAGGAGGTGCTCAAGGGCATTGTTTCGCTGGTGGTCGAGTTCACCCAGTGCGACTCCTGCCTGGTCTACGTCCTGGAAGATAGCGAACTGGTGCTCTGCGCGGCCAACACGCCCCACCCCACCGCCATCGGCAAGGTGCGGCTGCGCATCCATGAGGGTCTCACGGGTTGGGTGGCGCGCGAGAGGCGCCTGCTGGCTATCTCCCGCGAGGCCTACAAGGACGCCCGTTTCAAGGCCTTCGGCGAGCTTCCCGAGGACAAGTTCGAGGCTTTTCTTTCGGCGCCCCTGATCGCGCGCAATCGCGTCGTGGGGGTCATCAACATCCAGCACCGGTTGCCCCACCAGCACACTGGCGATGAGATGGAAGCCATCACCACCGTGGGAGAGCAGATGGGCTGCGTGCTCGTGCTGGCGCGCATGTCTTCCGCGGGCCCGGGAGACAAGGCCGAACTGGCCCTTCCCAAGGCCCCCGCCGCGGTGAAACAATAGCCCTTGTGACCTACTACCGGTGGATGGCGTTTCGCTCGGTGGCCGTGCTTGCCACCCTGGCAGCCGCCGCCGCGCCAGCTCTGGCGCAGCAATGGCGGATGCAGTATCTGTACGATGAGGTGAAGTCCGGCCTCACCATCTACGACATCCAATTCTCCTCGCCCTCGCGCGGCATGGCCGTCGGCGTGGTCTCGCAGGGCCGGGACGAAAAGTACACCGCCCTCCTCACCTCCGATGGCGGCGCCCACTGGCAGCTCTCGCCGCTCAAGGAGCTTCCCTTGTCGCTGTTCCTCTTGAACGACAGCGCCGGATGGCTGGTGACGGAAAAGGGCATCTGGAAGACCACCAACGGCGGCAAGGACTGGGGCAGGATGCCCAAGCTTCCGGACAAGGCCGAAGCTTTGCGCGTCTACTTCGCCGACGCGAACCACGGTTGGGCGGCTTGCGCCAACCGCACGGTTTTGGCCACCACGAACGGCGGCAAGGACTGGGCCGCCCTGCCGGAAACGCCGCCGCCCATGCGGCCCTCGGCGAACTACGGCGCGTTCACGTGGATCGGCTTCGCGAATCCCCAGGCCGGCATCATCACCGGCGCGGCGGACCAGTCGCGCCCCGTGCGGCTGCCGGACTGGCTTGCGCCCGATGCGGCTATTCAGGAACGCGAACGCCCGCATCCCGCGGCGACGCTGCAGACCCACGATGGCGGGAAGACCTGGCGATCCGACCGCACCTCCATGCTGGGCGATATCACGCGCACGCGCTTCGCGCCGGGGCGCCGCGGCGTGGGTCTCATCGAGCATAGCCAGGGCGCCCGATACCCTAGCGACGTTTTCGAGATCGGCTGGCCGAACGGCGCCAATAACCTGATCTTCCACGACGAGCATTTTTTTGTCAGCGATGTGTGGGTCACGCCCGGGGGCGCGTACTACCTGGCCGGCATCGAGCTTGCCAGCAAGCTCCGCGAGATTGTGCCGCAGAAGGTCAAAGTCCTCACCAGCCGCGACCTGAAGACGTGGACGCCCATGGCGGTGGATTACCGCGCGGACGCCAACCGGGTCTACCTGGGCGGCTCCGGCGAAGACGCCCTCTGGCTCGCCACCAACACCGGCATGATCCTCAAGCTAACCCAGTGACCGCGCGGCAGCGCCTGCTTCACCGAATCCTGATCCCCAATAGCGGCGCAAATAGCAGCGCCTGGGAAGCGTCCACGGTTGCCCCGGCGATATCGAAGGCATTCAGCCGCACGCCTTCCACCTGGGAACCGCGCAAATCCGCGTCCGTGAGCTTCGCCTCGCTCAACTCCGCATTCCGCAGACTGCACTTCTGAAACCGCGCCCCGCGCAGGTCGGCCCCATAGAAATCGGCATCCTCAAACACGCACGATTCGAACCAGGCGAACTGAAACTTGCCGAACCGCAACTGCGCGTACCGCTGGTCGCCTTCCATGATCCGAATGTTCCTGCAGTCCGCCTCCGAGGCGCGAAAGCCCGTCATGCGGCAATTCACAAACTCCACGCGGACCGCTTCAAGTCTGGGCGCTTCGAGATTGGACAAGTCGCAGGACTCCAGCCGCACATCCCGCAGCCGCAGCCCAGGCAGCTTTGCCTGCGAGAGATTCACCGATTTCAGAACACAGCTTTCGAGACGCAGGCCCGGGCGCGCGATGCCGGCCAGCGAAGTCGCTTCGAGGCGCATTTCGCGCAGCGGCTCTACGGCAGTGCGCAGGGCGGCGGCATCCTCCAGGAGAGGCAAGTCCCCGGTGACATCGGGAGGATCGGGCAGAGGAATCTCATCAGGCGCTCTTTTCGGCTTCGTCATTTTGGATAACCGCCGCCCAGTATAGCGCCGGCGAGAGACTGCTCGTTCCGCTGCAAGAGGCGCTGACAGGCTGCTGGAAGGACGCTGCAACGGCAGGTCTGCCGCGGTGATGGTCCGGCCGCCGCCGGCAAGACCCGCCGCGGTTCCGGCGAGGGGACAGGGGAGGCTGAAGGGGGCTGCTCTTCCTGCCGTTAGAGTTGCAGGAATGGATTCCGGTTTCATGTGCCTGAGCGGCCAGTTCTCTGTGTCGGCGACCATGCGTCACGGTGGTCTCGGAGGGCAGAGAGCCCCCTGGTCGTCCAGCCGAAGAGCGGTGCATTTTCTGCTAGTTCTCGAGCGCCCCGAACGAACCCCTATAAAGGCCGAGACGACTCCTGGCGAGGTCCACCATGACGGTGAATTGACCATCGAACAAGACGTTGCCGACGAGAGCGGCACCCATAGAAGAAGCCCCTTCGAAGCTGATATTCCGCAATCCCGAAGATTCGAAGAAGACGAGGGGACGATCTGCGCAGGCGCGGCCGATACATAGACTGCCGCTCAGCGGCGCGCCGACCAGGACCGCGGTTTGGCCCCAGGAACTAGCCCGAACAATTTGATTTCCGGCGTCGTCATCCGCGCGGTTTGTCCACTTGCTCCAGTTTGCGTGGCCCGTCACCATGGCGAGACTACTCGATCCAGTGTCGAAGACGACGTTGCGCTGCGCCCGCCCATTGACAGTCGCCGTGACAAGGAGATTGCCGTACCTATTGCGTGTGACAGGAAGATACTCGAATTCCCCCTCCAGTCTTTGCGGCAGTGGGACGCCTTTTCCGAGAATCGCAACGCGC
>DATKOS010000117.1:0-14244 GCA_035524535.1 Bryobacteraceae bacterium
CCACGGGAGGCACGGGTACGGGCTACGCGTGGACGGTCTCCTCAGGCAGCCTGCCTGCGGGCATAACGCTGAGTTCGAGCGGCCTCCTGAGCGGCAAGGGCACGGCCACCTCGGCGGTGAGCTTCACGGTGAAGGTTACCGACAGCGCCTCGGATGCGGCTACGCAGGTCTTGACTCTGGCCATCAACAATCCGCTGAACATCACCACCGCCGGGACGCTGCCGAGCGGGATTACGGGTAAGGCGTATTCCACGAGCTTCTCCGCGGCCGGCGGCGCGCTGGGCGGCTACACGTTCTCTCTGGGGTCCGGCACGTTGCCCCCGGGGCTTACCCTCACCACGAATACGACGACCACTCCGCCCACCGGTCTGCTCAGCGGCAACCCGAGCGCGGCCGGCGCATACAGCTTCTCCGTGGCGGCGAACGATGGGGTCTCCCCGGCGGCCACTCTGGCTGCTTCCGTCACCATTTACCAGAAGCTGCTCATCACCACGGCGTTCCTGCCGAACGGAACCGTGGGAACGGCGTATGGCCCAGTCACGATGGCTTCGAGCGGCGGTTCCGGCTCGGTCACCTGGTCGGCTACCTTGCCGGCGGGGCTTTCGATTGGACCGGCCACCGGCGTGATTAGCGGTACGCCCACGGCGGCCGGCACTTCCAACGCGAGCATCACCGCCACGGATTCGACATCCAGCCAGACCGCCACGGCGACGCTTTCCGTCACCGTTGTGACGGCGACGGCGAGCCTTGCGGTGAGCCCCACAACTTTGGTGCTGGGCGCCGCGACCGGCGCGGCTGTTTCCGGGTCATTCACGCCGAGCGGCGGTACGCCGCCCTACACCTTTACGGTGTCCAGTGGGACTCTCCCGTCCGGCATTACGCTCTCGAACGCCGGCGCGATCAGCGGCAGCACGGCCACGCCGGGCAACACCACGGTGACCGTTAAGCTGGCGGACTCTCAATCCGGCAGCACTACGGCGCAACTTACTATTAAGATTCTCGGCTTCACCACCACCAAGCTTCCGGCTGGCGCGGCTACGGTACCGTACTTGGCAACGGTTAACGCTACGGGCGGCACCCCGCCCTATGCGTTCTCCGCCACGGGTCTTCCCGCGGGATTCAGCCTCTCGGGCGGCGGGACGCTCGCCGGCACAGCCGCGACGCCTGGGACCGTTTCCTTCACGGCGCAGGTTACCGACGCGGTGGGCATCACCGCGACGCAAGCTTACTCGGTCACCATTCAGACCGCCCCGCTGTCGATTCCGGCTCCATCATTACCGAACGGAACGGCCGGGACGGCCTACTCGCAAATCCTCACCGCGACCGGCGGCGTATCGCCGTACAAGTGGGCCACCATCGGCGGAAACCTGCCGCCGGGACTCTCGCTTTCGAGTTCCGGCACGATTTCAGGTAATCCCACCACGCCTGGGACGTATTCGGTTTCCGTGCAGGCAACCGATTCGACGGGCGGTACGGCTTCGGCCATGGTGGGCATCGTGATCCAGCCGCAGCCGCTGACGATCACCACCGGCGCGCTGCCTGGCGGAGTGGTCGGATTCAGCTATCCTCAACAGATTCTCAGCGCCAGCGGCGGCGTCTCGCCCTACGCGTTCGCGATTGCCAGCGGCGCTCTTCCTAACGGGTTAACGCTGACCTCCGGCGTCATCTCCGGCACTCCGACCGCCCCGGGAACCTTCCCGGTGGTTGTGACCGTGACCGACTCCGCTTCCAAGACGGCTTCAGCCACACTTACAATCACCGTCGCTCCGCCTAGTTCGAACCTGGTACTCCAATCGGCCAGCGTCTCTTTCTCCATCGTCTCCGGCGCCACCACTACTCCGCCGCCGCAGACCGTGGGTGTGCAGGCCACCGGCAACCAGGCGATCAATTACTCAGTCTCCGTCAACCCGCCCGCGCCGTGGTTGAACTCGATTCCGAACGGGACTACGCCGTCCACTCTCAGCTTCTCTTTGAACAGTCAGGCGGCGTCGCAGACCATTGGCGTCACCCAGACGCAAGTGACCCTTACGTGCAATACCGGCTCCTGCGCGGGCAGCTCGCAGAACGTTAACGTCTATTTGACGGTGAGTTCGCCGCCGCCGGCGCTGAACGTGCTCACCAGCCTGCTGGCGTTCAGTTCGAGCACGACGCCGCCGCAGGCGCAAACCATGCAGGTGGCCTTCGGCAACTCGGGAGGCGGAACGCTGAACATTACAAGCGTCTCCTGCGAATCGTCGTGGTGCACCGTGGGAACGCCGCCGTCCTCGCTAACGGGCGGAGCGGCCGCTCTGGTGAACGTTACGGCGGACCCGAGCACTCTCTCGAACGGCTTCTACCAGACGGCGCTGGATATCGTCACTTCGGCCGGGAGCGCCTCGGTTCCGGTAACATTCTTCATCTCGCAGACCGCGAACATGACGTTCTCCCCGACCGGCGCCGTGTTTACCATGCCGCAGGGTGGCGCTCCTGGGAACCCGAGCGGGTCCTTCCAGATTGCCGTTACGAGCGGAACCTCCAACTGGACCGCGGCGCTTTTCCCGCCGGCCAGTTACATTACCTTGAGCAACACCTCCGGGACGGCGACCCCGTCGCAGCCCGGCGTGGTGAACTTCTCAATCAACGGGAAGGCGGCGGGTTTGGCGGCAGGCACGTACTACGCTACCATCCGCGTCAACGCTACTAGCGTGGTGGATCCCCTGCTGCTGTTCGAACTTGTGCTCAACGTGACGCCGGCCAACGTTTCGGCCAGCATTCAACCGAGTCCGGGTGGGTTGGTATTCTTGACGCAAGTGGGCGGGAGCCCGGCGCCGCAAACGGTGACGGTGTACTCGACATCAAGCGCTTCGACCACTTACTACGCGTCCGCCATCGCCAATCCCACCATCACCAATACGGGTACGTGGCTCGGCGTTGCTCAGTCCTCAGGCTCCACTTCGTCGTCCACGCCTGGGCAAACCACGGTCACGGTCAATACAGCCGGGCTGACCCAGGGCATTTACAAAGGCAGCGTGGCGCTGTCGCTGGCCGGAGTATCGGGCGTGCAATCCGTTGCGGTCGCGCTGGTGGTGCAGCCCACCAGTGGAGGCGCGGCGGGCAAGGAATCCACGGGCCTTCCGGCGTCCGGGACAAATGCAAGTTGCGCGCCCACCACGCTGGTACCTATAGAGACCGGTTTGGCAACGAACTTCTCCGTACCCGCTTTGTGGCCTGCGCCGCTCTCCGTGCTTCTGGTGAACGATTGCGGTTCCCTGGTGAACGGCGCTCAGGTGCAAGCTACCTTTAGCGACGGCGACTCGCCCCTGACCCTTTCCCAGGTGGCCGGATCGGCGGGCCTATATTCCGGCACCTGGATGCCGCAGAACCCCGCGGCGCAAGTGACTGTAACCGCGCAGGCCAGCGTGACCGGTCTGCCTGCCGCTACCGTGCAGGTTTCCGGCGCGGTGACGCCCAACACGGCTCCCTCGCTTGCCGCGAACGCCACGGCTCTGGTATACAACCCGAAGGTGGGCGGAGCGCTAGCGCCCGGGAGTATTGTGTCCATTGCGGGCGCCAACCTGGCATCGGCCGCGGTGCAGGCCTCCACGGCGCCGCTGCCCGTCGTGCTGGGGAACACCAGCGTGACAATCGGCGGCGTGCAGGCGCCGCTCTATTACGCGTCGCCCAGCCAGATCCTGGCCGAGGTTCCGTTCGAACTGACCGCCGGACAGCAATACCCGGTAGTTGTCAGCAACAACGGCGCGCTTACCGCCTCGCAGACCGTCCAGATCTCCACCGTATCGCCCGGATTGGCCGTGGGCGGCGACGGTACCGTCATCGCTCAGCATTGGGACGATGGCTCGCTGGTTTCCGCCAGCGATCCGGCCGTCCCCGGCGAGTACGTGGTGCTCTATCTGGTGGGCATGGGCTCGGTGGATAACTCCGTGGCCACGGGCGCGGCCGCTTCCGCCAGTCCCCTATCGCGCGTGACTTCGCAGCCGACGGTGACCATGGGCGGAACCTCGATACCGGTGTTGTTCGCCGGCCTCACGCCGGATTCCGTGGGCCTCTATCAGATCGACATCCAGATGCCGAGCACGCTGGCCGGAGGCAACCAGGTCCTGACCGTTTCGCAAGGCACGGCGGTGAGCAACACCACCATCCTGCCGACGCACAACTAATCGGAAGGAAGCAGGCGGGCGGCTCGCAAGAGCTGTCCGCCCGGCTTCTCAGAGGCTGCGTTCCGAGTATCAGGGCTTCAGGGTGAAGTGAGCCCCTCGCGACAGCTGCCGGAAGCAGCGGGCTACCGGCCCCACGCCGGGTTCGAGTTGTTTCCCAGCGTAGTCAACTGCCGCAGATCTGTCCCATTGGCGAGCATGCTCCAAATCTGGTAAGAACCGCCGCGGTTGGATCCGAACACGATGTGCGCGCCGTCCGGTGCCCAGCTCGGGTTCTCGTTCCTTCCGTCGTTGTGGGTCAATTGCACGTAGACGCGCGAGGCGATGTCCATGGTGAAGACGTTGAAGTGCCCCGGCTCATACCCCCGCGTCCAGGCGAACGCAATGGTCTGTCCGTTGGGATTCCAGGATGGATTGGCGGCGGAGCCCGTACCGTCCGTCAACTTCTCCACGTCCAGGCCGTCCATATTGGCGCGGTAGATCTGCTCGGCGCCGGCACGCCCGGAGGAAAAGACCATGTCGCTTCCAGTCCGAGGGTTCACTTTGGGTTCGGCATCGTCGGAGTCGGAGACTGTTAACTCCCGCACATGCGCGCCGGTGAGATCGGCGAAAAAAATATGATGCGCTTCACCCGCATTCGCCATATAGACAATTTCCTTCCCATCGGGCGTGAAGGACGGCGTGCCCGTCATGGAAGCCTCCTCGCCGCGGAAGTGCAAGTCCATCACCGGATCGGCGGAATACACGAAGACGCGCGGGCTCAGGTCGGGGCCGGGCCAAGCGGTGAACGCGATTTTCGATCCGTCCGGAGACACGGCGGGGAACTGCGCGATGAAGTTGAAGTGCGTAATCTGTCTCTGGTTTCGCCCGTCGGGGTCCATCACCCAGATTTCCTTGTGGCCGGAGCGGTCGGACGTGAAGTAGATGTGCGTGTCAAACACGGGCTGGCCGCCGAAGGCCGCGATGATATCGGCGGCGAATTGGTGCGCTATCCGGCGCGCGCCGTCTTGGTCCGCGGCGCCCGCGTAGCGCCGGCCAAGCACTTGGGCGGCTTGGGGCGTTGCGCCCTTCAGGTCGTAAAGCCACCCGTAGAGCGCCAGCGCGCCGTTGCGAAGCTCCGTGCGTCCGAACGCCAGGTAGTTCGACGAAAGCGGCGGAGCGGCCCACTCCTCTAGCCGGGGGCGCAGGGTCCGCACCGAAAGAAAGTCCGCGGCGTCGTGCGGCTCCACCTTGGGATAGAGGGTCTTCGGCGCGAGCTTGAAGAAGCCGGCGCCATTCAGGTCGTCCCAAACGATCTGGTTTACGAGGGTGGTGAAGCGTTCCGCTCCCGCTGAGCCGGCCAGATCCGGCACGGCCACGGTAGGAAGCTGGCCGCCGGAAATGGTAATTTTGACGTCCTGGCCGTGAATCGCAGCCAGCGCCGCCAGCACGCCCGCGCAAAGTAAGGCCTGCCTCGTCATCCGGATCGAGCGTGGAGCGGCCCATGGCTGCGGCCGCGCACCCAGCTTGATCCCATGATACGCGAAGATGTCCGGTTTCAGTCGGTTTGGAACGGTTAGGCTCGCCGGCGATGGGAAGCGCCGACGGTCAGAGCGACCCGCTCTCGAGCCCGCTGGCATTCGGGGCACGGTGGGAGGTCTTTCGTCGCCACCAGGTACGCACCGCGCGAGTCCGAGATGGGCCGTCCGCAGAAGCTGAACGTGTTCAGCGGCCGCAGCGTATGCCTGACCCGAGTTTCTACTTTTAGGGTCATAATACCCGAAAGTCTAAAACAAGATATTGCCGTTAGCAACAACTTTTCGTGGCTGATGGTGCGAAATCAGACGCGGCGCCGGAAATTCCGGCGCCGGATGGGCGAGGCCCGTCCGCCGGCGATTCGGACGCTATGCGAGCAGGCCAGGGAAGGCTGGCGTATATCCCGGGAAGACGCTCGCTAGAGTCGGGTTGCCCAGGTGCCGCGCTACCAATTCGCCCAGTGCGTCCCGGAAGTCCGTGGTGAGCGCCAAGTCGCGCGATTCGTAGAGCTGCTCCGGCTGCAGCCCTGGCCAGCGGCCGTAGACCTTGCCGCCGCGAATCGCGCCGCCCATGGCGAACATGCAATTAGCGTGGCCGTGGTCCGTGCCGCGGTTGCCATTCTCGCGCGCCGTGCGGCCGAATTCGGACATGGTGACCAGCGCCACGTCCGCCATGCGGTCGCCCATATCGCGCCAGAAGGCAGCCAGCGCCTGGCCGTATTCGCGCAGCAAGACGGCGAGCTGCCCTTCCGAGGCGCGCTGGCCCATCTCGTTGACGTGGTGGTCCCAGCCTCCAATATCCGCGAAGGCTACCTCCATGCCCACATCCGCTTTGATCAGTTGCGCGATCTGCTTCAGGCTGTCTCCGAAGCGCCCGGCCGGATACGATGCTCCTCCAGCGGGTGCCCAGGGCTGCTTCTGGATGGTTTGCAGCATGGCGACCGCCTCGAATGTCTCGCGTCCCATGCCGCTAAGCACGGGGTCCCGGGCGGCCTCATACATCTGTTCGAATTCCCGCGCCGCCTTGGCGTCCCGCACTTGAAAACCGGCCAGCGTCTGCACGGCCACGGCGGGCTCAGGGCCCGCCAGGGAACGCGGCAACACCGCGCCCAGCGCCACGGCGCGCACCGGCGAAGGCTTGCCATCCGGCGCGGGCAGCGCCCGGTTCATCCAGCCGCTCGCCGTAGCCTTCAGGCCGGGCGTGCCGGACTCCATGTAATCCTGGGCGTCAAAGTGGGAGCGCGTGGGGTCGGGCGAGCCGGCTGCGTCCACAATCGCCAGGTGTCCCTGGTCGAATAGCGGCTTAAGCGGCGCCAGCGAGGGGTGCAAGCCGAAAAAGCCGTCCAGATCGATGGCCGCATCATCGCGCTTATCGGCGGCGGAGGAGGGCCGCGGCACGGAAAGGGTGGGCCGCAGGTCGTAATAGGCCTTCTCTCCGTGCGGCACCACGATGTTCAGCCCGTCCGCCGCTCCGCGCTGAAAAATGGCCACCAGGATCTTCTTGCGCGGGCTGGGAGCGTCCGAGGCATAGAGAGCGCGCTCCAGCCAGAGCGGCGCCGTGCCCGCGCCGAACATGGCTAAGGCGGAATTGCGAAGAAAAATACGCCGGTTCGTCATTGCGCTTCCCTCCACGCTGCCGGGCCGTGCGCCCGCGCTAATGCTTCTGAAAATCGGGCGCCCCCAGCGCGGTCCCCGGCAGCGCCGAGCCTGCCTTCACGCCCGCGATGCGGTTATCGGCTAGCTGCGTTCCGAAATTCATGCGGCCCACCAGACCCGCGGTATTCAACCAATCTTTGCCCGCATTGGAATAGCCCGTGGGCTCCTGTTTGCGGTAGAGCGGCTCGCCGAGCTGCGCCACTTGGTTGACCAGCCCCAGCGCATAATCTACCTGGCCATCCTCCGCGCGCACGGCGCTGGCCACCAGTTCGAGCGGCGACTTCACCTTGGTGCGGTAGGCATCCGTGCTCCAGAATTCCTTGGAGTTGAGCATGGTCTGCATCACGGCGCGCAGATCGCCGTCCGTCTTGAGGAAGGTCCGCGCCATGCGATTCACCAGTGAAGGCGGCGGATCGTCCGCCACGAAGCGCTGCGCCAACTCCCAGGAAATGTGGTGCGCGGTGGCGGGATGCCGGGCCACAATGTCCAGCGCCTTTTCGCCATCCGTCTGGCCGCCGCCGGCGGAGATCTTCACGCCGAGCACCGTCTTCTCGCCGTTGTCATGCGCGCGCGCATTGAAGATGAAGCTGCCGCCCAGCTGCGGCTGCAGGATGGTCCACCCGGTGAAGCAGCGCGCCACCTCGGTGACGTCCTTCTGGGTGTAGCCGCCATCCACGCCCAGCGTGTGCAACTCCAGCAGTTCGCGCCCGTAGTTTTCGTTGAGCCCGCGCCGCGGCTGGTTGGACTTCGCTCGCAACGGCCCGGGCGCCGGACCCACGGATTCCCAATTGTCCAGGTAGAACAGCATGGCCGGGCTCTTCGCCGTGGCCTCCAAAAGGTCGCGGAATTTTCCGAGCACGTGCGGGCGGATGGCCTCGCGCTCGTATTCGGTGATGAGGAAGCGGTCCGCGCCCTTGTCCAGATAGATGTTGAAGTGGTTGAACCAGAAATCGGTGAGCACTTCCTCAAGCTGCCGGTTGCTCATCACGGCGCGAAGCATCTTGGCTTCCATCAGGTCGCGCACCGGGATTTGGGCCGGACCGCCGGCCACATCGATTCGCCGGCGCAGCGCGGGCGGCGCGGCGTCATACAGAACTTGGCGAACCGCGGGCATCGATTCGATTACCTGGTCCTGTTTCTCCGAAGGCAAGCCGTTGAAGACTTCCATGCGCTGCTCCGCCGTGCCTTGCCGCAGCGCGCGAATCTGCGCTGGGGTGAAGATGTCTGCGGGCGCCAGTTGGCGCGCCGGGGGCTGCCCTTGGGCCTGCGCTTTGCCGGCGCGTTCGGCGATCTTGCGGATCTCCACCTGTCGTTCGGGATCTTCGGGCAGGGGGAGTTGCCCGCTCACCATGCGCTGCGCCACCTGCGGCGGCGGGTAATCCATCACGATCTCGTCGCTGGTCATCTGCAGCGTGTCAAGCGATTTCAGCTTGGCCTCAAGCGCGAGATTCTCCGGGATGCCGCTGGGATGAAGCTGAGCATCGATCCACTTCTTCAGCCCCATGGCCTTTACGGCCTGGGCATCGCCCGGACGCGGGCCAAAGGTAAGACGGTTGAGCGCCTGCTCGATCCGCTGATCCGGGGAAAGCGGCTTGGAGAATGTCGCGGCCTTGGCGGCGTCTTTCCTTGCGGCTTTGGAGGCGCCCCAAGACGCCGTGAGGAAGAGGGCGGCCGCCAGCCCGGCAACTGCTTTCTTGCGCATCCCTAACTCCTGTCATTAGTCTAAACCGGCCGTGCCGAGTAAGTTGCGCTAACCCGCGCGGTTCCGGTCATGGGAACGTAACTGGAAAACGAGAAATCCGGCGTCCGGCTGGCGTCCGGAGCGGGAGCAGTCCGCCGCAAAGGGCCTAAATGGCTGCGTTCTTGAGGGCTCTGTGCAGCCCGCAAATCCGTGCTTGATCCAACCATTTCGCCGGCCGAACCGCAAGGCTCCCCGCTTATGTTTCGAATTCCTGACTCGGGGCGCTAGCATGACATAGTAGAATCGAAGCTTCACCCATGTCGCGCACTTATACAGCCATCACCCCGCAAGTAGCCGAATATATCCGCGGCGTCACCGTGCGTGAACCGGAGGCGCTTCGGCGTCTGCGCGAGAGCACGGAGAACCACCCGCAGGCCTCGTGCCAGATCTCTCCGGAGCAGGGCCAATTCCTGCACGTGCTGGCACGCGCCATGGGGGCGAGGCGCACGCTGGAAATTGGGGCGTTCATGGGTTACAGTTCCACCTGGGTGGCCCTGGCGCTCCTGCCCGGCGGCCAGGTGCTGGCATGCGACCGCAGCGCGGAATACGCCGAGCGCGCACGCCAAACCTGGCGCGAGGCCGGCGTGGAAGACAGGGTTCACCTTCGCTTGGCGCCCGCGCTTGAGACCCTGGACGCCCTTCTGCGGGAAGGCCAGGCCGGGACGTTCGACCTGGCATTTATCGATGCCGACAAGGAAAACTACCTCGCCTACTACGAGCGCGCGTTTGCTTTGGTACGCCCGCGGGGCATGATTGTGGCCGACAATGTTCTCTGGTCCGGCAGGGTGGCGAATCCCGACAATCACGACCGCGATACAGAAGCGCTGCGCGCCTTCAACCGGGCCCTGCACAACGACCCGCGCGTGGTGGTGAGTATTGTTCCAACGGGGGACGGCTTCTCCCTGGCGCAGAAGCTCTAGGCGGGCGCCCTGGGGATTGACCCAGGGATGGCGAGCGGTTGCGAGCCCGCCGTACTGGCGGCGCTTCAGGATTGCGCGGCGGCCGCGGTAGTGCGGACGGCGGCCAAGCGCCAATCATCCACCCTCATCACGAAGATGTCGTCGCCGCTCCGCCCCAGGCCCGCGCCGGAACCGCGCAGGATGGCTTCTATGACGCGATCCACGGCGGAATCTACTTCGACCATGATTTCCAGCCGCAGGCGCGTGCGCGTCTTCCGGTACTGCGAGCCGCGGTAGACGTTCGCCTCCGGACGGCGCAGGTCGGACACTTCGGCCACGGAAGCCAGCCGGGTGGGAACCTGCTCGGACACCTCCGCGAGAGCGTCCTGGACGGCCAGCAGGGTCTCCGGCCGAATCAGGGCCACAATGAGCTTCATTGCCCTCCTCCACGCATTCTGTCCGAGGGTAACTCGGGGACCGTCAAGAAGTCGTTGGGAAGACATTTGGAAATCGTAAAGACGAAACCCTAAAGCGCGGCTTCGATCTTGCGGCGCATGGCGGCGGCGAGCCGCGGGTTCTTGCCGCCCGTGGAGATGGCCAATTGCACTGGGCCCCGTTCCACGCGCGCGGGCACGAGGAAGGTGCACTCCGCGCCGGCGTCGGCGATGTTGGCGAAGAGGCCAAGCCGTTTGGCCGCCAGTCCGATGCGCCGGTTCACCGCGCGGTCATTCGTGGCGGCGAAGACCAGCGCGGCGCCGGCCAGGTCAGATGCGCGAAAGCGCCGCCGGACCAGTCGCACTGGCAAGTCCGCGAATTCGTCGCGGATTTCTGGCGCGACCACGGTCACCAGGGCGCCTGCGTCCACCAGGCCGAGCGTCTTGCGTAAGGCCACCTTGCCCGCGCCCGCCACGAGCGCCCGGCGGCCCTGCAGATCGAGGAAAACGGGGTAGTGCCTCACGCCACGAAGGTAGCACGGCGCTTAGCCTGCCACTCGCTCGATGCTTTCCGAGCCGCAGATCTCTTCCACTTGGGCTCGAAATTCCTTGTCCGGCCGCACCTTCGCGGGCACATCCAGCAGCACGGAGAAGTCGCGCGGCGATTCCAGCCGCAAGCGCACCTGGGTGGCGCCGGGTTTGCGGCGGAAGAGCTCCTCAAGCGCCTGCGCGCGGTCCGCGCCGGTCTTGCCGTTGCGGCCCAGCCAGACACGGATGGAGATGGCGCTCGGCAGATCTACGCGCGCATTCTCCAGCGCGACGATATCCTGCACGGAGATTTTGGTTGCGCCGCCGTCTTCCGGCAGCGCGAGGCCGCGGATGAAGACGGCCTCGTCCTCCAGAATCTGCGAAGCGAGCCGCTCGTAGGCTGTGGCGAAGACCAGAGCTTCAATGGAACCGCCGCGGTCTTCGATGGTCATCGCGACCCAGGGCTTGCCCTCTTTGTTACGCTTGCGAACCACCCCGGTGAGCACGCCGCAGAGCGCTACCTCGTCGTTCTTAGCGAGGCCCTCCAGCGTCGAGCTGTCACGCGTCGCCAACTCGGAGACCTTGTCGGCGAATCGGTCCAGCGGGTGGCCGGTGACCCAGAAGCCCAGCATCTCCTTTTCGCCCGCCAGTTTCTCCTTGCCGGTCCAATCCGGCACGTTGGGCAGTTCGGCGTGGTGCTCCTCGGCTGGCATTTCCCCGAACAGGCCGCCCTGGCCGCATTCGCGGTCGCGCTGCTGGCGGGCGCCGTTCTCCATGGCGCCTTCCACCACGGCGAACTTCTGGGAGCGCGAGCCTTCCAGCGAGTCCATGGCCCCGGCGCGAATGAGGCTTTCGATCATGCGCCGGTTCACGGCGCTCAAATCCACCTTCTCGCAAAACTGGTGAATCGACTGGAAGCGCCCGGTTTCCGCCCGCGCCTTGATGATGGACTCCACCGCGGACTGGCCCAGGTTTTTCACGGCGCCGAGACCGAAGCGGATGGCGCCGCCGTCAGGCGTGAAGCTCCACTCGCTATGGTTCACGTCCGGCGGCAGCACGGTGATGTTCATGTCGTGGCACTCATTGATGTAGCGCACGACCTTGGCCGTATTCCCCGTTTCCGAGGTGAGCAGCGCGGCCATGAAATCCACCGGATAATGGGCCTTCAGATACGCCGTGACGAACGCCAGGAATGCGTAAGCCGCCGAATGCGACTTGTTGAAGCCGTAGCCCGCGAACTGCTCCATGAGGTCGAAGATCTTCTCGATCTTCTTCTGCGGAAAGCCGCGCTCCACGGCGCCCGTGACGAAGCGCTCGCGCTGCTTGGCCATCTCTTCCGCCTTCTTCTTGCCCATGGCGCGCCGCAGCAGATCCGCATCGCCCAGCGAATACCCAGCCAGGCGATTGGAGATCTGCATCACCTGTTCCTGGTACACGATGACGCCGTAAGTCTCCTCAAGCAGTTCCTTCAGCTCCGGCAACTCGTATTGCACCGCCCGGCGGCCCCACTTGCGCTCGATGAAGTCGTCTACCATGCCGCCCTGGATGGGTCCCGGCCGGTACAGCGCGTTCAGCGCCGTGAGATCTTCCAGGCGGCTCGGCTGGTAGCGCCGCAGGATGTCGCGCATGCCGCTGGATTCGAATTGGAACACGCCGCTGGTCAGCGCCTTGCAGAAGATGCTGTAAGTCTCTTTGTCGTCCAGCGGCAGGTCTTCGGGCACAATCTCCACGCCATGACGCTTCCGGATCAGGCGCAGGGCGTCGTCGATGAGGGTGAGCGTCGTCAGGCCCAGAAAGTCCATCTTCAGCAGTTGGAGCTTGTCGAGGCCGTTCATATCGAACTGCGTGACAATTTCGTCGCGGTTCGTCTTATACAACGGCACCAGTTCCCTTAGCGGCTTGGGCGAAATCACCACGCCGGCCGCATGCACCGAGCAGTTGCGCGCCAGGCCCTCCAGGCGCAGCGCGGCTTGCAGCACGTCCGCCACCCGCGGGTCCTTCTTGGCAGCCTCGTTGAACCCCGGCTCCTGCTCGATCGCTTTTTCCAGTGAAATGTTCAGGACGTTGGGCACCATTTTCGTAAGGCGCTCCACGTCGGCGAAAGGGATTTCCAGCGCGCGCCCCACATCCTTGATGGCCGCGCGCGCGCCCAGCGTGTTGAAGGTGATGATCTGCGCCACTTGCTCGCGCCCGTATTTCTGCGTGACGTACTGGATCACCTCGCCGCGGCGGTTCATGCAGAAATCGACGTCGATATCGGGCATGCTCACGCGCTCCGGATTCAAGAAGCGTTCAAAGAGCAGGCCGTACTGCAAGGGATCGATATCCGTGATGCCCATGGCGTAGCCAGCCAGGCTGCCGGCGGCCGACCCGCGCCCCGGGCCCACCGGGATGCCCTGCGACTTGGCGTAGCGGATGAAGTCCCAGACAATCAGAAAGTAGCCGGAGAACTTCATCTGCTGGATCATGCGGATTTCGCGGTCCAGGCGCTCGGCGTATTCCGCCAGGTCGTGCTTCAGCATGCCCTTCGCGCGCATCCCCTCCAGGCGCGTCCGGCGCTTCTCAAAGCCTTCGCGGGCGACGTATTCGAAGTAGGTGTCGGCGGAGTGGCTCTCCGGCACGTCGAACTTCGGGAACGGCTCCTTCACCTTTTCGAGCTTCACCTGGCAGCGCTGCGCGATCTCCCAAGTGCGGTCCACGGCGTCTTCCAACTCGCCGAAGAGCTCCATCATCTCGTCGCGAGTCTTCAGGTAGAAATCCGGATTGGTCCAGCGCATCCGGTTGGGGTCGCTCATCACCTTGCCGGTTTGGACGCACAGCAGGATCTCGTGCGGGCGCGCGTCCTCCTTGCGCAGGTAATGCGAATCGTTGGTGGCCACCAGCTTCAGGCCGGTCTGCTGCGAGAGCCGGTTCAGCTCCGGAGTCAGGCGCTTATCCTGCTCCAGGTGGTGGTCCTGAACCTCCAGGAAGAAATTGTTCTGGCCGAAAATGTCCGCGTAGGTGTGGGCCAGGCGGCGCGCGTCCTCGTGCTTGTCGGAGAGCAGGGTCTCGGGAATGTGCCCGCGTAGGCAGGCCGACATGGCGATGAGTCCCTTGGAATGGCGCTGCAGCAGGTCCAGATCGATGCGGGGCTTGTAGTAGAAGCCTTCCAGATACCCGGTGGAAGTGAGGTCGATGAGGTTGCGGTAGCCTTCCTGGTTCTCGCAGAGCAGCACTAGGTGGTTGTAATGGTCCGAATCGGAGCGCGTCTTGTGCCCCTGCTGGGAGACGTAAACCTCGCAGCCGATCACCGGATGCACGCCCGCGGCCATGGCGGCG
>DATKOS010000118.1:0-26099 GCA_035524535.1 Bryobacteraceae bacterium
AAGCTGGCGCAGCAGAGCGAGGTGATCATTTACTCGGTGGGCCTGCTCTCCGACGAGGAACGCGGAGATGTACACGCCGCGGAGAAGGCGCTCAAGGCCCTCGCGGTGGCTACCGGCGGCGAGACCTATTTTCCCAAGGAACTTTCCGAGGTAGACCACATCGCCCATCAAGTGGCGCGCGACATTCGCAGCCAGTACAGCATTCAGTACATTCCGTCCAACTCGGCCATGGACGGCACGTACCGGCAGATTAAGGTCGCTGTGAATGCTTCCGGCCATCCGACTGTTCGCACGCGCAGCGGCTACTACGCGACGCCGGAGCGCCCGGCGCCCCCCGCGGCGGCCAAGGGCTCCGCCTTCAGGCAGTGATGCTCCGGGCGATGTTCACGCTGGCCGTGGCCGTGGCCGCCGGCCAGCAGCAAGCTTCGCCTCCCGACAGTGGGGATGGCGTTGTGTTTCGCTCCGACGCGCGCGTCGTGGTTTGCCACACCACCGTTGTGGGCAAGGACGGGACCTTGTTCACCGGCCTGCCCCGCTCCGCTTTCGCCGTCTATGAGAACGGCGTGCGGCAGCAGATTACCGGCTTCCAGCAGGAGGACGTGCCCGTCTCCATGGGGCTGCTTGTGGATAACAGCGGCAGCATGCGCTTCAAGCGCGAAAAGGTGGAGGCCGCCGACCTCGCGCTCGTCGGCGATTCCAATCCGGACGATGAAGTCTTCATCGTCAACTTCGCGGACCAGGCGTTCCTGGATCTGCCCGACGGCGAGGACTTCACCAGTAACATCGCAGAGATGAAGGAAGCCCTCCGCCGCACTGACTCCCGCGGCGAGACCGCCATGCGCGATGCCATTGAGATGTCGCTGCAACACCTTGACGCAAAGGCCCACCGAGATAAGAAAGTGCTGGTGGTGGTGACCGACGGCGAAGACAATGTGAGCGTCACCAAGATGGAAGACTTGGTCCGCCACGCGCAACAGAGCGGTGACCTGATCTACTGCGTGGGCCTGCTGCGCGACGAGGATCCCCTGGCCGCGCGGCGCGCGCGCCGGGCGCTCCAGGAGCTCGCGTCCGCTACGGGCGGCCAGGCGTTCTTCCCGGATGACGTGTCCCAGGTGGACCGCATTGCGCACCTTGTGGCCCACGATATTCGCAACCAGTACACCATTTCCTATACGCCCAGCAATAGCGCCATGGACGGCGCCTACCGCGAAATCAAGATCGCCGTGGACGCTCCCGGCAAGCCGGACGTGCGCACGCGCAGCGGCTATTTCGCCACGCCTGCCGTCACCCGGAAGGACGAAAGATAGTGATCCGCATCTTTTGGAATATGACTCGCGGTTACCGCCTGTGGCCGTGGCGGAGCCCTTACTTGCGCTGGAGGATCGAAACTTACTCCGGGCTAAGAGCCGAGTCTATAGGACTTTACGAGTTTGTCCGATTTTCCTACGTCAGTCGCGCCGCCCTCGTTCGCTATCTTCGTTGGGCGGAAGATATGAATAAGCGTGGCCCAAAAGAGTCATAATCATCATACGGCGGGGACGGTAGAATTCAGTATGATGCGGCCCGGCGGGAGGCGAACGGTGTTTGTGTGCTTAGCCGCGTGCATTCTGTTCTCTTACGTGCTCCCGTCCGTAATAGAGCGATCCCTTGTGGGCCGAATCGGTCCTTTTTGGGCCTACGTTGTGCTCGGAGATGCGCTTGGCTGCGTTGCCATCGGGCTCCTGACCCGTTGGACCCTGGGCGTGGCGGTGTACGTGCTCCTCAGCGCCATCGAGGCGCTTCTCTACCGCTTCCGCGTGGTCGATGCCGGCTGGATGATGTGGACCGCGGACCTGGTACCCACCCTGCTTCTGTGCCTCCTGGTGTCGGTGATGCTGAAGCTCCGCTGGCGCTTCGGTTCGAGTGACAAAGTGAGCCGCCGCGACTGATTACACCGCGCGCGTCTGGGCCCGCCGGAACTGAGCCGCCCTGAACTCCGCCCTCAGCCTAATCTCGCGCTCTACGGCCGCACCTTCACGCGCGTAGTCCGCCATAACGTCTCCGGCGGCACAAAGAACACCGACAACGAGAGCAGAGCGGCCACGTTCATGGACACGAAGGTCCACGCGGCCGAGGTGACACGTTTCAGCGGGAAGCTGCCCGGAACCCGCGCATCCACCAACGCAAGCAGGCCCGCCAGCGCCTCAATGCCCAGCAGCGCATCCCGGAACCAGGAACCCGGCATCGCCAGCGTCGCGGCTGCCATCAGCATCACCGCCCATGGCAGAGCCAGCCGCGAGAACTTGTGCGACAGGAAATGCAGGCGCATCCGGTTGGCGCGCGTGAACAAACGCGGCATCCGAATGCAAACCTGCCACAGCCCGGCCAGCGTGCGCAGCCGCCGCCGGAACTCCACGCCTTCGGCCGTCGGGTAATCGAACGCCAGGGCCTCCGGATCGAAAATCACCCGGTAGCCCCGGAAAAATGCGCGCAGCGGCATCACCGCATCGTCCGTGAGCGTATCCGGCGGCAGCGGTTCCGCCAGGGAATGGCGCATGGCGTAAATGCAACCCGTGGCCACGAACGTCGAATCGATCTCCGAGTGCCGCTTCCGCGCCCAGAGCTCGTACTGCCAGTAGAGGCCCAACACCAGTTGTTCGCCCTGCCCCCGGTCCAGGAACCGCAGCTCGCCGGTCACCGCGCCCACACTCGGGTCGGCGAAGTTCGCCACCAGGTGCGTCAGCGCGTTCGGGTCCAGCGGCTGGCGCACGTCGGTGAAAAACAGAATCTCGCCGGTGGCTTCCTTAAGCCCCGCGTTAATGGCCGCCGCCTTCCCGCCGCGCGGCATCCGCAGAAGCCGCACGCCGCGGTCCGCGTACGCTTCCACTATGGCGTCCGTGCCGTCCGTGGAGCCGTCCGAAATGACCAGGATCTGCACCAGCTCGCACGGGTAGTCCAGCGCCAGCAGCGAATCGATCTTCGCCCGGATAAACTCCACCCCATCATGCACCGCCAGGAGAATGGAAACCGTGGCGCGGAAGTTCAGATCCTTCCGGATGGGCGGCGCGGTCCGCTTCCACCCGAACCACAGGAGAAACGGGTAAAGGACCATCGTGTAAAGGAGGACGGCGGCGCCCAATGCCAGCGCGATCCCCGCAACCATTACAGTCCTTCCGCCTTCTGGCGGCGAGCGAAGGAGCGCGGCCGAAGCAAGGTCTTCAGAAGGATTTCGAGATCGAGCGAGACGCTGTTCTGCTTCACGTAATAGAGGTCGTATTCCAACCGCAACGCTTCATCCGGCGCGTCTCCCGCGCCCGCCAGGTTGATCTGCGACCATCCCAGAATACCCGGTTTCACGGTGAAGCGGTGCGCATAAACCGGAATCAGACGGCCCAGGCGGCGCGCAAACTCAAGCCGGGCCGGCGGCGGGCCGAAAAAGGCCATCTCCCCGCGAACCACGTTGATCAGGCGCGGCAGCGATTCCAGATGCAGCGCCAGCAGCGCCTTCCCGGGCGCGTGCAGGCGCCCGTCCTTCCCGCGCGTCCCGAATTGGAGCAGCCGGAACGGAATCATCTGAAATCCCAGGCACTCGGTATGCTCCAGAACCTGGCCGCCCCGGCCGAACACCGCAATCGCCAAGGCCGGCAGAATCAGCAGGGGTGACAATGCCACCAGCGTAGCCACGCCGATCACGTTCGTATAAATCGCCTGCACCGCCATCCCCATGCGGTCCGCATTCGTGGAGCGCGAAAACAACAGATCCTCGGGCCGCATGGCGTCCCACCGCAGCCGTCCCAGCAGGCTTTCGTGCAGCGCCGCGCCGTCGATCACCGGCGTCCCGGCGTATTGCACTTCCATCACGGCGCGGCCCGGCGCCCTTCCGCCGGCGGCCACAATGCTCCCCGGCTGGGTCTCGGCCACAATTCGCTCCAACTCCTCGGGCGGCCCCAGGTACGGCAGCCCGCGCGGCGCCCGTTCCGGTTCGGATTCCACTACGCCCAGGATTCGCTTCTCGAAGTGGGGCGCCAGCGCCGCCGCCATGGAGCCAAAGCCCAGGAACACAACGCCCGGCCCCGCCTCGCCTCCTGAAGCGCCTTCATCCCAGCGGTGCAGCCCGGCCAGCAGCATCACGCTCGCCGCCGCGCCGCTGACAATCGCCCCGATGGGCGCCGGCCAGAAGCCGAACAGATACGCCAGCCCGTACTGCATCAGCATCGTCAGGCCCGCCGCGTAGAAGAACTGATCGATCCACAGGCTGACACCCGATTCCCGGGCCTGCAGCGCAATCGCGGCCAGCCAGGAGGTGACCGCGGAGGCCGGTATCGCGGCGATCCAGTCCGTCCGCTCGGCTGGGAAAATCCGGAAGATGGCGTAGTACGCGCCCAGGCACGCGCACAGATCAAGCGCCGCCGGCAACAGGCGGATCGGCTGTTTGCGGATCGAGTTCATGCCGCACCGGCGTTGGCCGGCCGCACTTCATCCGGCCGGCGCTCGCGGGCCGGAAACGTGCGCTTCAGGATCTCCGCCAGACCGATCAGGTCCTCGGAAGCCACCGCGGCGCCGAACACGCCTTCCACCTGAACCGACGATGCCTCCGTGAGCGGAATCTCCAGCTTCCATCCCTCCGGCGCTCCCGGTTTCAGCAGTTCCTCGCGGACGCGGCCGGCGTTGGTCCAACGCAGCTTCGTGAAGCCCAGTTGCTTTCCCTCGCGCACCAGCCCCTGCCACCACGCCTCTTCGTCTGAAGCGCCTTCCAGCGAGGCCACGGCGCTTTCCAGCGTCGCCTTCGTGTCCGCCGTGCGCTTCACGAACGGGTCCAGCAGCAGCCGCCCGCCCAGGTCGAACTCGGAATACCGCAGCTTGCGGATCCCGAACCACGCGCTGGCGCAGAAGAGCACCATGATAGCGCCCTCGTACTTGCCGCCGATCTTTGAGCTCGCCAGCAGCGCGAAGGCCGCGCCAAGCCCGCCCACCAGGTACAACACCCACACCGCCTGGCGCGGCGAGAGTCCCTGATCGAGCAGCCTGTGGTGGATGTGCCCCCGGTCCCCAACAAAGAGCGGCTTCCGCCCGATCAGCCGCCGCAGCACCGAAAGTGAAACGTCCAGCAACGGGATGGACAGCGCCAGAAGAGGCACAATCATGCTCAGCAGCGTGAACGTCTTCTGCGTCCAGAACATGCCGTAACTGCCCAGCAGGAACCCGATGAGCAGCGCGCCGGAATCGCCCAGGAAGACCGTGGCCGGGAAGAAGTTATAGCAGAGGAAGCCCAGCAAGGCCCCGGCCAGCGGGAACGTCGCGTAGGCCAGCGGCCAGTTGTGGTGCAGCAGGGCGGCCGTGAACAGCGTGAGCGTCGATAGCAGGCCCATTCCCGCGCACAATCCATCCAACCCGTCAATCAGGTTCAACGCGTTGCTGGCGAGCACGAGCCAGAAAACCGTCAGCGGATAATCGATCCACACCGGCAGCGGACTGTTAAACACCGCGCCAACGTGCAGCCCGCTCTGGATGGCCACGCACGCCGCCAGCACCAGGCCGCCCAGCTTCACGATGGGCTTGAGCGAGAGCAGGTCGTCCAGCAGTCCAACCAGGAACGCAATGGCCGCGCCCGGAATCACTTTGCCCGGACCCAGTCCGGTTGACCACGGACGGTCCACCCCGGCGATCGAAATCAAGGAAAGCGCATAGGCGATGGCAATGGCCACGCCGCCCACTCGCGGAATCGGATGGACATGCACCTTGCGCTGTCCGGGCCGGTCCACCATGTTGAAAGAACGGGAGATGTCACGAATGATGGGGGTCAGGATGAGGGCGATGAAAAAGGCCTTTGCGGCCAACCAAAGCAGTTCCATGGCAGTCTAGTACGATCCGGTTCAACCGCGGGCTTTCAGCCCCAGTGGTCCCGATCCGTAGCCAGTTCGGCGCGGTCCAGGGCGTGCTCAACGCGCACCGATGCCCTAGATCCATCCCGCTGGGTCAATTCGCCCAAGTAGAGCATGCACTCAAACTCGACTTCCAGCGGCGCGCCGATAGCGACTTCCTGGTCCTGAAGGCCTATTTCCAGGAATCGTCCCTTCCAGCCCAGATGCAGTGCTTCCTGAAACTCCCCGTTCGGCAGAACGCGGTACCGAATCAGCGTCTGTGCCGGATTGACCGAGGCTTCCAGCGAAGCTCCGGCCGGATCGGCGGGCGCGAGGCACTCGCTGCCTTCCCGCCTTGCGTCGGACATGCAC
Organism: Bryobacteraceae bacterium; assembly: GCA_035524535.1. Classification (GTDB taxonomy): domain Bacteria; phylum Acidobacteriota; class Terriglobia; order Bryobacterales; family Bryobacteraceae; genus BOG-224. The sequence continues at coordinate 6,213 of DATKOS010000118.1, forward strand.
GTATCATACCCTAATCCGGTTCCATTTTGTTTATCAGGGAGTCCGCCTCAGGTACCGGCTGCGGGGCTTGGGCGTACTGTTCCAACGCCTTGCAAAGTGGGGCAAGTCCCGGCGTCAGAAGCCCGCCTCCGGCCACCGGTCCCTTCCCGCCCTCCTGGCGCGTTCTTGGCGCTGTCTTCCCGCCGGACTCCGCCAGCCGCGCAATGTAATACACCAACGCCAATCCAGCTGCAATCCAGATTCCGATCATGTGGGCCTCCCCTCTTCCATCGGCGGAATTGGGATGCCGCATTACAGGTGCGGCCAGTCAGCGCGGAACGGCTTACAATAGCGCCATGCCCTCCGAACTTGCCATTCACTATCCCAGCCAGCCGCCTCGCACCATGGCGCTCACGGCGGCCCGGCTGTCGGTGGGCCGCTCCAGCGCAGCCGACCTTTGTTTTCCTGAGGATACTGGCCTCTCCCGGGTGCACTTCGCCTTCGAACCGTCGGGCGAGGGCTGGAGCGTCCAGGACCTGGGCAGTAAAAACGGGACCTACGTGAATGACATCGCCCTCAAAGGCAAGCTGGTCCTGAAGCCCGGGGACCGCGTCACCGCCGGCCATCTTCTCATCGTTTTCTCGCCCGGACCTGCCAAAACACCGTCGGACCACGTGGTGGTCTTCGAAGGCGAGCTCTCCAATTCGCCCAGCACCTCCACGGTGGTCACCACGCTCCGGGCAAGTTCTGAGGCATTAGGTCAATCTACCATCATAAACCGCGGCGGCGAAAAGACTTCCGCTGTCGAAGCGCTGATTCAGGCGGGCCGCGTGCTGCTCGAGAATCGCCCCCTGGAAGACCTCTTCCCCGTGATTCTCGACCTCGCCATCCGGGTCGTCGGGGCCCAGCGTGGCGCCCTCATGAGCCTGGAAGGCGACTCGCTCCGCGTGCGCGCTCACAAAGGCGACGGCTTCCGCATCAGCAGCCACGTCCGCGACAAGGTCCTAAACGAGAAAGCCTCGATCCTGGTGCGCGACGCCCAGCTTGACGCCAACTTCAAGGACCGCATGAGCATCGTCGAGCAGAAGGTCCACACCATGATGGCCGTCCCTCTGCAAACCGAGGAACGGATCATGGGCCTGCTCTACGTGGATTCCCCCTTCATCCTCCGCGAATTCACCAAGGACGACCTCAGCCTCCTCACCGTCATGGCGAATACCGCCGCCATTCGGATTGAGAATGCGCGCCTCGCCGAAATCGAGGAGACCGACCGCCGCACCCAGCGCGACCTCTCCCAGGCGGCCGAGATCCAACGCAGCACCCTGCCCGCCACCCCGCCGCGCGTTCCGGGCGCGGACATCGCCGGTTTCAATGCCCCCTGCCGCACCGTGGGCGGCGACTATTACGATTACTTCGTCTACCCCGGCGGCCGCACCGGGCTCGCCCTGGGCGACGTTTCCGGCAAGGGCATGCCTGCCTCGCTCATGGCCATGGCCCTCCACGCCCGCGTCCAGGTGCTGGCCGCCGATCCCGGCGACCTCGCGGCCTTCATGACGCGCCTCAACAAGACCACCTGCGCCAATTGTCCGAGCAACCGCTTCGTCACGTTCTTCTTCAGCGTTTTCGACGCCAACACCGGAGAAGTCACCTACGCCAGCGCGGGCCACAACCCGCCCGTCCTGGTGCGCGCCTCGGGCGAATCCTCACTGGTGCAAGGCGGAGGTCCCGTGCTCGGCCTCCTGCCCTTCGCGCCCTACCAGGAAATGCGCCTGCGCCTCGATCCCGGCGACCTGCTGGCCATCTACAGCGACGGCGTGACCGAAGCCAACAACCTGGCCGAAGAGGAATTCGGCGAGGAGCGCCTGTGCGAGGTGCTCCGCGACCACCGCGGCGAACCCGCCGAGAGCATCGTCCAAGCCGTGCGCGCCGCCCTGGCCGCTTTCACCGGCGCCGCGCCCCAGGCCGACGACATCACCCTGGTGATCGCCAAGCGCACCTGAGGACCTCGAATGAAACAAGAAGCGGCGTTCTTTGTGAATCGCGAGCCCGTGCTCCTCTATATCGCCCAGAAGCTGAAGGACGCGCTGCGCCTGGAGGCCATCCTCGATTCAGCGGGCGTCGATTACGGCGTGGAACCGGATGAATACCGCGGCGGCGTCATCTTCCGCACGGTGCGCGTGGGGGCCTTCTTTTACGTGCGCGCGGAGCACGCCGAGGCTGCGCGCGAAGTCCTGCGCCGCAACAATTACACCCCCGCCGAGCCGGAGCCGCAAGCTCCCGAAGCGCTGGCGCCCTAAGCCGCCGCTGCGATTTCGCGTTATATCTTGGGGGCCGGAGGCGGCAATTCCCGCGCCACGGCTTCGTCGGCGAACCCGCACTGCCTGTGCGCGCCGTCGCAGAACGGCTTGTTGGCGGATTGCCCGCAGCGGCACAGCGAGACCGTCGTTCGCCCCGCCAACCCGTACGGTCTCCCTTCCGCGTCCACGATCTCGAAATCGCCCTCGATGCGCAAGGAACCGTTTGACCGTACCGTGATCTTAGCTGGCATAAACGGAAATCTTACCACGCGCCCGTTACCCTACTTCTTCGGCGGCGCGTTGGGATCTACTTCGTCTCCGTATTGAATCGTCGCCTTGCCCACGTAGCGCTTGTAGTCCTGATACTTCACCGTCATGGCGACATGCACGTCCTGCCCGTCCTTGAAGTGCAGCGTGTCATCGGCGTGCGTGTAGGTTGGGAACCAGTACTTCCCGTCGATCTGTTCGCGGTAGGTCTCGAACTTCGGAAAGCGCTGGTCGGCGGCCTTCAGGCCCGTGCCCTTGCCGTAGGTCTTGACGATTTGCAAATCGCGGTCATCCACCCAGATTTCGCCCTCGAAATAGCGCTTGCCCACTACCATCTTCTTGGGCAGCGGCTTCACGGAAAACGTGTAGGTCCCAATCTCATCCACCTTCTCGCGGCCCAGGTAGTCAATCTGGTAATTCGGCAGATCCGTGGTGGTAAGCACGAAGGGCTGCGTATTGCGCAGGTCCTCCTGGTCTTCCGGCGTCACCAGGATGCTCTCAATGGTGGAGACCGGCGCATAGACCACCTTCTCGGTCCGCTGACCCTCCGGGTTGAAGATGATGTCCTCCACCAAGTCCCATTCCTCGCGGGTCGGATTCCCGGAGGCGTCCAGAATCTGCATCTTCAGCGTCTGGCGGTAGGTGTAGTTGTCGCGGGCCTGCTTGAACTCGGCCTCCTTGGCGGCGAACTTGCGGATGATGTCGCTCGGGTTGACCGTGTTGGCCCCCGCCGCGCCCGCCGGGGATTGCGCCATCAGGACCGGCAGGCAAACCGCGCTTAACGCAACGGAAAAGACAAAGGCACGCATGCTACCCCCTCCTCTATAATGCTCCATTTTGCGGGCCGGATGCTCCGGGCCGGCGCGCCGCCGGAATTGCGGGACTTCGCAAATCAGCCGATAAGGAGCACAGGAGCCGGTTTCCGAATCCCAAATCCGTCATGATCCGATTCTCCTCGCTGCGTCAGCGCCTCTTCGTTCTGCTCGCCTGCGGCGCGGCGGCTACTTCGCTCTTCGTAGCCGCGGCGGTCACCTGGACCGATTTGGGCCTGGGCCGCGAACGATGCGCGGCCCATCTCCTGGCCCTCGGACGCCTGGTATCGCGGGACTGCGCCGAACCTCTGGCGCGCGGCGATGCGAACGGAATAGAGCAGATCCTGCTTCAGCTTCAATCCGACCGCCTCCTCGACGGCGCCGCTCTATTCGATTCGCATAGCTCCCCGGTCGCCGCATTCGCCAACCCGGCCGGGGCGATCCCCACAACGCCGCCCCCCGATGGCGTTCACCTCACTGCGGGCCGGTACGTGGTGGCTGCGCCCGTCATCAGAAGCGGAGGACGTTTGGGCGCCGTGGTCCTTACCGCGGACTTGCTCACGAATTCGGCCCTTCTGCGGCGCCGGGGCACGGAAGCCGCCCTGATCCTTCTCTTGAGTCTTGCCGTCGCGGTGTGCGGCGCTCTCGCCCTGGAATCGCGGATTTCCCGTCCCATCCTGGCCATCGCCAAAGTGGCGCGCCGCATTGCCGCCACGCATCGCTTCTCCGACCGCGTGACGGTGGATTCTCCAGACGAACTTGGCGAGTTGGCCGCATCCTTCAACGCCATGCTCCTGGAGATTGAACGCCGCGACGCCGAACTGGCCGGCTACCGCCACACCCTGGAGGAGCGCGTGGCCGAACGCAATCGCGTGAACGCCGAGTTGCTCTTCGCCAAGCAAAAGGCCGAATCCGCCACCCGCCTCAAGAGCGAGTTCCTGGCCAACGTCAGCCACGAGATCCGCACCCCGCTGAACGGAGTGGTGGGCATGATCTCCCTGCTGCTCGATAAGAGCGAGGACGCCGAGCAGCGCGAGCACCTGTCCATCGCACAAAACGCCGCCAACGCGCTGGTCACCCTCTTGAACGACATTCTGGACCTCTGCAAAATCGAGGCCGGCAAAATGACCGTGGAAAGCATCGACTTCGATTTCCGCCAAACGGTCCAGGAATCCCTTCGAACCTTCGATGCCGCCGCGGGCAAGAAGGGTCTCACCCTCGACATGGAAATCGCCGGCGACTGCCCGTCCTGGGTTCGCGGAGATCCGCTGCGCCTGCGGCAGGTGTTAAGCAATCTCGTGGCGAATGCCGTGAAGTTCACGGCACAGGGCGGTATACGCGTGACTGTCGCGCCGGTCTCCCAAGGCTTCGTGCGCTTTGAGGTCCACGACACCGGTATCGGGGTCCCCGCCGGCCAACTCAATGCGATCTTCGAGGCCTTTCGACAGGCCGACGGCTCCACCACGCGCCAGTATGGCGGCACCGGCCTCGGCCTGGCCATCACCCGCCGCCTGGTGAGCCTTATGGGGGGAACGCTGTGGGCGCGCAGCGCGCCGGGCCAAGGCAGCACCTTCGTGGCCGAATTGCCTCTCGAAGAGCGCCCCGCGCCCATGGCCCTCCCCGCGCCGCGCGCTGCGCGCAAGAGCGGTCCGGGGCTGCACATCCTGATTGCCGAAGACAATGTCGTCAATCAGAAGGTCATCTCCTCCATGCTGCGCCGCCTGGAGTGCTCCTTGCTCCTGGCATCGAACGGGAAGGAAGCGCTCGAACTCTTCCGGCGGCAGAGCTTTGACCTGGTTCTCATGGACGTCCAGATGCCGGTAATGGACGGCTTGGAAGCCACCCGCCAGATCCGCGCCGAAGAGGGCCGCCGCGCCACCTACCTGCCATCCGGCCGCACCCCCATCTACGCTCTCACCGCGCATGCCGCGCGCGCGCAGCAGGAGGAATGCCTCGCGGCCGGCATGGACGCCGTAATCACCAAGCCGATTACCATCGCGACCCTCATGGAGGCCCTTCGCCCGCTGACCGGTGCCGCCGTCTCCCAGTAGCCCGGGCGACCCCGGCTGCGCCGTGGCCTCCCACCGCCAAGGCCGGCAAACCCGCCGCGCCCCCAGCTCCCGCCCGCCAAACGCGGAACGCGCTAACCCTATCCCTTGCCCGCCTGCGCGCTCGCCGCTGGATACGGCTCCGCCAGAACCACCAAACCCGTTTCCAGCAGGGACTTCAAGTTCGAGAGCACCTTCGGCCAGCCGCCCGCGACGGCCTCGATCAGCGCCGAAAGTTCACGCTCAATCGTGTGCGTGATGGACAGCTTGACCGCCTCTCCGTTCTGTTCCAACTCCATGGTGCAAAGCGATTCCCCCTCCGCCTTCAGTTCGGGCTTGTTCTCGTGGCGCCACCGGATCACCAGGCGTCTCGGCGCCTCGGCCTCCAGAATCTCGCCCGCGTCCGTGATGCGGCCGTCCGGATACGTGAGCTTCCACGAAGAGCCCGGCGTCCATTCGCTCTCGGCGCGGCATCCGAACCAATACTGCTTCATGAACTCCGTGTCGTTGGTCAGCGCCGACCACAGCTTCTCCGGCGTGGTGCGGATGTAGGTAACGTAAACAAAGGTCGATCTAGGCATTCGGTTTCTCCAGTCGTTTTTTCAAATCCGAGAGCGCCCTCAGGCGCGGCTTTTCAAACTTCGCGATCCAGCGGTCATAAATCTCCTGCAACGGCACGGGATTCAGGAAGTGCAGCTTCTCCCGCCCCCGGCGCATGGTGGCCACCAGATTCGCCGCTTCCAGCAAGTCCAGGTGCTGCGTCACGCCCTGGCGCGTCATATCCAGGTGTCCGCACAGCTCGTTGAGGGTGCGCCCGTCATGCGCGTGCAACAGATCCAGCAGCTTCCGCCGGCTGGGATCCGCCAGAGCCTTGAAAAGCAAATCCGCGTTGCGCCGCTCCGCCATAGGCAAGTCCTTACTTGCATGATTATAGGCAAGCGATTGCTTGCCTGTCAAGAGGAAAGCGCGGCGCCCGCCATCCGCAACGGTCCGCGCCGCGCGCCGCGCCATTTTCCAACGCCTCCCCTCACCTGAGCTATCTTGTAGATATCGTCATGGGAAAGCGCATCATGGTCGCTGTGGTAGGCGCGGGGGTCGGCTCCCTGGCCGGGTTGCTGGTTTCTTTCATGGGCGCCGGAAATATCGCCTTGATTGGCGGCGCCGTCGTCGGCGCCGCGGTCCCGTTGCTCGTCCTCGGTTCGCCGGGCCGGCAATCCCCATGAGCTTCACGCGCCGCCAGTTCCTCGCGGCCGCGGCCGCGATTCCGGCCGCCGCCCAGAACCGCACGGAGCCTCCGCAGGGTCCCCCGCCCCGCGTCACGCCCCCCATCTGCCTCTATTCGCAGGTCCTCATCAAGATCGAATACGCCGATCTGGCGCCCGCCCTCAAGAGCCTTGGCTTTGACGGCTGCGACCTCTCCGTGCAGCCCGGCGGCCACGTCCGGCCCAACATGGCTTCGCTCGATCTCACCCGCGCCGTCGAATCCCTCCGCGGCGGCGGCATCGACGTCCCCGTAATCACCACCGCCCTGACGGATGTCCAGGACCCGGACGCCCGCGAGGTGCTCGGCATCGCCGGCCTCATCAAGGTTCCGCTCTTCCGCGCCGGGCATTGGAAGTACGGCGGCGGAGATCCCATGGCGCGCCTCGCCGAGGTGCGTCGCGATATCTCCCTGCTCGGCGCGCTGGCCCACGCCGCCGGCGTCGTGATGACGCTCCACAACGAAGCGGCGGACACCGTGGGCGCCTCCATCTGGGACACCGACGCCGTCATTCGCGCCTTCGATCCCCAAGCCGTGGGCTACGATTTCGACATTGGCGCCGCCACTGCCCAGGCGGCGGCCGGAGGCTGGTTCGCCGCACTTCGCCTAGCCCTGCCGCGCATCAAGATGGTCACGGCCTCGGACTTTTATTGGGAGAAGGCCGGTGGCGCATGGAAGGTCACCGCCTGCCCGCTGGGCGAAGGCATGGTGGATTGGCCGCGCTTCTTCGGGACCCTCGCCGGCGCGAGGTTCCTGGGCCCCGTCTCTCTTCACATGGACTACCACCCTGCCAACGACGTCGCCGCCATCCAAAAGGACCTCGCCTTCCTCAAAAAGCAAATCCCCGCGGCCTACGCCGCTTAATCGCGGTTTCTTCGCGCCATTCTCACCCACCTCGATGCGGCTGCGCCCCGCCGCTTCTCCTAAAACAAAGAACGGCCCCGCTTTCGCGGGGCCGCCTAGGATGCTTCCCGTGTTCAAACTGAGTTCGGACGCCCTACCTGGTCACCCAACGCTTCCAGGCGCCCGTTCCCACCAGGCTCACGCAGAGCAGCGTGATAATGCCGGGCTCTGGCACATTCGGAGTCGGCGGCGCGGGAGTATACCCGTTGGCGCCGACTGCCGATTCCATACTCCACCATGCCGTTGAGCCGTTTGCCAGCCCTCCGGCGAACCACACCGTGCCGGTGTCTTCAGCCGCATTGACATTGGTGAACCAAACACCGGAACCTTGGTCCCAGTATCCGTTGTCGCCCCATACGCTGACATAGGCGCCCAGGGGCACGTGGTTGCAGGGATCGGGACTAACGTACGAGCACGCGCCGTCGTCGTCGAACTCGAAGGCGCCGCCGCCATTGCCGCTCCCGCTGAACTGCACATTGAGAATCGTGCTGCCCGAGTTGTTGATCACACCGATCATGGCATCGTCGCTGCCATCATACGGAGTCACCCCACCCGCGGGGAAGGCTGTCGATACCGTGCCGTCCGAGTTGAACGTAAAGACCACGTTGCAATCCGTGGCATCGCCCAGGGCCGGACAAACGGTAGCGTGGATCAACCCGAAGCAGCCGATCACCATCATCATCACGATCGTGAGTAAGATCCTTCGCATGGAATCCCCCTTTTCTTTCAAATTCGCCCCGGCCAGGTTTTCCCTTCTAGCTGCCGGAACCTACCTGACGCGGAGCTTGTTGCACACTCCCGGGAACATACGACGGGCACCGTGTGAGCAATTCCGCCGCCATTGTATCGGGCGTCTGGCTTCATTACACTTGCGCGCTGCGGCTAGGGAAATACCCGCCTCGCTTGCAACCAAAACTTCCTATTATTAAGGCTTTGGAATCCTATTATTAAGGAATTAGTTGAGTGAACTTTCGTTGCTATCCACGGCCCCTGGTGGCAATGGCGTTTCGCCCGGCCGGCCCTCTGCTTCGCTCTATTCTTATGACGCCGCAGGCCCCATCGTCCGTCTACAATGGAGTAGCTAAGGCCAACACCTATGATCGATTCTTGCCGAACACCAATCGTGCGGCGCGGTTGCTTAAGCCGCCGGCGCTTCGTGATGTCTATCGTCGCGGCGCTATGCTGCGCCACGGCCGCCGCTCAGGCGCAGCCGTCCCTCACCCTGAAGGAAGGCACGGTCTATAACCGTCCCGTGTACTTCATCTCCAACGACAAGCTGGAGGTCTCTCTCGTCAAACAAGGCGGCTCCATGTTGCGCATCCTCCTGCAGGGCGATTCCGACGGCCTCAGCCCCTACGGCAATCCCGAAATGGTTCCCCAGGTCCCCGCCAACCGCAAGCTTCAGGGAACCATGGTGGGCCACTTCGTCTGCATCGATGGATTCGGCAACCCCAGCCCAGAGGAGCGCCGCGCCGGCCTCAACATGCACGGTGAAGCCTACCTCCAACCATGGAAGCTGGTCTCCGCCGAAAAGCAAGGCGCCACCACCACCGTCAAGTTCACCGTGAACCTTCCGCTGCGCGAGGAGAACTTCACCCGCCAGCTCCAGATGGTGGACGGCGAGAACATCATCTACGTCGATAGCGAACTCGAGAGCCAGGTTGCCTTTGACCGGACCGCCAATTGGGGCGAGCACCCCTTCCTCTTCTCGCCGTTCATCGAGCCGGAAAAGACCGTGGTCGATATGGGCGGAACCCGCTCCAAGACCCGTACCTATCCCGGCGGCCGCGGCGGCGGGCGCATCCCCTTCACGCAGGGCACGGATTTCACCTGGCCCATGGCGCCTGGAACGGACGGCAAACCGGTGGACGTGCGCGTGGTTCCGTCCGGCGTGGCGTGGTCCGCCCACACCACAACCCTCATGGACCCCGCCGGCAAGTACGGCTGGGTGACCATCATGAACACCGGCCGGCATTATCTGCTCGGCTATGTGTTCCGCCGCGAGGAGTTCCCCTGGGTGCAGAACTACATGCAGTACTCGACCGACGGCTGGATGGGCCGCGGCCTGGAGTTCGCCACCCAGCCCTTCGACCTGCCGCACCGCGACATGGTGGAACTGGGCAAGATGTTCGATACCCCGGTGTATCGCTGGCTGCCCGCCAAGTCCAAGATCGGCTCCCGCTTTCTGCTCTTCTGGGTGAAGAGCCCCGAGGGCATGACGCACGTGGATAGCGTCCGGCTGGAAAACGGCAAACTCATCGTCGAAGATAAAGCCGCCGGCAAGACCATCACCCTGCCCGCTTCGCAAACGCTCTAAGAGGAGAGGCCCCGCGCCGGCCGGCATCATCATCTCACAAGGCGCCGGATCGCCCGGCCATCATTCGCAACGGAGCGCTTCCCCACAAGCGCTCCGCACCCCCGGCGGTGGAGCGGGCCTCCTGGCCTGCTTTCCGGGCTAACTGAATCTCGCTCCCCCCGAGCGCCCGAGCCCGAACCCCTCATCCACCCGCCATGCAAAAATATCCTTAACCCGATGTCGAAAAGCCGCCCACGGCTCCGACTACTCCATGAAACCGCCGAAACGCTTCAAACCCCCGCAAGGCCCGAGGCAATAAGGCGAATACGCAACCGAGGAGCCAAATGATGAAATATATTCTGATGATGTCCGGTACCAAGTCCGGCGTCGAAACGTACAAGGCCTGGAGCCAGAAAGACCGCGAAACGCACATGGCCGTTCTCACCGGCCTCGCCAAGGAACTCAGCGCCTCCGGCGAATTCGTGGGCACGCAGCCCCTCGCCGAACCCGCCCGCGCCCTGTTGGTCCGCGGCGAAAGCAACGGCCTCCCCATCACCGACGGCGTCTTCCCCGAAGCAAAGGAGTTCCTCCTCGGCTATTGGATTGTGGATGTCGCCACGCCCGAACGCGCCTGCGCCATTGCGGGCAAAATCTCGTCCGCGCCCGGACCCGGCGGCGTTCCCACCAACATGGCCATTGAGGTCCGCCCCTTCGCGTCGCACGGAGGCGCCGCGTGAAGTACATGCTGATGATGAACACCATGCGCGCCGGGCAAGGCGTTCCCAACTGGCCCCAAAAGGACCTCCAGGCGCACATCGCCTACATGAAGAGCCTTCGCGGCGACCTGCGCGAATCCGGCGAACTGGTCGCCGCCGAAGGCCTCGCCTTCCCGGACCAGGCCAAACTCGTCCGCGCCGGCGCCGGAGGCATTCCCATCACCGACGGCGTTTTCCCGGAAACCAAGGAGTTTCTCGCCGGCTTCTGGATTGTCGACGTGGAAACTCCCGAGCGCGCCTATGCCATCGCCGCCCGCGCTTCCGCTGCTCCCGGCCCCGGCGGTGAGCCCTTGAACATGCCCATCGAAGCGCGCCCGGTGATGAGCGCCCCGCCGCCCGAAATGCTCTAGGCGGCCACCTCCATGCCCAAGCCTTGGGATGACGCCTCCGAACGCCTGCTGCGCGAACTTGCGCCGCGGGCGCTCGGCGCCGTCGCCCGGCGTTTTCATGACTTCGCCGCGGCCGAGGACGCCGTTCAGGAAGCCCTGCTGGCCGCCTTCACGCAATGGCCCGGCGAAGGCTCTCCCGAGCATCCCCTGGCCTGGCTCATCCAGGTGGCCTCCCGCCGAATCACCGACGGCATTCGCGGCGATGCCGCCCGCCGCGAGCGGGAGGCGGAAGCGGCCCGCTTCAACCCGGCTGCTTCGTGGTTCCCCGAAGCCCCTCCCTCGGAGACGGACGACACGCTCATTCTGCTCTTCATGTGCTGCCACCCCGCGCTCACGACCTCTTCGGCGATTGCGCTGACCCTCCGCGCGGTGGGCGGCCTGACGACGGCCGAAATCGCCGCGGCCTATCTGGTTCCGGAAGCAACCATGGCGCAGCGCATCAGCCGCGCCAAACAGAGCATCAGGGCATCCGGCGCGCCGTTCCGCCTGCCTTCGCCCGCCGAGCGCGCCGAACGTCTGCCCGCCGTGCTGCACGTGCTCTACCTGATCTTCAACGAAGGCTACGCCAGCAGCGCGGGCAAGCGCCTCCAACGCCTGGACCTGGCGCAAGAAGCCATCCGCCTGGCGCGCTGCGCCAAGGACGCCCTGCCCGGCCATCCCGAGGCCGCCGGTCTTCTGGCGCTCATGCTGCTCACCGACGCCCGCCGCGCCGCGCGTACCGGTCCGGGCGAAGAGCTCATCCCCTTGAACAAGCAGGACCGCGCGCTCTGGGATCACGCCGAGATCGCCGAAGGCCTGGCCCTGCTTTCCGCGGCGCTGGCCCAAGGCGCGGTGGGAACGTACCAGTTGCAAGCCGCCATCGCCGCCGTTCATGACGAGGCGCCGCGCCCCGAGGACACCGACTGGCGGCAGATTCTGGCGCTCTACGACCTGCTGAAGCGCGTTTCGCCCGGCCCGGTGGTCGCCCTCAACTACGCCGTGGCGGCCGCCATGGTGCATGGACCGGCCAAGGGCATAGAACTCCTCGATGCCCTGGAGCGCGAAGGCTCGCTAGCCGAACACCACCGCCCCGACGCCGTCCGCGCCCACCTCCTCGAAATGCTCGGCGACCGGCAGAACGCCATCGAACACTACCGCGCCGCCGCCGCCCGAACCAACAGCCTCCCCGAGCGCAACTACCTGATGGCCCAGGCGGCCCGGCTGGAAGAGTCCAGCGGCTAATTCCCTGTTGGCGTGGATGGGATGAACTTCGCGAGTAGCTTACTGCCGTCCACCCGAAGCCCCGCAAAAATGCCGAAGCTGTTCGCACCGGCGCCTACGTTGGAGTCGAATCCAATAAAGAAAGGTGTGAACGGCAGCTTGAACCGTCCGGTTGCATCAAACCGGACCCCAGGCTTACCACCCTGGTCCCGAAAATTCTCCCATTCGCCACCGGTCAAATCCAGATAAGTAAGCAACTCCGGCTGGTGCCGGTCGAGATGCGCAGGCAAACGGAAATGTCCCAGTCGGACGCCGAAGCTCCATGCCCTGTAGGCGTTTAGGTTCGGTGCGCCGGCCGGGGTGGCCCCCGGAACCAGAAAGCCGTACTTGCCTAGAGGCGCAACGAAGAGGGCGTTGGCTTGCCCATGAAAGCGCCATTGCGTCCAGCCGAACATTAGCGGCGCGTAGACGCCACCCTCCACGGAGGCTCCCTTGGCGCTCGAAAGCCCACTGATCGAGCTGGTCCCTGAGGTCGTCGTCACCGGCAACTGAAGCGCTTCCCCTTGGACATATGTATTGAGCATCCAATGATGGACAAAGGGCGCGCAGCCCCGGTCAGGGGCAGCGCGCACTTGATCCGGGTCTTGCTCCTCGCCGTTCATCAGTGTCAGAACGGCAGCCTTGTACTCGGGGCTATCCCTAGGGGAATAGCATACCGAATCAGTAGACTCATTCTTATTCAGCTTGCTCTTGGTATTGCTGGCATACCAATTGTCATCCAAATTCAAAGCCAGGAATCCGGAGGTGGTCCCGAGTGAGCCCTGCGAGCCTTCGAGTTCAGCGCCAACACTGAAATAGGCCCGAAATCGTCCGAGATCATACTGCGAATCTACCTCTGCGCTGAGACGGCTTTTGGTCGGTATTGCCTCCAGCGGTTTTGTATTGTTGGAATGAGTCTGCACACAAGAACCCCCGGCGGTGTCGCCGAATTCAAACGTCGCAACGGGAGTCGCCACACCACTTTGGGAGATTGTCACCGTTTTGCCCGCAGTATCGACTTTCGTGATCGTCGTACCCGCTGGAATCAGGGCGTCGCTATTTACTGGCCATCCAACCACTAGCGAGGTTAGGTCGCCGGGTACATTCTGGATCGTTTTCAAGTCGGCGGCTGCGATCGTACCCGTTCTCACCGCCCCCGACGGGGAACCGCACGCCCTTACGAGCACAGTCTGGCCTTCGGCAAGCGGATTCAGGCCCGTCACGCTGAACGTCTGGTCAGAGGCGCTGTAGGCCCCGTCGAACGGGCCTTGCGCCACATCGCTGCCGTTCAATACGTCGACGAACACAGATGTCACTCTGGAAATATCTGCCGTACTGCCGCTGAGCGATCCCTTGATGATGGTGTCCGTTTCTTTCGGGGCCGGCGTGAAGACGACTGACAGGTCCGCCGAAGCCGGAGAATTGCCTGCGGGCGGAGTCGGAGTCCCCGGCGCAGCCGGAGCCGCACGTCCTGCCTGGCCTGCCCACAGGCCGGTTGTTACGGAAGAGACCAACGTTAGCAGGCATATGTGCGTAGTGCGTGTGAAGTTGAACAATTGAAAATCCCCCCTCAAACTAGGATTTGATAGAAATATGGCCTAGGAACGTACTTTTGTCAACGGAATATGCTACAGAAACGTGTTTCTAATCACAATCACTAATGGATGCACGTTTAAGGAGAATCCACTTTTCTAAGTGTCTGTCCGAGCCAAGCCCGAAACTGCGGTCACCCGATGACGACAGCCGAAGCTCGTGCCGCTATCCGTTACCTCGTACCGAAACCACGACGCCGCGACCGCGAATCATGCAGTGAGAGAACTCGATTCCGGCGGCGCCATTAAGTCAGCGCCGCGCATCCGCAGATCGCATTGCAGCCCGGCGACGCCATCCTCATCGCCGGCCGCAACTACAGCCTCACGCTGGCGCCACCGCTTCGGCCATCGCTCCAGCTTTTTTCGCAACCTCCGCCACATACGCCCTGTCGGCGCCATCCTGGCTGGCAGCCGGTGGCCGTTGGATATCGCGGTGGCCGCCATCTCGGGGTCCGTGCCCCACCCCGGTAGATTCACCCTACTTGCCCGCGCGCCACGATCCAACCATGAAGAAACCACGCCGCTACCCGTTGCGGCCGCGAATTCCCGCTCGACACCCCAGTTCGGTGGTTGACGTGCATTTTCGCCCAATGTTAGCCTATGCCTTCTATAGTCAGCCTGGTCGATTTCCCTATTACTCGCAATGAGCCAAACCCTTCACTCGCTGGGCGGGATACTGCTACGGGCCATACCGACTTTCCTGCTGGTATTCCTGCTTTGCATCTACCTGAAGAACGTATTCTTCAAGCCTTTGGAAAAGATCCTCAAGCAGCGCTACGACGCCACCGGCGGCGCGAAGAAGGCCGCCGCGGATACCATGGAGCGCGCCTCGGCGAAAGCCGGCGAGTATGATCGCGCCATCCGCGCCGCCACCGTGGAGATTTACCAGGCGCAGGAGCGCACTTTCAAGGAGCTCGAAGACAAGCGCGCCGCCGATACGGCCGCCGCGCGCGAGCGCGCCGCTTCCCTCATCCGCGACGCCAAGATCCAGCTCGCGGCCGAAGCCGAAGCCGCCAAGACGCGTCTTTCCACGGACGTCGAGTCCCTGGCCGGCGAGATCGCGGATTCCATCCTCCGCCGGAGCGCCGCATGAAGCGCGCCGCATCCATCCTCCTCCTGGCCGCCCTGGCTCTGGCCCCGGCCTTCTGCAACGAGCCGGCGAAGTCCTCCGGCGGCGAGGAAAGCGGCCTCAAAACCTGGGAGTGGGTCAACTTCCTGATCCTCGCCGGCGGGTTGGGCTACGTCGCCGGCAAGCAGGGCGGCCCCTTCCTGGCCGCGCGGTCCAGGAAAATCGCCCAGGATCTCGCCGAAGCCGCCAGCCTGCGCGAGCAGGCTGAAGCCCGCGCCGCCGAAGTGGAGAAGCGCATGGCCGGCATCGAGTCCCGCATTGGAGAGCTCCGCGCCGAGGCTCGCCAGGAAGCCCAGGCCGAAGCCGAGCGCGTGGCCAGGGAAAGCGCCGCCGAAGCCGTCAAGATTCAGGCCCAGGCCGAGCAGGATATCGAAGCCGCCGTAAAGGCCGCGCGCGCCGATCTGAAGCGCCACGCCGCCGAACTCGCCGTGGACCTCGCCGAAGGGCTTATCCGCGCCCGCATGACGCCCGAATCCCAGGACGCCCTGGTCCAGGATTTTGTGCGCAACCTGGACCGCACCTCGGAGCGACGCTCTTCCTAAGACGACCATGACGCTTTCCGCCGTAGCCACCCGATACGCAAACGCGCTGGCCGAAGTGGTCACCGCTCCTGGCTCCCCCTTGCGCCCCGAGGACGCCGTCCCCGAATTGCGCGCCTTTGAACAGACGCTGACCGGCTCGCGCGAACTCCGCGAGGTCCTCTCCACCCCCGCCGTCCCGCCGGCCCGCAAGCGCGCCGTGGTCGAGCGCATCGCGGCCATCCTCAAGCTATCCCGCATCACGCGCAATTTCCTCTTCGTCTTGATGGACCACCGGCGCGTGGAAGTTTTACCCGAAATCGTACAGAAGTTAGAAGAAACCGTGGACGAACGCCTGGGGTTTGCCCGCGCGGACGTGACCGCGCCCCGCGAGCTCAGCGCCGCGCAAAGCGCCGCCTTGAACGCGGAATTGAACCGCCTCACCGGCAAGCGCATTCGCATGCGCCTGGCCACCGACGCATCCCTGCTGGGCGGCGCGGTGGCCCGCATCGGTTCCACCGTCTATGACGGATCCGTGCGCGGCGAGTTGCTCTCGCTCAAGCGGCGCCTGGCCGCGGAAGGTTAATCGGAAGGAATTATGGCTCAAATTCGAGCGGACGAAATTACCGGAATACTCCGCCAGGAGATTGAAAACTACGAGCGCGTCATTGACGTCTCCGAAGTCGGCGCCGTCATCTCGGTGGGCGACGGCATCGCCCGCATCCACGGCCTCGACAAAGTCATGGCCGGCGAACTCATCGAGTTTCCGCACGACGTCGCCGGCATCGCCATGAACCTGGAAGAGGATCAGGTGGGCGCGGTTCTCCTCGGCGACTACACGGAGATCAAGGAAGGCGACGAGGTCCGCCGCACCGGGCGCATCATGTCCGTCCCCGTCGGCGAAGCCCTCATCGGCCGCGTCGTGGACGCTCTCGGCCGTCCCATCGACGGCAAAGGACCCGTGGCCACCACCGCCTTCAGCCCGGTGGAGCGTCTCGCGCCCGGCGTCATCGCGCGCCAGCCCGTTCGCGAACCCATGCAGACCGGCGTCAAAGCCATCGACGCCATGATTCCCATCGGTCGCGGACAGCGCGAGCTGATCATCGGCGACCGCCAAACCGGCAAGACAGCCCTGGCCCTGGACACGATCCTCAACCAGAAGGGCGGCGACATGATTTGCATCTACGTCGCCATCGGCCAGAAGCGCTCCACCGTCGCCCAGGTGGTGAAGACCCTGGAAGACTACGGCGCCATGGACTACACCATCGTCGTCGCCGCCACCGCCTCCGACCCGGCCCCCATGCAGTACATCGCCCCCTTCGCCGGATGCGCCATGGGCGAGTATTTCCGCGATTCCAAGCGCCACGCTCTCTGCATCTACGACGATCTTTCCAAGCACGCCGCCGCCTACCGCGAGATCTCGCTCCTTCTGCGCCGTCCGCCCGGCCGCGAAGCCTTCCCCGGAGACGTCTTCTATCTCCACAGCCGCTTGCTGGAGCGCGCCGCGAAGCTCAACGATGAGCTCGGCGCCGGTTCGCTCACCGCCCTGCCCTTCATCGAAACCCAGGCGGGCGATATTTCCGCCTACATCCCGACCAACGTCATCTCCATTACCGACGGCCAGATCTTTCTCGAGTCGGATCTGTTCAACTCCAACGTCCGCCCCGCCATCAACGTCGGCATCTCGGTCAGCCGCGTCGGCGGCAACGCGCAGATCAAGGCCATGAAGTCCATCGCCGGCGGTCTCCGCCTGGACCTCGCTCAGTATCGCGCGCTCGCGGCCTTCGCTCAGTTCGGCTCGGATCTCGATAAGGCTTCGCTCGATCAGCTCAACCGCGGCAAGCACCTCGTGGAGATTCTCAAGCAGGGCCAGTACAAACCGCTGCCAGTGGAGAAACAAATCGTCATCATCTTCGCCGGCACCCAGGGCTTCCTGGACGATCTCCCGGTGGAACAGTGCCGCAAGTTCGAAGAGGAGCTCTACGCCTTCGTGGATCATACCCGCCCGCAGTTGTGGGAGGAGATCCGCACCAAGAAGGCTTTGGGCGATGACCTCAAGGTCAAAGTCGTGGACGCCATCAAGGAGTTCAAAGCCCGGTTCGTAGCCGAACAGGGAAAGCCCGCCCCGCGGGCCTAGTTGCATGCCAAGCCTGATCGACATCCGGCGGCGAATCCGCTCGGTCAAGAACACGCAGCAGATCACCAAGGCCTTGAAAATGGTCTCGGCGGCCAAGCTGCGGCGCGCGCAGGATCGCGTCATCGCCTCGCGCCCTTACGTGGCGCAGCTCGGCAAGTTGCTCGCCAACGTCGCTTCGGCCGTGGAGGCTTCCGGGAAGGCCGAGGCCAACCCCCTCCTGGCCCGCCGCCCCGAGAACCGCGTCCTGCTCGTCCTCGTGACCAGCGATACGGGCAAGGCCGGCGCCTTCAATACCAACCTCATCAAGGCCGCACAGCGCTTCATGGCGGAACGCCCCGGCGTGGAAGTCACCCTGGAAGCCGTGGGCCGCAAGGGCCGCGACTTCTTCCGCAAGCGCGGCGCCCGCATCTCCGGGGAACACACCGGCATGGCCAAGGCTCCTTACGCCGATGTCGCCGCCATCGCCCAGAAGGCCATGAACCTCTTCCGCGCCGCCGAAACCGACGCGGTCTACCTCATCTTCAACGGCTTCAAGAGCGTCATGTCCCAGACCCTCACCGTCAAGCGCGTGCTGCCGGCGGAAACGCCCCGCGCCGCCGCGCCCATGGACTATATCTTCGATCAACCCGCGGAAGAAATCCTGGACCAGATGCTTCCCAAGTACGTGGAGACCGCCTTCTTCGGCGCGCTCCTGGAATCCACCGCGGCCGAGCACGGCGCGCGCATGACCGCCATGGACGCCGCCACCACCAACGCCACGGAGATGATCGACAAGTTGACTTTGTACATGAACCGCGTGCGGCAAGCCAGCATCACCAAGGAGATTATCGAAGTAGTAAGCGGCGCCGCCGGAGCCGAATAATGCAGAACGCCGCAAAACGGGGCCTGACGCCGATTCCCTCCTTTGGAATTGGCTGTCTATCCCCTTTTTGCCCCTCTTAAGGATTTGATTATGGTAACCACCAACGAAACCGTGGTCGGGAAAGTCGTGCAAGTGGCCGGGCCGGCCGTGGATTGCGAATTCCCCGAAGCGAATATCCCGGTCATCTACACCGCGATTCGCGTCATCAGCGAGGGCTTCGACACCCCCCAGCCCATCGAGATCATCTGCGAAGTGCAGCAGCACATCGGCGAAGGCCGCGTGCGCACCATCGCCCTTCAGCCCACCGACGGCCTGGTCCGCGGCATGAAGGCCATCAGCCTCGGCAAGCCGGTGGAAGTGCCGGTCGGGCCCGAAACGCTCGGCCGCGTGCTCAACGTCATCGGCCAGCCGGTGGATGAGATGGGCCCCGTCAACGCCAAGACCCACTTCCCCATTCACCGCCCCGCGCCCGCTTTCGAGGACCAGTCCACGCGCCTGGAAATGTTCGAGACCGGCATCAAGGTCATTGACCTTCTGGAGCCCTACCTCCGCGGCGGCAAGATCGGCTTGTTCGGCGGCGCCGGCGTCGGCAAGACCGTCATCATCATGGAGCTGATCAACAACATCGCCCAGCGGCATGGCGGCGTCTCCGTGTTCGCGGGCGTGGGGGAACGCACCCGCGAGGGCAATGACCTGTGGCTCGAAATGCAGGAGTCCGGCGTGATCGACCCGCATGACTTCACCAAGTCCAAGTGCGCCATGATCTACGGCCAGATGACCGAGCCGCCCGGGGCCCGTCTCCGCGTGGGCCTCACCGGTCTCACGGCGGCCGAGTACTTCCGCGATGAGGAAGGCCAGGATGTGCTCCTCTTCATCGACAACATTTTCCGTTTCACCCAGGCCGGCTCGGAAGTTTCCGCTCTGCTTGGCCGCATGCCGTCCGCCGTCGGTTATCAGCCCAACCTCGCCACCGAAATGGGCGAGTTGCAGGAGCGCATCACTTCCACCAAGAAGGGCTCCATCACCTCCGTGCAGGCCATCTACGTCCCCGCCGACGATTACACCGACCCCGCGCCCGCCACGGCTGTCGCCCACTTGGACGCCACCACCAACCTCTCGCGCGACATCGTGGCCATCGGCATCTACCCCGCCGTGGACCCGCTGGCTTCCACCTCCCGCATTCTGGACCCGCTCATCGTGGGCCAGGAGCATTACGACGTCGCCCAGCAGGTGAAGGGAATCCTCCAGCGCTACAAGGACCTCCAGGACATCATCGCCATCCTCGGCATCGACGAGCTTTCCGACGAGGACAAGCTCACCGTCGCCCGCGCCCGCAAGATCCAGCGCTTCCTCTCCCAGCCCTTCCACGTGGCCGAACAGTT
>DATKOS010000119.1:0-9217 GCA_035524535.1 Bryobacteraceae bacterium
GCCGGGGCGTGGCGCCTGCGGCAATTGCTGAGTCATTTGGCGCCTCCAGGACCGGGCATGTCCGACGTTTCGGAGGCTCCAGTCCTACCCGATTCTAGCCGAGCGAAACGGGCATTCCTTCGTAATTCGGACCGGGGCTAACCTAAATCAGGCCACGGCCTAAGCCATTGGTTAGTACTCGTTAACATTTTGTATATAAGGGAGTTAACTGAAGTTAACAGCCCCGTGATGGCTCGCGGCATCTCGAAAAATCCCCTGTCGCCAAATAGAATTGAGTCTAGTATGGCCGCGAAGACCTGTTTGTATTGCGGCAAGGCGCTTGTGTTCCTGCGGATGGGAGCGGGCGGAGATTTCTGTTCGCGCGAGCATCACAAGCAATACCGCTTGCGGCGCGGCATGGATGCGCTGGCGGAGGCCGATAAAGTAGCCACGCTGGCGCGGCGCCGGGAAACGCCCAAGGCGGTGTTTGCGCCGCCGGCCGGCGCGCCGAGCGAGGCCGGAACAATCCTGGCGGAAGTCGCCATGGCGGCTCGGGCGGGCCTCGTGCCGCAGGTGGCGCCGATGCGCAAGACGCCCGTGGCCCCCGTCCTCCGCAAGACCGGCGCGATCGCCTTACAAGAGCCTTACGCGCCGCCACATGCGGCCCGAGCGGCATTGGAGATGAAGGCTCTTTCCGCCACGGCGCGAGCGGCCTTGCCGATGGCGCGCTTAAGCTGGCGGCCGGATGGCGCCGCCAAAGCTGCGCGCGGGCCATGCAGCGTGCCGGCTGCATCCGCCCCTGGGAACGCGCTGCGGGTTTCGGCTTCCGTGGGATTCCGGCTGCGAGCCCCGTTGGCGCCGAAGCCGCGGACCGCGGGCGTGGGCCGAGCAGGAGTGGCGGCGATCAGCGTGCGCGCGGAGCGCGGCCCCTTCGTTTGGAATGTTCCCAAGGTGGGAAGCTCCGCGGCGTGCCGCTTGGCGTTCCTGGAGGCGGGAACCGCGGGAGCGCCGGCGAAAACGGTGCGGATGAAGATGGATGGTCTGGAGCGGGCCGGACAGGAATGGAAAGTGTGAAGCCAGTGCAAACCCTCGAGTTGATCGAACGGCCGGCCGGATCGGCGGGGACCGGCGATGCCGGCGCCTTGGGACGGGCCGTGGCGCTGCATCTTGCCGGAAAGCGCGAAGAGGCGCTGGCGCTGCTTCGCGCGGCGGCGGCGGGCAGCGACGTGTCAGCCGAAATCTGGCGCGCCCTAGGCCACATCGAATTCGAATTGGACCACTTCGCGGAGGCCGCCAAGAGCTACGCCTCGCTGACGCGGCTAAAGCCGAAGTACGCGGCCGGATGGTTCGACCTGGCCGTTTCCCTAGAGCGCCTCGAGGATTGGGGCAAGGCCGCGGAAGCATTTGAGAAAGCCGCCGAGCTCGACGCCGGCAACCTGGATGCGCAACTAGGATTGGCGCTGTGCCAGATGCGCCGGGAGAACCCGCGCGAAGCTCTGCGCGGATTTGAGGGCGTGCTGCAGAGTTCGCCGGACCATGCGGATGCCCTCTTCGGCATGGCGGCCGCGCTGCAGGCGCTGGGCCAATTGGACGACGCGGCCAAGATATATGGGCGGCTGCTGGAGGGAGATCCCGAGGCCGAGGAACCCCTTGCCAATCTGGTGCTGATCGGCATGGCAAAGCGCGACTTTGAGGTGGTTCGGGAATACGCCGAGCGGCTGCAGGAGCTGCGC
Organism: Bryobacteraceae bacterium; assembly: GCA_035524535.1. GTDB lineage: Bacteria > Acidobacteriota > Terriglobia > Bryobacterales > Bryobacteraceae > BOG-224. The sequence continues at coordinate 1,713 of DATKOS010000119.1, forward strand.
CCGGATTCGACGGTCGCCCTGGAAGGTCTGGCCGCCTGGGCGTGCGCGGCAGGGGATAATGCGCTGGCCGCCAAATTCTGCGCGTTGCTGGTGGCGGCGTCTCCGAGCCATTTCGAGGGCTGGTTCAATCTCGGACTGGCGCACCAGAAAGCCGGCCGCTGGCAGCCGGCCGCGGAGGCGTACGAAGAAGCGCTGAAGATCCGCGCGCAGTCCGCCGAAGCGTCCACGAACCTGGGAATTGTGCGGGAACAGCTCGGCGATACGGCGGGGGCTCGGGCGGCCTATGAGCGCGCGCAGAAAAGCGATCCGGGTTCGCTGGCTCCCCTGTGGAACCTGGCGCTGCTCCTGGAGCGCGCCGGTCAAGCGGAGGAGGCCGAGCGCCGCTATGCTTACTTGCTGGAGAAATCGCCGAAGGAGGAAGAGGCGAGGTTCCGCCTGGGCTACTTGCGCCTGCGGCGTGGGGATCACGTGGCGGCGATGGAGGCCTTCGAGGCCTGCCTCAGGTACCGGCCGCAGTGGCCGGAGGCGGCGCTGAACCTGGCTCTGGCTAGCGCCGGCGCCGGCGACCGCACGCGCGCCGAACGCATTTACGAGAAGCTGCTGGATGCGGATCCCAGGTCTCTGGACGCGCTGCGCGGGCTGGCTTCGCTGGCGGTTCAAGCTTCGGATTTCGACTCGGCCCTCGAATACCACGTCCGTCTGTTCGACCTGGGCGAGCGCTCTCCCGAACTGCTCTACAATACGGCTCTCATGTACGAGAAGACCGGCCAGGAAGAAAAGGCCTTGCGGCTATACCGCGAAGCTCTGGCGCTTGCGCCGGGAATGCCGGAGGCCCTGCTGAACCTGGGACGGATTCTGGAATCGACCGGTAAATCGGAAGAAGCGCGGGCCTGCTGGAGCAAAGCGTTCGAAGCCGAGCCGGCTCTCGCTCAAGGCTACTTCGGGCCGGCCATCGATTGAGGGCGGGGCCGAGCCTGAGACGTTCTACTCGCAGCCGCCGGTCTTGCCGGCCGTCTTGCGGGCGGCGATCTTCCGCTCGAGCGCGGCCATGAGGCGCGCCTCCACGTCGCTAGGGATGGGGTACGGGTCCATGCCCTTGTAGATTTTCACCGTTTTCTTGGTGGTATCGGCGATCACCCAGCAATTGGGGCACTCGGTGACGTGCTGTTCCAACTCCGCGCGGAGCCGGGCGTCGAGCGATTCGTCCAGATACTCGCTCAGTTCCTTCAAGAAGTCTCTACATGTAAGCAAAGGCGTCTCCCCCCTTGCGTTTGAAGTAGCGCGTGAGCTTCTCGCGAAGCTGCAAACGTGCGCGGAGCAGCCGGCTCTTGACGGCCGGCACGGAAAGGCCGAGAGCTTCGGCGGTTTCCTCCGTGGAAAGCTCGTCCACGTCGCGGAGCAGGAACACCGAGCGGTAGGGCGGGTCGAGGCTTTGCACCGCCGAATCCAGAATCTTGCCGAGTTCTTCGCGCGTGTAGCGCTGCTCGGGATCTTCATCCCAGGCGGCGATTTCGCGCACCACGGTATCCTCGCCGGTGTCGATGGCCTCATCCAGCGAGACGGACTTATCCGTCTTCCGGCGGCGCAGCTTCATGAGCGCCTGGTTGACGGCGATGCGCACGATCCAGGTATAGAACTTGGAGTTGCCCTGAAACTGATCCAGGTGCTCGTACGCCTTCATGAACGTTTCCTGAAGAACGTCCTCCGCGTCCTCGCGATTTTGCGTGACGTGCTGCGCCAGGCGGAAGATCTTGCCTTCGTAACGGCGCACCAGCTCCGAGAACGCAGTGGTATCGCCTTCGCGGGCCTGCGTAACCAGCGTGGATTCGTCGATCGCGGTGAGGCTGGAAACTGCCATGATGAGAATTTCATCATAGCGCGGTCGGGGAAGGGGAAAACCCGAAGCGGCCAGTGGGCGACGGCAGCGGAAGGAATCCACACCAGACTCCAGGCGGACAGCCACGTGCGGCGAGCGACAGGATTCCGATATCCGAAATCGGAAATTGCGGTCCATCGATTCGCGTGTATGCTATTCGCATGGAGCCGGATGAGCCGATAGCCGACATTCACCGGTGGGGCGCGCCTCTGTCGGCGCTGGGAGCATTCCTTCTGGTGAGGCGCGGGCTTGCGCTGCCGGGCGATGGGGCGCACGCGATTTCCCGCATCATCTGCCTCTCCCTCGCCGGAGCGCTGGCCGCGTACGTGTGGGCGGTGTTCGTAGCGGCGCTGGCGCGCAGCCACGACTGGTCGCCTCACACCTGTCGTCTGGCGGGCTATCCGCTTCTGGCATTCGCTGTGTGGGGCGTCGTGGCGGGACGGCCGGGAGGAGCGGTCCTGGATATTGGAACGTGGCTCCTGGCGGCGGAGTGTACGGGCCGCCTGTGCCGTTACATCGCGTACCCGGAACTCGGCTGGAAAGACCCGCCCAAGGGTGCGCCGAAGAAGCCGCCACAAGGGCCTAGAGCCATTGGCTGAAACCTGTGGAAATGTGCCGGGCGGCGGGCGTTTGCTAGAATCCACTATGATGCGGCGGCCACTCCGGAACTCCCCTTGGAGCGCGGGTACGGCTGTGGCGTTGTCCTTGTTTGCGGCGGCCGTTTCCTCCGCCCAAAACTCCAAGAAAGACGAGGACCAGTTGCAGACCCCCGCGCCGCTCAAGGAGCTGCCGCTGGCGGTGAGCGGCGCCACCCGGCGGCTGGTATTCCACGTTGTGCCGATGTCGGCCAAGGGCCTGCTGACGCAGCAGGTGCGCGACGCGCTGAAGACGCTGGCTCAGGAGACCGGGAAGGACGCGGTACTGCACATCCGCGCGTTTGTGGCCGGCGCGGGCGACGTGCGCCGCGTGCGCGACCTGGTGAGTGAAACTTTCACCAGCCGCAAGCAGCCGCTGCCGGCGTTGAGCCTGATTGAGGCCGGCGGCCTGTCTCTGCCGGGCGCGCAGGTGATGCTGGAGGCCGTCAGCGAGGCGCGCCGGGACGTGAATCCCTGGGGATTGGTGTTCCTGTCTGCGCAAGCCGCGACCGCGGATGACCCGTCGAGCCCGGCTGCGCCGCTTGTCGCGAAGTCGCTAGCGCGGCTGGGAGATGTGGCGCGAGCCGCGGGTGTGGCGGAAAACGATGTGGTGCGAGTCACCTGTTATATGAGCTCGTTAGACGATCTGGCGGCGGCCGGAGCGCAGTTGCGGGCGGTTTTTCCGGCGGCGGCGGCCGACTACGTGCGGCCGCGGCGCGTGCCCACGGAAGCCTCCGCCGCTTGCGAGGCGGTGGCGCGGCTCAACCAGCCTTCCGGGGGAGGGATGCGCTTGATTGACGGGGCCGGGCCGTCCGGGCAAAGCGGAGAATCCGCCGCGGCCCTACTGGACTCACCGTGGGCCGTTCTGACGGGCACCCAGGAGTCCTTCGGCTATGAAGAAAAAGACGCGCGGTTGGCGCTGCAGCGCCTGAGCGCGGCGCTGGAGCAGGCCGGGGCCGCGCCGGGGTCGGTTGCCTATGCGCGGTATTATGCGCTGTCTTCGGGAATTGCGGCGCAGTTGCGCAAGGTGCGTCCTGGCTTCCTGGGGGCTGCCCACCCTCCGGCCGGGTGGCTGCTGCTTTGGGAAGGCGCGGGCTCCATGGACGCCGGTTTCGCGGTGGACGCGGTAGCAGCGAAGAATTAGGACGGATAGGGTCCTCCGCTGCGTTCCAATTCCGTGGCAAAATGGAGATTCTGTATTTGGGAACGCGTAAGTCCGTCGTGGTGCGCGCGGGCCGAAGAATTGTTGCGTAAAGGCCGCGAAGGTCGCTAAAATCATCGCGTTCGCATAATCCCAGGAGGAATCAATGGCAGCGGTAGAGCAGAAGGTGAAACAGATTATCGTCGAGCAGCTCGGCGTCGATGAGAGCCAGGTGGATGCCAACGCGTCGTTTGTCGACGATCTGGGCGCCGACTCTCTGGACATCGTGGAGCTCGTGATGGCGTTTGAGGAAGCGTTTGAACTTGAAATCCCCGACGAGGATGCCGAGAAGATCACCACCGTCAAAGACGCAGTCGCGTACATCGAGAATAAGACCGCCAAGAAGTAGCCGCTTTTCTCACCAGGGAGACTCGTCTTGTCGCGAAGAGTAGTGGTGACCGGCGTCGGTCTGCTGACGCCGTTGGGGATTGGCTCGGATGCGTCCTGGCAGGCGCTTCTGGCGGGTAAGTCCGGCATCGGACGAATCACCCAGTTCGACCCCTCGGCCTTTTCCTGCCAAATTGCGGGAGAAGTGAAGGGGTTCAATCCCTCCGATTACATCGAGAAAAAAGAAATCAAGAAGATGGGCCGGTTCATCCAGTTCGCCATCGCGGCGGCGGACTTTGCCCTGAAGCATTCCGGCCTTAAGGTGACTGCGGAAAACGAAGAGCGGGTAGGCGTCTACATCGGCAGCGGCATCGGCGGGTTCGAGGTGATCGAGCGCGAACATCAGACCCTGCTGGAACACGGCCCGCGGCGCATCTCGCCGTTTTTCATTCCGGCCACCATCAACAACCTGGCGTCCGGACACGTCTCCATCCGCAGCGGCGCCAAGGGACCGAACTCCGCCACGGCGACGGCCTGCACCACCAGCGCGCATTCGATAGGCGATTCCTACCGGATGATTGAGCGCGGCGACGCCGACGCCATGATTTGCGGCGGGACGGAAGCCGCCGTGACGCCGATGGGGGTGGGCGGGTTCGCCGCCATGCGCGCGCTTTCCACGCGCAACGACGACCCGGAACGCGCCTCGCGGCCGTGGGATTTGAATCGCGACGGGTTCGTGGTGGGAGAAGGCGCGGGCATCCTGGTGCTGGAGGAGCTCGAATCCGCCCGCAGCCGCGGCGCGAACGTGCTCGCCGAGTTGGTGGGTTACGGCATGAGCGCGGATGCGTTCCACGTCACCGCGCCGCCGGATAACGGCGATGGCGCGTTTCGCGTGATGCGAAGCGCCCTGCGCGACGCGAGCATTGACGCGGACCGCATCGACTACATCAACGCGCACGGCACTTCCACGGAGGTGGGGGACCGCGCCGAAACCGCGGCCATCAAGCGCGCCTTCGGCGACCACGCCTACAAGATGGCGGTGAGTTCCACGAAGTCGATGACCGGGCATCTGCTGGGCGGCGCCGGCGGCATTGAAGCCGGCATCACGGTGCTGGCCATCCAACACCAGATCGCGCCGCCGACCATGAATTACGAGACGCCCGATCCACAGTGCGATCTCGACTATGTGCCGAACCAGGCGCGTTCCATGAAGATCGACTACGCGCTTTCCAATAGTTTCGGTTTTGGCGGCACCAACGGGTGCCTCATTTTCAAGCGATACTCGGAATAGAGCCTGGCTCCCGGGCGCGCGCCCTGCCTGCGCGGTGGCAATCCGAATCTCAAGCGAATGATCGGCGTAGCGGGCGCCGGCGGGCCAATACACGAACCGGCGGTGCGCAGCGGAAACGGCCCTTGGAGCCAGCCCATTAGGGCTAATCCCTGGTTGCGGATCTGTTTGCCCTTTGGGGCTACTCTGTTTTGTTTTCGAATTCCGCACGGAATTCTCCGGAAACTCATGCAACCTTTACCTGGCTAACAGCGTCACTTATGTCTGGTCAAGAGGGCGGGAAGCCCAGAGGGAAATGAACACGATTACCAAGAGCGGGAGTAAGCCGAAATTCGCCGGCTACCGCAAGATACTCGAGAACAAGGCGGACGAAGTGCGGCGTAGCATGTCCGCGCAGAAGGCCGCGCAGGTTGTGGCGCGACTCGATTGCCCTTCCGACGAAGGCGATCTCAGCCAGCAGCACCACGAAGAGTGGATTTTTCTGAACCGCAACACCATCGACATGAAGTTGCTCCGCGAGATCTCCGACGCGCTGCAGCGCATCGAGACGGGCGCGTACGCGACTTGCATGGAGTGCGACGAGCCGATTTCGCCGAAGCGCCTCGAAGCGGTGCCGTGGGCGCGCTACTGCGTGTCCTGCCAGGAGGCCCTGGCAAACCGCGCGGCGGCCGGTGAGTTGCAAGACGAGTTCCAGGAAGCCCGATGAAGCTGGCGGACCTCCGCAGGCTCTCCATTCGCCGCGAGTTCCAGATCCGTTTCAAGCTGCGCAACGGCATGGAGTGCGTGGTGGATCAGCGGGGCGTAGCCCGGGTCACCGGGCTCAACGGAATTCCGGACTTCAACCTTGAGGCGGAGCTCGCGGCGGCGTCGGAGTTCGTTCTCGATCCCGCCGGCGAGAAAACGCTGTCCACGGCGCGGCCCATCCGCCGCGAGGAACTGGAAGCCATGACGGCCACGGCCGCCGCTCCCGCAATTCCGGCTCACGAAGAGGAGTAGGGGCGCGGCCGGGCAAGCTTTGCAGTTTTGCATTCGTAACGCATAATTGCAAGTATGATGCCGCCTCTGCGCGTAGCTGGAGCGCCAGAGTGAGAATACTGGAACCCTCTGCTATCTTGCCGGATTGAAAGATCCCAGCCACGCGGCAGCGGGCCCGCTGGGGCGCAATCTTCGAAACCGCCGTCGTGCTGCACTGAGCGCTTGCTTTTCCCTTTTTATTCGCCCACAATGTGGGTATGGCTCTGACCAGAAGGCAAAAGCAGGTGCTCGACTACATCTCCGACTTCATCGACGAGAATGGCTACAGCCCCAGCTTTGAGGAGGTCGCGGGGGGGCTGGAACTCGCATCGCTGGCAACCGTTCACAAGCACATCTCGGTGCTACAGTCCAAAGGCTACCTGACGCGCGGCTACAACCAGAGCCGCTCGCTGGAAGTCTCGCCGAAGTACCTGCAGGGGCGCCGCCGCAAGCCCGCGCTGCAGGTTCCGTTCCTTGGGCGGATCGCCGCGGGCGCGCCGGTGGAGGCGGCCGAGCAGCGCGAGACGCTCAATTTCGCCGATTTCGCGGGCAATGCGGACACCTTCGCCCTGGAAGTGCGCGGCGATTCGATGATCGACGATCACATTTGCGATGGCGACGTCATCCTGCTGGAACGCAATGCCGAGGCGAGCGACGGCGATATCGTAGTCGCGCTCGTGGGCGGTTCGGAAACGACGCTGAAGAGGTTTTATCGCGAGCCGGGGGACATGGTCCGCCTGCAGCCCGCAAATTCGGAGCTAAAGCCCATTATGGCCCACGCGGGGGACGTACAGATTCAAGGCCGTCTTCTGGCCGTCTTGCGGAAGTACCACTAGGTACGGGGCGTCAGAGGCTTTAGGCCGCGCCTCCAGGGGCGGCCGGAACGAATCGGCGGATTAAGCGAGTGCGGCGTCCAGGCGGGCGCGCAGTTCCTGCTCGGCGCGCAGCCAGTCTTCTTCGGGAGAGCCGCCCTGGCATCCCCGGGCTTCCCAATAGAAATAAGCGAGGTTGGCGATTTCCTCCGGCGCCGGGGCGGGGGCCGGAGCGGGATTCTGGGCGACGGCGGCGGCCAGATCGGCAAGCCCGGTGGTCTCCACCGGTTTTGCGGCGCGGGGCCGCGTGGTTTTTTTTCTGGCTGGGGCCGGGCCCGCAGCGGATACACTA
>DATKOS010000120.1:0-4808 GCA_035524535.1 Bryobacteraceae bacterium
AGTGAATCAATCGGCGGATGAATCTAAGTTCTATCTCACGGCCAATTATGACGGGCCGTATGAGAACCACCTATACGAGATGAACGCGGAGGGCGGCCCGCTCACGCGCCTTACCAAAGCTCCCGGCCGGCATGAAGCCACGGTTTCGCCCGATGGCCGCTGGATCGCGGATGTCTACTCCTACACGAATAAGCCGCCGGAACTGTATGTGCAGGAGAACCGGCCAATGGCAGAGGCCCGCAAGTTGACGAACTCTCCGGCGCCGGAGTTCTTCGACTACGCGTGGCAGGATGCCCCCATTATGCAGTTCACGGCGCGGGACGGCGCGAAGGTTTCGGCGCGCGTCTACAAGCCGGCGAATTTCGCGCGTGGCGGTCCGGCGGTGATATTCATCCACGGTGCGGGATACCTGCAGAACGTGGACCGCGGCTGGTCCCTGCATTACTACCGCGAGTACATGTTTCAGCACGTCCTCATGGACCGAGGGTTTCTGGTGATTGACGCCGATTACCGGGGCTCGGCGGGATACGGACGCGACTGGCGCGCGGCGATCTACGAGCACATGGGCGGCAAAGATCTCGACGACGTTGTGGACGCGGCCAAGTACGCGGTCACTGAGTACGGCGCGGACCCGAAGAAGATTGGGCTTTACGGCGGCAGTTACGGGGGCTTTCTGACGCTGATGGGCATGTTCACGCAGCCGGATGTATTCGCCGCGGGCGCGGCGCTGCGCCCCGTGAGTGACTGGGCGCTCTACAATCACGGCTACACGTCGGACATTCTCAATTTGCCGCAGACGGACGCGGAGGCTTACCGGAAGTCGTCGCCGATTTACTTTGCCGAGGGTTTGAAGGGCGCTCTGCTGATTTGCCACGGCATGGTGGATACGAACGTGGAGTTTGTAGATACGGTGCGGCTGGTGCAGCGGCTCATTGAGCTTCATAAGAACAACTGGCAACTGGCGGTTTATCCGGTGGAGAACCACACCTTTGTGGAAGCTTCCAGTTGGACGGACGAATACAAGCGGATTCTGAAGTTGTTTGAAGACAACCTGAAGTAGCGCCGCCCTCGCGCCAGAGCGCTCTCTACCGGTAAGGCCGGAGGCTCCGCTCTTCACGCCGACGCATTGCTTTCCGTTGGGAACCGGTCCGGCTCCGTCAGCGCCGGGGTTCGCCGCCGGCGCAGACGATTGACGGCGGCGTTTGCCGGGCGCGCCGAGGGCAGGCTTTTTCGCGATCGCGGCTGGGCCCATTGCTTAGACCCCTCCTCATGCCCTACAATCTCTACTGGGTTGGTGGTGATTCCGGCTCAGGGCCTTCCATGTACATCTCCGTAAAGAGTGATTATGCGCTGCTGGCTATTCTAGACTTGGCCGCTCAGCGCCCGGGCGAGCCGATCCGGATCGCCGACATCGCGCGCCGGCAGAAGATCCCGCAGAAGTTTCTGGAGCTGATTCTGGCGGGGCTGAAGCAGGCGGGATTCGTGGAGTCGCGCCGTGGGGCCGAGGGCGGCTATCTGCTGGCGCGTCCACCCGAATCCATCACGCCCGGCGAGGTGCTGCGCTCGGTGGAAGGTCTGCGCACGGGGAAGGGACACGAGCGCCGCTCGGCCGAAACACCGTTCAGCGCGATGTGGGAGCGCGTGGATAAGGCCGTGGCGGGCGTGGTGGACCAAATCACGTTCGCGGACCTGCTGCGCGAGTGGAATGAGAAGCAGAACAAGTTTGTTCTCAACTGGGAGATTTGATTTTGCGAGCTTACGACGATAATTCCCTGAGCATCGGACGCACGCCGCTGGTGCGCCTCAACCGGCTCAACGACGGCGGCAAGGCCGTCATCTACGCCAAGGTCGAAGGCCGGAATCCGGCCTACTCGGTGAAGTGCCGCATTGGCGCCTCGATGGTGTGGGACGCGGAGAAGCGCGGCGTGCTGAAGCCGGGAAAGGCGCTGATTGAGCCCACGAGCGGCAATACCGGCATCGCGCTGGCGTTTGTAGCTGCGGCGCGCGGCTACCCGATTACCCTTACCATGCCGGAGACGATGTCCATTGAGCGCCGCAAGGTGCTGAAGGCTCTGGGCGCGGACCTGGTGCTGACGCCTGGTCCCGACGGCATGGCGGGCTCCATCGCCAAGGCGGAGGAGATTGTGGCCTCGGACCCGAACCGCTGGGTCCTGCTGCAGCAGTTCAAGAACCCGGCCAACCCGGACATCCACGTGCGGACCACCGGACCGGAAATCTGGGACGATCTGGATGGCGCCGTGGACGTTTTCATTTCCGCCATCGGGACCGGAGGCACCATCAGCGGCGTTTCCCGCTACTTCAAGAAGGAGCGCGGCAAGAATATCCTCTCGGTGGGCGTGGAGCCTTCGGCCAGCCCGGTGATTACGCAGAAGCTGGCCGGCAAGCCGCTGAAACCGGGCCCGCACAAGATTCAGGGCATTGGCGCGGGGTTCGTGCCGGACACGCTGGACCTCTCCGTGGTGGACCGCGTGGAACTGGTGACGAACGAGGAAGCGGTGGAAACGGCGCGGCGGCTGTCCAGGGAGGAAGGGATTCTGGCGGGCATATCCAGCGGAGCCGCCGCGGCGGTTGCGGTTCGGCTGGGGCACTTGCCGGAGTTCGCGGGGAAGACGATTGTGACGATTCTGCCCGATGCGGCGGAACGGTACCTGAGCACCGTGCTATTTGAAGGGGTCTCGGACGAGTGAGGCTGGAGGAACGGCGGTTGGAATCGAGGGCTTTTCCGCCGGCGCGGCGGCAAAAACAAAACGGGCGCCCTCAAGAACTTCCTTGAGACGCGCCCGCTTTCGTAACGGGGATTCTTACCTCTAAAGACGCCGGCGGTACGCCCAAACGGTACAGAGGTTTCTGGACAAACGGGCACAAAATGGGGCTAAAGATATATGGCTCTATTGGGCTAATCGTGCTAGCGGGCTGGTTGGCGCCGGCGCAGGAGTCGGAGGCCCAAGCCGGAGCCGCGCCACAGGCGGCCGCCAAGCAGCCCACGGAACTCGCGCCCGCCCCGGTAGTCTTGCAAAATTCCGGCAAGCCGATGGCGGTTCCCCTGGACTGCGCGGATGAGGATTTCCAGTGGGCCGGCATGGTTTGTTCCGCGGACGACCCGTGCCCGGTGTACCTGGAAATCACGGCGGTGGAATCGGTGGGCGTGCATCTGTTCGCGGCCGGGAATATCCACTCTTCGTCGGTGACGCTCTACTCCGAGCTGCTGGTGAGCGACGACAACGGGGAGACGTGGCGCGAGGGCGCGGAGAGAATCCGCGGGGCGGGCTTCGACCGCATCCAGTTCGCCGACGCGCAGAATGGCTGGGTGAGCGGGCAAGCCTTGTTCCCGTACTCGCGCAATCCGTTCCTCATGGTGACCAACGACGGCGGCAAGACGTGGAACCGGCAGAACGTCTTCGCGGAGGAACACCCGGGTGACCTGTACGATTTCTTCTTCACGACGCGCCAGGACGGACGGTTGATTTTCGACATCGGCCGGGGCGGCGGGGCCAACCGCTTCGAACTCTACGAATCGCGCGATGGCGGTGCGAATTGGAGCATTCGCGGAACCAGCGCGAGGCCGCCTCTTTTGCGCAGCGTGCCCACGGTGGCCGTCTGGCGGGCGCGCGTGGACGCGCCGACGCAGTCGTTCGCCTTGGAGAAGCGCAGCAGCGACCGGTGGGCTCGCGTCGCCGCATTCGCGGTGAAGTTGGCGATGTGTCCGGCGAAGTAGCGGCGCCGGATTGGACGCGGCTTGGTGAAGCGCTGAGTGCGGTCCGCAAGGACGCGCGGCATCGCGGGGGAAACCGCGGGCGGGAGGGGCGATAGCTGGTAGCGTATATTCATGCGCCTCGATTCGATCCAGCGTGAGCTTCGCGAGCAGGGCCTGGACGGCTGGCTGTTCTTCGACCATCATCTGCGCGATCCGCTGGCGTATCGCGTCCTCGGCTTCACGCCGCGCAGCACGCCCACGCGGCGCTGGTATTACCTGATTCCGGCGGAAGGCGAGCCGGTTGCGCTGGAGCACCGCGTAGAGCCGGGCATGACGGCGGCGCTTCCGGGCCGAAAGATTCCTTACTCCAGTTGGACCGAGCAGGTGGAGGGGCTGCGGCGGCTTACGGCAGGGCTGCGGCGCGTGGCCATGCAGTATTCGCCGAATTGCGCCATTCCGTACGTCTCCATGGTGGATGCCGGGACGGTGGAACTGGTGCGCGGCGTGGGCGTGGAGGTGGTCAGCTCGGCCGAGCTCATCCAGACCTTCGAGGCCCGCTGGTCCGCCGGACAACTCGAATCGCACCTGGAAGCCGGGCGCCGCGTCGACCGCGTCCGCGCCGAAGCTTTCGCACTGATCCACGAACGCACGCGCAACGGCGCCCCCGTCACCGAATTGGACGTGAAGCTCGCGGTCCGCGACGGTTTTGCGAAGGCCGGCCTCGTCACCGATCACGGCCCCATCGTCGGCGCCAACGCCAATGCGTCGAACCCGCACTACGAGCCCACCGAAGAGAAGCATCTGGCGATCCGCCCCGGCGACTGGGTGCTGCTCGACATGTGGGCCAAGCTCGACCAGCCCGACGCAGTTTACTATGACATCACCTGGACTGCCTTCGTCGGCGACCAGCCGGGCGACCGCATGCGCAACGTGTTCGGCGTGGTCACCAGCGCGCGCGATGCCGCCATCAAGCGCGTGATGGACGCCAAGGCCCAGGGCTACCCGCTGCGCGGCTTCGAAGTGGACGACGCCTGCCGCGGCGTGATCCGCGCCGCCGGCTTCGGCGAGTACTTCACGCACCGCACGGGCCATT
>DATKOS010000121.1:0-5407 GCA_035524535.1 Bryobacteraceae bacterium
CTCATTGGATGGGCATCTATGACGACAAGAATCGCGTGATGGTGGCGATTTCGTTCAACTCAGATCTCGGAGACTCCTGGGAGTGGGCCGATGACCCCTCCTATCCGGAGAAGTTCTCGGCCCTTGGAATTCGGCTCGGGGTGAACTACGTCGTCTATTCGATGACGCACTAGCTAGCCTGGCGTCTACCAGCGTCCAAAAGGCCGGCGTCCAACAGCCACTCCGAAATACGGTCCCCAATAGGCATAGGGATATGGGTAGTACGCCGGCGGATAAGCATACGGCCCGTAATAGGAGCCGTAAGGCGGGCGCGGCGCGCCAACCCGGGTTTGCAAGCGGGCCGGCGCGTTGTAGTCATTCGGGCTCACGTAGCGGAATGCCTGCGTGGCGCGCGTCGTATCGATGGTCAGCGGCGCGTCGAAGCGGAATGTGAGGAGTGTTTCTGGGTAGACCACCGTGGGGCGATTGTGCGTCACCAGCGCCGCAATCGCGCCGGCGGCGGCTCCCGCGCCCGCGCCCACGGCAGCGCCCGTTCCCCAACCGATGGCGCCGCCGATGCCCGCGCCCATGGCGGTGGTGCCAATCACCGTTCCGGCTTCCACTCCGGCGGGCGTTTTACCACCTTCCCATGAGACCAGTTGGGTTTGCACCGGCGCCTGATTGCCGTCCACCAACGATAAGCCGGTGAGTTGCAGCGCCAGCGCCGAGGGCTGGCTGGCGCTGGACTTTCGTGCGAGCGCCACGCGCCCGTAAACGGTCTGGCCGCGTTGCGCCACCACCACGCCGTCCACGACAAGGGGCTGGGCGAGCGTGCCGGAGAACGTGTCGCCAATCAGGCTGCGGTTCGAATTGAGCATCTGGTTGATTCGCATGCTTACATAGGTGCCCGGCTTCACCGTGAGTTCCGCGGGCACGCCATAGGCGGGCGGGCGATTCGCGAGCGCTGGGGCGGGAAGCGTCATCGGTGGGGCACTGGCCGGCGGCGCAACGGCTGGCGGTGCGGCCTGCGCGGATTGAGGCGCCTCAGGCGCGGCATCGTCGCTGCGATCCACCGGTTCGGATGGATCAGGCTTGGCGGCTGCTTCGGGCGGCGGCGCCGGCGCGGAGGCTTGAGGGTCGGCCGAGCCGTTGAACCGGCGCCAGCCGCTATCCGAGGGCGCTTGCGCCTGAGGCTGCGCTTGCGGACCGGCTGGCGGCGCAGGGGGCTGGTCCTGCGCCAGGGCGAGTCCCGCGGACAGCAGGATGGCGGCTGGGATATATCCGGAAACTACGCGATTTCGAAAACAAGTCATGACAGTGCCTCGTGCCTGAACACAAATGCACCTGGCGTGCCAAATGTAACTCGTTGAAAATGAGACTATTGGCTTGCCGGTCTTCTGGCCGCAAAGCACCGTCGTGGTGGATTTCGGCCATGGGAGCAGCGGGCGTTGCTGTTGCGCGAAACATGCGGGGCCCGCAGAGCGGCCGGGTGCGCTTCGCCGGATCGGCATTAATTTAATTTATGCCGCCATGCCCTTGCATTTGCACGCCCCGCTACGCTACACTACCCGTAGTTCCTCGATGTTGAACCGTCTCCCAGTCCGCAATCTTCTTCCCATCGCTATTATTATTGTGGTCATCGTAGCCGGCCCCGCTTGAGGCCAGTTGGGACATCAGGTTCCAAAGGCCATCGGCGGGGTGAAACCGGCCGGTGGCCTTTTTTGTTTTGTGGCGTGGTTTTTGAGCAACAGACAAGGATTTGAGGTAAAGGAAATATGTCGACGTTAATGACCGGCGCTAGAATGCTGGCGGAATGTTTGGTGCGGGAAGGCGTGGATTGCATGTTCGGGTATCCCGGCGGCGTCACGCTTCCTTTCTACGATGTTCTGTACGATAATCCCTTCCGGCACATCCTGGTGCGGCACGAGGAAAACGCGGCATTCGCGGCGGAAGGGTACGCGCGCGCCACCGGCAAGATCGGCGTGTGCTGCGCGACCTCGGGGCCGGGCGCCACCAACCTGACCACGGGTCTGGTGGATGCGCTCATGGATTCGATTCCGATCGTGGCCATCACCGGCCAAGTCTCCACCAAACTGATCGGCAGCGACGCCTTCCAGGAGGCCGACACGTTCGGCATCACGCGCTCCGCCACCAAGCACAATTACCTGGTGAAGAGCCTGGAAGACTTGCCGCGCATCGTGCACGAGGCGTTCTATGTGGCGGCTTCCGGACGGCCAGGGCCGGTGCTGGTGGATATCGCGAAGGACGTCTTCCAGGGCAAGGGACACTACCAGCCCGTGAACACCATCCACCTGCCCGGGTACAAAGTCTTCACCGAGGGGCACACCGGCCAAATCAAGCGGGCGGCGCAGTTGGCGCAGGAGGCCATGCGTCCGCTGGTCTATTCCGGCGGCGGGATCATCGCGGCGGGCGCGGCGAAGGAACTCCGCGAGTTTGTGGAAATGACCGACGCGCCCGTGGTGCAGACGCTCATGGGCCTTGGCGCGCTCTCCTCCGAGCACCGCAACTTCATCTCCATGCCGGGCATGCACGGCAGCTACGCGTCCAACATGGCGCTCACCGGATGCGACCTGCTGATCGCGCTGGGCGTGCGCTTTGACGACCGCGTCACCGGGCGCCTGGCGGCCTTCGCGCCGCATGCCAAGGTGATCCACATCGACATCGATCCCGCGGAGATCGGCAAGAATCGCGCGCCGGACGTTCCCATCGTCGGCGATGTGAAGCGCGTCCTCGGCAAGATTAATAAGCTGCTCTCCGAAGCGCCGCCTATCGAGGAGAAGGTTCGCGCCGGGCGCCGCGCCTGGTGGCATCAGATCCGCGAGTGGATGACGGAGCACCCCCTTACCGCCGAGGTGTCGGATACCGAAATCAAGCCGCAGCACCTCATGCGGGAAATCGACCGGCTTTCCGGCGGACAGGCCATCGTGAGCACGGACGTGGGCCAGCACCAGATGTGGGCGGCGCAGTTGATCCGCTTCAATGAGCCACGCCTGTGGCTCACTTCCGGGGGCCTTGGTTCCATGGGCTTCGGCTTGCCATCCGCCATCGGCGCGCAGTTCGCGCGGCCTGATAAGCTGGTGTTCTCGATCGTGGGCGACGGCGGTTTCCAGATGTCCATCCCCGAGCTCTCCACGGTCGCGTCCAACCACCTGCCCATCAAGATCATCGTGATGAACAACGGGCACCTGGGAATGGTTCGCCAGTGGCAGACCCTGTTCTTCAACGACCGCCTGAGCGCGGTGCAGCTCGATTGCTTCCCGGATGCGGAGAAGCTGGCGGCGGCGTACGGTTTCCCGGGGGCCACGGTGGAACGGCCTTCGGAGCTTGCGGGAGCGCTGGAACGGGCGGTCAACTTCCCGGGCCCGTACCTGCTGAACGTGGCGGTTTCGCCCTTCGAATCGGTGTATCCCATGGTTCCCGCCGGGGGAGCCATCAACGAGATGGTCCTCGGACCGGCTCAGGGAGAGCCCGCCGCGGCGCGATAACGGGAGATATTCATGTTACTTACTATTTCTTTGTTACTGGAAAACAAGCCTGGCGCGCTGATGCGCGTCACCGGCGTGCTGAGCCAGCGTGGCTATAACATTGAGAGTCTCACAGTGGCTCGCACGCTCGATCCGGAAGTGTCCCGCATGACCATTATGGTCGAGGTGGATAGCTCGCTGCGGCAGCAGGTGCTCAAACAAATCAACAAGCCCATCAACGTGCTTCAGGCCACCGATCTCACGGACTCGCCGAAGGTGCTGCGCGAATTGGTACTGGTGCGGGTTCGCACCGGCTTGGAAGCGCGGCAGGCGGTGCTCAAGGAGGCGGAGATCTTCGGCGGCCGCGTGGTGGATTCCTCCACGGAGGGTTTCGCCATTGAGGTTACCGGAGCGCCGGAGAAGCTTCAGGAGTTTATCGACGTTATGGGCAGTTACGGCGAAATCGATGTCACTCGATCCGGCGCTGTGGCCATCCCGCTCGATGCCAAGAAGTTGAAGTTGCAGCCGCCCGTGCCCACGAAGGCCGGAGCGAAATTGGAAGAATCGGTTTACTAAGAAGAGAAGTTCTCAGTCTTCTGTCCTTAATCTTCGGTCAACGGCCATCAGAATGGCCCGCGGGCTGATCAGTGAAGACCGATAACTCACGACTACTTACTTACGGAGCGTCCATGTTGAAACGTTATTACGAAGCAGACGGAGATCTTAGCTATTTGAAGGGCCAGACGGTGGCCATCATCGGCTACGGGAGCCAGGGACATGCGCACGCGCTGAACCTGCGGGATTCCGGGCTGGATGTCGTGGTTGGGCTTGCCGCCGGGAGCGGGTCATGGGCCAAGGCCGAGTCGGCCGGGCTGAAAGTGATGACCACGGCCGAGGCCGCCAAGGCCGGCCAGGTCATCATGATCCTGGCGCCGGATCACGTCCAGGGCGAGATTTACAGCCGCGACATCGCGCCGCACATGACGGCTGGCAAGACGCTCATGTTCGGGCACGGCTTCAACATCCACTTCAAACAGATTGCCCCGCCGAAGGATGTGGACGTGAGCATGATCGCGCCCAAGGCTCCCGGGCATCGCGTGCGTGAGTTGTTTGTGGAAGGGGCGGGCGTTCCGGCGCTGGTGGCGGTGGAGCAGAACGCCACGGGCAAGGCGGTGGAGCGCGCCCTGGCTTACGCGCTGGCGCTTGGCTGCCTGAAGGCCGGCGTCATCGAGACCACCTTCCGCGAAGAGACCGAGAGCGACCTGTTCGGCGAGCAAGCGGTGCTGTGCGGCGGCGTGAGCGAATTGATCCGCGCCGGCTTCGAGACGCTGGTAGCGGCCGGATACGCGCCGGAGATCGCCTATTTCGAGTGCCTGCATGAGGTCAAGCTGATTGTGGATCTCATCCAGGAAGGCGGCCTTGCGTATATGCGCTTCTCCGTGTCCGATACGGCCGAGTACGGCGACTACACGCGCGGGCCGCGGGTGGTCACCCAAGAGACGCGCGCCGAAATGAAGAAGATCCTCTCGGAGATCCAGTCCGGGCAGTTCGCCAAGGAGTGGATTGACGAGAACAAGGCCGGGCGCAAGAAGTTTCTGGCGATGCGCGAAGCGGCCAGAACTCAGCCCATCGAGGAAGTCGGCCGCGGCTTGCGAGCCATGATGCCGTTCTTGAAGAGGAAGAAGGAGGTCGGCGTACCTCAGGAATAAGGGCCGGAACCGGGGGCCGGGGGCGCGGTGCATTCCGTGCGCCTTTCGGCCCCGCGCCCAGGTCCGGAAGGACCTCGGTTCGAAGAGAGATGCCATGAGAGTCTACACCTTCGATACGACGCTTCGAGACGGCACGCAAGGCGAGCTGGTCTCTTTCTCGGTGGACGACAAGCTGCTGATTACGCGCGCGCTTGACGAACTCGGGATCGACTACATCGAGGGTGGCTGGCCGGG
>DATKOS010000122.1:0-16061 GCA_035524535.1 Bryobacteraceae bacterium
GAAGGCTACCTCAGCGGCAAGGAAGTCACCTGCCCCTGGCACGCGGCCGTATTCGACGTGACCACGGGCGAGGTTCTGGCTCCACCCGCGGTTCGCGATGTAGCGCGCTACAACGTGCGTGTAAGCGGGGCAGACGTGGAAATCGAAATCTGAGCCGCCAATAGCGCTGCCAGCCGCCGATTCACGCGAATCGAACCGGCCGCCGGGAACGCTTCCTCTGCGGCCAAACCGAGCCAGACCTTCTTCCGCCCCCGGAACGCGCTGGGCATCGCTCCGTCACTTCGCGCTCAGCAAATTCGCGAAGATGCGGAAGGCTCCCGGCACTCCCGCCGGCAGCTCGCGAAACCACACGTAGGCCGTATAGATGAAGACGCCCTTGCCGTAGTGCGTCCAGATCTCGCCGCCGTCGAGCGCCTTTTCCCCAGGGTCGTTGGTGGCAATCACAGTCTCATACCGCGGGTCCCATTGCGTCAGGAAGTACGTCCCGCGCTCCTGCACCCAGCCCTCGAAATCCCGCGCGGTGATCTTGTTGGGCCGCGCCAGCAGCGGGCTATCGGGGTGCGTAAACACAATCGGCGAATTCTCGTCCGTGATGCGCGCCGTGTTCCCGCCGGAAATGGTGAACGGATACGGGCCGATATCGGGCACGTTCTCGCGCACGTTCTGCACCACGTACGTGCCGCCGTTGCGCACATAATCCATCAGCCGGCTTTGGTAGGCGCGCAGATCGCCGCGCACGTTGTAGGCACGCACGCCGGCCACAATGGCATCGTACTTGGAAAGGTCCGCCGCGCGCAGGTCGGCCTCATCCAGCAGCGTCACATCCAGGCCAAGCTGGCGCAGCGCCTGCGGTTCCTCATCGCCGGCGCCCATAATGTAACCGATGCGGTGCGCGGTAATGCCGATGTCGGAGCGCTCCAGCTTCGCATCCGCCGGCGGAAAGAGCGTCTGCTGGGGGATGTGCTCGTAGGCGATGGTGGTCATCCCCGCGGCTACCTCTTTGCCGCCCACGGTCGCCACCGCGTGCAGCGTCCCGGATCCCTCCGCCGCGGGCGGCGTCACCTGGAACGTCAGCTCCGCAACATCGTCCACCGCGGCCAGTTGGAAAGTCTGCGAAGCGGGCGAGACCTTCCATCCCGCCGGCGCATCCAGCCGCACGGAGCCCTCCGCCTTCGCCACCTCCGCGGTCACCGTGACCTTCAAGCTGCGCGGCGCTTGCGAAGGGAAGAGCATGGGCTGATTGGTGATATCGTCCGGCGAGAGCGGCAGGTTGACGGCCACCGGTGGGACCACCGTGAGCGGCCGTACCTTCTCGCCCTCCAAGCGGTCGTTATAGCGGTAGAGGATGGGGCGCACCAGTTCGATGGGCGTACCACCCACCGTGAGCCGGATGCGCATCCGCTCCACGGGCGATTCGGCCAGCCCGATGAGCTGCTGGCTATTCACCACGTACGCACCGTCGCGCGGCGGCTGGCGCAGCCAGTAAGGCTCCGAATAGGGTTGCGCGGCGGGGATTTCCAAATCGTAATCCGGAATGCGTTCGTTGCGCGGCGCGTCCGCCGCCGGCGTCCACGGCTTGCCGTCCCACAGACTCTCTGGCGTGATGGACTGAACCGTCATGGGTACGGATTCGCGCGCCACCACGGTCAGCGCCACCGGCACGTGCGACCCCGGCGTCACGTTCCCTTCTCGCGCCTGCGCGTCCGCCCAAATGCCGTCGCACTTGGCGATGGTCTCATCCAGGTCCGCGAGCTTGATCTTCGCCAGCGGGTCGTCGATGGCCGCGATCAGCGGGCGGGCCTTCACCAGCAGCGGAATGATGCGGTCCGGGTGCTGCCAATCGTATTCGTGAATGGCCTGGGAGAAAATCGCGCCAATGGCTGCCCCGCCTGGGAAGCGCTTCCAGGAATGTTCAATGCCGTCGAAGATGTCGGGTGAAGGCGCGGCCGTGGCCGCTCCGCCCCCGAAGGCGCCGCCGCGCCCGCCGCCCATGCCGCCGCCCACGCCCATCGCGCCAAGCCCCTGGCTGCGATGCTGGCTGCGGCTGATGCTGGCGAGCTGAGAGAACGAGTAGCCCAGCAGCGGATCGTAGCCGCTGGTATCGATCTCCACGCTCGGCGCCACCGGCTGCGGCCCGTTCGCCCCGCCTCCGCGCCCTCCAAAACCGCCGCCGCGCGCGATCTTCGAGGGCTTCCATGGCTGCACGTAGCGCAGTTGTTCGGGGAATCGCGTGGCGTCGCCGGCCGCATCGAAAGCTTCCTTGGCCAGAATGGCCGACGCCTGGTGATGGCCGTGCCCGTCGGCGGGCGTTCCGCCGAACGAGAGCAGAATCACGTCCGGACGGTAGCGGCGGATCACCCACACCACGTCGGAGAGTACCGCGTCATGCCCCCACTTGGCCATTGCCTCCGCCGCGGTCTTGGAAAAGCCAAAGTCGATGGCGCGCGTGAAGAACTGCTCGCCGCCGTCGATGCGGCGCGCGTCCAGCAGCTCCTGGGTGCGGATCAACCCCAGCGCCGCGCCCTGCTCGGGACCGAGAACGTTCTGCCCGCCTTCCCCGCGCGTGATCGACAGATACGCCGCGCGCATGTGGCGGCCAAGAGAGAAGTAGGCGATCAGGTCGCTGCGCTCGTCGTCCGGGTGCGCGGCGACGGTAAGGACCGTGCCGAGCTCGTTGAGCTTCAACAGAGATTCCTGGATATCCGCCGCCGGCGCCGGTTGCGCGTCCAGACGCGCCGTGGCGAACAGCGCCAGGACGGCGAACAGAGATCCGGCCAGGAACATGCGCGGGGAGAACATATAGGGCTATCTTACTCTACGGGAGCGCGGGCCGCCGGGCGCTGGAGGGCGCCAGGAGCGTCCGTTCCCGGCCGAAGCGCACCCGCATCGATCTAGCGGCGCGCGCCCTCTTGCCATCGCGGCTCGCGCGGCACGACCGTCTTGCGGCGGCACGGGGGCCGATTACCAGGCGATGAAGCGGCTAACGGCTCATGGCCGCGGCGATGCGATTCACGATCCGCTCCGTCCAGTCGGGTTGACGGGACCCCGCCGCGGACCGCCGCGGACCGCCTTCCGTGGAACACGCATAGAGGAACCAGGCGGGCAGAATCCAATTGGCCAGCAAGGCCGCCGGCGCCAGTAAGCCGAACCACCAACCCGGGAACGTGCCTGCCCATACGGAGATCTTGGGCCAGAAGCGGAGCTCGGCGGACATCGGCGCGTAAGAGACCGCGAGGCCTTCCACCACGGTGGCCGCGCACGCGATGCCGGCCAAGGACCGCGCCATGGGCGTCCGGGCATCCTGGCGCCGCCTCTGAAAGATGCTGAGGAACGCCACCCACGCCAGGGCCAGCGGCACAACCACCCAGAGCGGAGACCCGAGGCGAATGCTCACCTGGCTGATGGTTCCCCAGCGGCCGGCGTGCAGGAGCAGCCTGGCGGCCTGCCCCACAAGTGCGACCACAATCCGGAAAGACCAAAAGAGCAGCGCGACCCAGGCCGCGGTGCGCCGTTTGCTGTCCGGGGCGCCATGGAACCACTCGCGGTACAGACAGAGAAGGAACCAGGCCAACGCGACGCTCGGCGCCACATCGAAGAGCAGTTCCAGGATCTGAGCCTGCGAGAATTGTTCGTAAAGGACGCGCGAGACATCTACCGCGGCCACATAGGGTGAAGCCGCCGATACGGCAATCTGCATAGCCGTACCTACCACCGCCCAAAAAAGCGCCTTGCGCAGCATAACCGCTTCGCCGTGTCAGAACCATTGTGGGGCCGGGGTCCTGGGCGGGTCAACTCAGGAGCCGTCCGGCCGTGGCTTGCCAGCGGGCATAGTACGGCTGAAACGCCGCTACCACTCCACCGTCTTGCCAGGCTCCAGTTCCCACACTTCCGTCTTGGAACCGGTGAGCAGCTCGCGCAGCTTTTGCGGCGTTCCCGTAAGCGGCGGGAAAGTCCCGAAGTGCATGGGAACGACGCGCGGCGTTTTCAGCATGGCGCACGCCGCGGCCGCTTCGCGCGGGCTCATGGTGAAGAGGTCGCCGATGGGCAGGAAGGCAAGCTCCGGCTTGTAAAGCTGCTCGATGAGCGCCATGTCGGTGAACACGTTGGTGTCGCCGGCGAAGTAGAGCGCGCGGCCGTCGGCGAAACGCAGCACGTAGCCCGCCGCTTCGCCGCCGTAGAGGATCTTGCCGTCGTCCAGGATGCCGCAGCTATGCACGGCGTGCGTCATGGTGACGGCCACTTCGCCCACCTGCTGCGTGCCGCCCTTGTTCATGGGACGGAGATCACCCACGCCCTTCGACTCGAGCCAATGGCACGTCTCGTAGATGGCCACCACGGCCGGCGAAAGGCGCTTGGCCAGAGGCACGGCGTCATGCACGTGATCGAAGTGCCCGTGCGTGATGCAGATGACATCCACGCTCTGAATCTCGAAGCCCTTCGGATACGCCGGGTTGCCCTCGGTCCAGGGGTCCATCAAGAGGACGTGGCCCGAAGGCAACCGGAATTGGAACGTGCCATGCCCCAGCCAGGTGATCTGCATACCCGGATTATGGCACGCGCTCTTACGCCTGGAGCAAGCTGTCGCGCAGGATCTTCTCCTTTTGCTCGCCGCGGAATTGGCGAAGCTTGTCGCGCAGTTCCGGGCGGCTTGTGGCAAGGATGGCCACCGCCAGCAGTCCGGCGTTCTTGGCGCCCGGCGTCCCGATGGCCAACGTACCTACCGGAATGCCCGCCGGCATCTGTACCGTGGAGAGCAGCGAATCCATTCCCTTAAGGGAGGCGCTTTCCATCGGCACTCCCAGAACCGGCAGCACCGTATGCGCGGCGCAGACGCCGGCCAGATGCGCGGCCCCGCCCGCGGCGGCGATAATCACTTCCACCCCGCGCGATTCCGCCTGCGATACGTACTCCGCGGTTTCCGCCGGCGTGCGGTGCGCCGAAAGCACGCGGCACTCATGCGGCACGCCGAACGATTTCAGCGTTTCGGCGGCCTGTTTCATCACGTCCCAATCGGACTTGCTTCCCATCATCACAACAACCAAAGGTGCGTTCATCACTCTGGATAGTAACATTTCGGAGTGCAGCCCCCACCGTGGGATACTGGCAATTGCGGGCTTGCCATCCGCATTTCGCCGTCCATGTTCTCTTACTCCGGAAACGATCTATATTGCGAGCAGGTGGCGCTGGCCGATGTCGCAGCGCATGCCGGCACGCCGTCCTACGTATATTCGAGCGAGACGATTCGCTCCAATTTCCAGTCCTACGACGAGGCGCTCGGCGATCTGCCGCACCTGGTCTGCTACGCCGTGAAAGCGAATTCCTCGCTGGCGGTGCTCTCGCTGCTGGCGAAGGCCGGCGCCGGATTCGACATCGTCTCCGGCGGCGAGTTGTACCGCGTCCTTCAGGCCGGCGGCGACCCGGCGAAGGTGGTTTTTTCGGGCGTCGGCAAGACCGCCGCCGAGGTGGAATACGCCCTGGAAAAGGGCATTCGGGGGTTCAACTGCGAGTCGGAGGCGGAGTTGGCGCTCATCGACTCGCTGGCGGCGCGGCTGGGCGTGAAAGCGGGCTTTTCCATCCGCGTGAATCCGGACGTGGACGCGATTACGCATCCCTACATTTCCACCGGCTTGAGCAGCCACAAATTCGGCATCGATATACGCGAGGCCGCAGCCGTGTATGAAGGTTCGCGGCGCTACCCGAACCTCATGGCGGAAGGCGTGAGCTGCCACATCGGGTCGCAGATGCTCGACCCGAGCCCGATCCTGGAAGCGCTGCAGAAGACCCTGGCGCTGGCCGCCGGACTGCGTGCGCAGGGGCATCCCATCCGGCGTCTGGATTTGGGCGGCGGCCTGGGCATCGCCTACCGCGAAGAAGAAAAGACCCCGGCCATTCGCGCCTACGTGGAAAGCCTGCGCGCGGAATTGCGCCATAGCGGCCTGGAAGTGGCGGTGGAACCCGGGCGCTCCATTGTGGGCGCGGCGGGCGTGCTGCTCACCCGGGTGCTCTACCGCAAGCGCAACGGCGAAAAGGAATTCGTGGTGGTGGATGCCGCCATGAACGACCTGATCCGCCCCGCGCTTTACAGCGCCCATCATGAGATCCTCCCCGTGCGCCGCAGTCCGCTGCCGCAAATGGTGGCGGACGTGGTGGGACCGGTCTGCGAGAGCGGCGATTTTCTGGCCCGCGACCGCAAAATGGCCTGCGCCATGCCGGGCGATTTCCTCGCCGTGCGAGACGCCGGCGCCTACGGCTTCACCTTGTCTTCCAACTACAACTCGCGCCCGCGAGCGCCGGAAATTCTGGTGGAAGGCCAACACTGGCGCGTCATCCGGAAACGCGAGACGTTCGAGGATCTGGTAAAGGGCGAGGAGCTTTAACCCCGCGCACCTTTCTCAGGCGCGGGATCGGGAACACCCTCGGAATGAATTCTCCGCCCTGCGTCGCGAGGGCGTTTCATGGAACACTAGTTTTATGGGGGCTTTCAGGACGGGACACTCTGAGGCGCGGACTCCGGAGCCGCGGCGGCCGGACCACATGGTGGATGTGGCGCTGAAGAAGTGGGAGGAGGACTTTCGGTTTCTGCTGGGGCGTTTTCAAGCCTCGCTCACGGCCATCCAGGAAGATGAGCTCGGGCGCCTTGCCGGAGAGGCCTTCGCGGCCCCGCCCAAGCCGGGCGAGCGGCTGCCGGCCCGCGGGTCGCAGGCGCTCTCCATGGCGTTTCAGCTCCTGAACATGGTGGAAGAGAACACCGTGAACCAGGTACGCCGCATGCGCGAGGCGGCGGGCGGACCGGCCACCGAGCCGGGCGGCTGGCCGTATCAACTGCGCCTCCTGCGGGAGGCCCGGTTCGGGCCCGAGGATCTGTTCCGCATTCTCCCGTCGATTCACGTGCAGCCGGTTCTGACGGCGCATCCCACCGAAGCCAAACGCGCTTCCGTGCTCGAGCGGCACCGCGAGATTTACCTGATGCTGGTGGAGCGCGAGAACCCGACGCGCAGCCCCATGGAGCAGGAAGCCTTGCGGCGGCGGCTGGAAATCAGCCTGGAGAGGCTTTGGCGAACGGGCGAGATGGTGGAATCGCGGCCGGACGTGGAATCCGAGATCCGCAACACCCTCTATTACCTTTCGCACGTGTTTCCGCTGGTCCTGCCGCTGCTCTCCGAACGCTTCCGCGCCTCCTGGGAGTGGGCCTTCCCGGGCGTTGCGCCGCCGCCGGAGCCGCGCCTCACCTTCGGCAGTTGGGTAGGGGGCGACCGCGACGGCCATCCCTTCGTCACCACGGAGATTACCCGCCACTCGCTCGAATCGCTGCGCGAGGTGGCCGTGGCCGCGCTGAAGCAGCAACTCCAGGCTCTGGCCGGCAGTTTGAGCCTGTCGGATTCCGTGCAACCGGCGCCGGCCGCGCTCTACGAGCGCATCTCGTCCTATTCGGGAAGGCTGGGCGAAAGGACGGCGCGTCTGCTTCGCCAGTACGCCGGCGAGCCGTGGCGGCAGTGGGTTTGCGTGATGCTGGCGCGCCTGCCGGATGCGGGCGGCTCCCGCCAGGTGGACTGCCGCTACCGGCTGCCGGAGGAGCTACAGGAAGATCTGCGTTTTCTGGCTGACGCGCTGTGCGCCGTGGGCGCGGACGCCGTGGCGCGCGCTGAAGTGGGAATGGCCGAACGCCTGGCGGCCGTTTACGGGTTCCACGCGGCGTCGCTCGATATCCGCCAGCACAGCAGCTTTCACAACCAGGCGATCGCGCAATTGCTGACCATCGCCGGTATCGGCGGCGAGGACTTCGGGAAGTGGAGCGAAGAACGGAAGCGGGAGTTGCTGGACCGCGAATTGGCTTCGCCGCGCCCGTTCGCCGTATCCTCCACCGCGCTGCCGCCGGAAGCCGCGGCCAGCGTGGGCGTTCTGCGGCTGGTACGCGAATGGAGCGACACCCACGGAGCGGGCGGCATCGGCTCGTTCATCGTCAGCATGACGCACGGCGCTTCCGACCTGCTGAATGTCTACCTGCTGGCGCGGGAGGCCGGACTGGTGCACGGCGCCCCGGGCGGCCTCGAATGCGAAATCGGCGTCACCCCGCTGTTTGAAACCATCGGCGACCTGGAGGACAGCCCGAACATTCTGGCCGACTTCCTGGCGCACCCCATGACGCAGCGCACCCTGCGCCGGCTGCAGCAGCGCCAGGGGCTGCCGCGGCCCTTGCAGGAAGTCATGATCGGCTACAGCGACAGCAACAAGGACGGCGGCATTCTGGCCAGCCACTGGTATTTGCGCAAAGCGCAGATCCGGCTGTCGGAGGTGGCGCGCGAGGCCGGCGTGGAACTGCGCTTCTTCCACGGCCGCGGGGGCACCATAGGCCGCGGCGCCGGACCCACGCACGTGTTCCTGGAATCGCTGGCGGCGGGCTCGCTGCAGGGCGAGATACGGGTCACCGAGCAGGGCGAAGTGATCGCGCAGAAGTACGCCAACCGGCTGACGGCCACCATGCACCTGGAGCGGCTGCTGGCCGGCGTCACGCGCTGGACGCTGGGCCGCGAGCGCGAGGCGGAACGGACTTCACCCGAAGTGGAGGCGCTGCTGGAAACGGCGGCCGCCGCCAGCCGGCGCGCGTATCGCCAGCTCATCGACACCGACGGGTTCGTCGAGTTCTTCTCGCAGGCGACGCCCATCGACGCCATTGAACGTAGTCACATCGGATCGCGGCCTTCGCGGCGCACCGGGCGGCGGACCATTGACGATCTGCGTTCCATTCCGTGGGTGTTCAGTTGGAGCCAGGCGCGCTTCAACGTTCCGGGCTGGTACGGCATCGGTAGCGCGTTCGAGGAGGCCCGCAAACGCGGCGGCCGGGAATGGGAACTGCTGCGGAGCGCCGCGCGGGATTGGCCTTTCCTCTCCTACCTGCTGCACAACGTGGAGTTCGGCGTGGTGGCGGCGGATGTGGACCTGATGCGCGAATACGCGAGTTTAGTGGAAGACGCCGGCCTGCGCGAGCTGTTCCTCGGCATCATCTTGGAGGAATACGAGCGCACCAAGGACGTGCTGCGGGAGCTCCTCGGCGGCAACCGCGCCACCTTGCGGCCGCGCCTGCAGCAGGCCGTGGAAATCCGCAAGCACGCACTGCTGCGGCTGCACCGCGAGCAGATCGCCCTCCTCCGCGAATGGCGGCAGGCCGCGAAGGATGAGCGCAACGACGAAGCCGGGCCCATTCTAACCTCGCTCCTCGTCACGGTGAACGCGATCGCGGGCGGCCTCAAGACCACGGGCTGAGGAAGTCATCAGTTGTTAGTCATCGGTCGGTGGGGCATCCCCTCCGTGGATCCGCGCCCCCGGTCCGAGCCGCGAGCGTAAGCGAGCGCTGCCCCGAGCCAAGGCCCCCGAGTCGTCTGCTCCAAACCACGTCCGCCCTGTGTAATAGTTCTGTAAGCGCCGTGTTTTCTACCGGGTACGAATGCTATATTCGGTGTTAAGGTACTCAAAGTCCTTTATTATGGAACCCCATCCCAAGGGCATTCGCGCTCGTATCCTGCTCAGCTCGGTGTTCGGACCCTACGCGCAGGATGACGAATTCGGCAGCCGCAAGATCAACCCCATGGAGCTGTACCACAACCAGGTGACGCGCGAGCAAGGCCCGTTTTCGCTGCGCATGTTCCACCGGTCGTGGGGCATCCTGATGATTCAGCGGAACATCTCCGCACCCACCACGGTGTTGGATTTTCCAACACGGGAGGCGTTCGAAGCGGAGTTGCGCGAAAACGAGTACGACGTCGTGGGCATTTCCTCCATCATCGTGAACGTCGGCAAGGTCCGGGAGATGTGCCGCCTGGTGCGGCGAATTTCGCCCAAGTCTCAGATCGTGGTGGGTGGGCACGTGGCGGCCATTCCGGGCATTGACAAGCTCGTTGACGCCGATCACATTGTGCGCGGCGATGGCATCTCCTGGATGCGGCGCTACCTTGGCGAAAACGAGAGCGCGCCTATCGAACACCCGGAGATCGTCTCCGGCTTCGACGCCCGCACCATGGGCATGAAGCTGCCGGGCGCGAAGGGCTCGGTTGCGGCCACCATCATTCCTTCCGTGGGCTGCCCCATGGGATGCAACTTCTGCACCACCTCCGCGTTCTTTGGGGGCAAGGGCAAGTATCTGAATTTCTACAACGAGGGCAGCGAGCTCTACGGCGTCATGCGCGATATGGAGCGCAAGATGGGCGTTCAATCCTTCTTCATGATGGATGAGAACTTCCTGCTGCATAAGCGCCGCGCCATGGAGCTTCTGCAATTCATGAAGCGCGACGCCCGGCCGTGGTCGCTTTACGTGTTTTCGTCGGCCAACGCGATCCGCCAGTATTCCATCCGCGAACTAGTCGAGCTGGGCGTGTCGTGGATTTGGATGGGGCTGGAGTCGCCGCATTCGAGCTACGACAAGCTCAACGGCGCGGACACCATCAAGCTGACGCGCGAGCTGCACCAGAACGGCATCAAGGTGCTGGGTTCCACCATCGTGGGCCTGGAACATCACACGCCCGGGAACATTCAGCAGGAAATCGAGCACGCCGTCGCGCACAACACCGACTTCCACCAGTTCATGCTCTATACGCCGGTGCCCGGAACGCCGCTGTTCGCGCAGATGAGCGAAGAAGGGCGCATGTTGGGAGGCGTGGATCTGGCCGACATTCATGGGCAGGACCGCTTCAACTTTCAGCACGCCGCCATTTCCCGGGAAGAGTCCAAGCACTGGCTCGATTGGGCGTTCCGGCGCGACTATGAGCGCAACGGCCCTAGCATTTACCGCATCTGCCGCACCACCATGGCGGGATGGCTCCGTTATAAGAACGATCCCGATCCGCGCGTGCGTGCTCGCTTCGCCTGGGAAGCCCGCGGCCTGCGCAGCGGTTATGCGGCCTCGCTGTGGGCCATGGAGAAGTACCTTCGTGGCGCGAATGCCGCGGTCTCCGAGAAGATCCGCGAGCTCCGCAAACAGATCGGCCGCGAGTTCGGAATCGCCACCCGCTTGGCGGAGCGCGCCGTGGGGCCGCTGCTGCTGTGGTCCGCACGGCGCGAAGTGAAGCGGCTGGCGGCCGGGCAAACCTACGAGCCTCGCACCATTGTGGAGCGGCGCAACTGGACGCGGCCGGCCGAAGCAAGCCCTCGCATGAACTTGGGAAGCCTGCGGGCTGAGGAAACCGTGGGTCTCTAGGAAAACAGGACGGCCGCGCGCACGGCTGGCGGCTTCGGCTGCCCGGTTCACGCTGTGTGAGGCTTCTTACGCCTGGGAGCTCAGGCTGACTTGCTCGTCAATGCGGCCCACCAGCGCGCCCAGCACCGAAGCCATCTCCGAAAGGGCGCGGCGGGCTTGCGAGGGGAACAGGCGCTTGGTCAGCGAATACTGCCACTGCATCAGCTTGTAATCCGCTACCAGCAGACGGCTTTCAATCGACTCCAACTCCAGACCCGAGGCGTGCTCAATCAGGTAAATCAATACCTCGTAGTCGCGCTGGAGAGATTGCCGCAGCGGATCGAGCTCAGATTGCTGTTGCAGCCTGCGCTGCACTTCGCCAAAGCTGAACCGGGAATCCTCCGCAGTAAGTCCAGTACCCGCCCGCAAGAGCAATGCACAACTATAGCGAAACCAGTACACCAGCAAAACCAGGGAGAACCCAATGATGAGTGCGCTCGCTAACATCTTTTCGCTGCCACGGCTAGATCTATTGGTACTGGGCCGTTAATAGGACTACTGTAACACTGATACTAACCAAAGGCAACTGTTTTTGTCCCGTACTGAGGTGTACAATCCACCCCCATTTGCGGGTATCAAGCGTCCAGGCCAGCCATGGCTCTTTCGATTTCGTGGCTAGGGTACTCATAGTCCACAAGCTTGCCCGTTAGATAGCTTTCGTATGACGAAAGATCGAAATGGCCGTGCCCGCTGAGATTGAACAGGATGACGCGGGAGCGCCCTTCTTCCTTGGCGGCAAGCGCCTCATCCACGGCCGCGCGAATAGCGTGGGAGGATTCAGGAGCCGGTAGGATTCCCTCCGCCTGCGCGAACTGCACGGCAGCGTCGAACACCGGAAGCTGGGTTACGGCCTTGGCCTCCACGTAGCCGTAGTTCATCAGGTGGCTGACCAGGGGTGAAGCGCCGTGATAGCGCAACCCGCCGGCATGAATTCCAGGAGGAACGAAATCGTGGCCCAGGGTGAACATCTTCATCAGGGGCGTGAGCTTGGCGGTGTCCCCGAAATCGTAGGTGAACCGGCCCTTGGTGAGGGTGGGGCAGGCCGAAGGCTCCACGGCCACGATGCGCGGACCCTTGCCCTTGATGCGGTCCAGCACATAGGGCAGCGCCAGTCCGCCGAAATTGCTGCCGCCGCCGAAGCACCCGATGATCACGTCCGGCTCTTCGCCGGCCAGCGCCATTTGCAGCTTGGCTTCCTGGCCGATGACGGTCTGGTGCAGCAGCACGTGGTTGAGCACGCTGCCCAGGGCGTAGTTCGTATCGGGATGCGTGGCCGCATCCTCAACGGCTTCGCTGATGGCAATGCCCAGGCTGCCCGGCGTATCCGGCGTCGCCGCCAGCACGCCGCGCCCCGCGTTGGTGTGCTTGCTGGGGCTCGCGAACACCTGCGCACCCCAAACGTGCATCATCATGCGGCGGTACGGCTTCTGGTCGTAGCTCACGCGCACCATGTAGACCGTGCATTCCAGGCCGAACAGTTTGCAGGCGAGGGATAGCGCGCTGCCCCATTGCCCCGCGCCGGTTTCCGTGGCCAGACGCTTGATGCCGGCGCGCTTGTTGTAATAAGCCTGCGCCACCGCCGTGTTGGGCTTGTGGCTGCCGGCCGGGCTTGTGCCTTCGTACTTGTAGTAAATGTGCGCCGGAGTGTCGAGAGCCTTCTCCAAGCGGTGCGCGCGGTACAGCGGCGTGGCGCGCCAGAGCTTGTAGATGTCCATCACCTCGCCCGGAATGTCGATCTCCGGCTGCGGTGAAAACTCCTGCATGATCAGCTCCATCGGAAAGATGGGAGCGAGATCCGCCGGCCCAATCGGCTGGCGGGTTCCGGGATGGAGCGGCGGGGCGAGCGGCTCTTTCAACGAAGGCAGCACGTTGACCCAAACGCTGGGGATCTGGCTATCCGCAAGCAGAAACTTCGCGTGGTCCGGCATGGGGAAACGCCATTGTAGCGTATGTGACGGCGGATTTCGGACCTGCCTCTCCATGAAAGAAAGGCGAGGGGATCGTGGGGAAACAGACGGAAACGGCCGGGGCGAATGATCGCACTAGGCCATGTCCAGGGCCGCTCGCAGCCCCGGGTCGTGGCGGACTCTCCAGATTCGGCTGTCCAGATAATAATGCGTCAAGCCAAAGCCGCAGAAGAAACCGAAGGCTAGGTCCGACACATTACCGAGCGCGTAGCCCGGAATACGGTAGACAGCACTGAAAAGCACCGCCGCCGCCACGTAGGCAAGCAGGCTGCGGCTCACCGCCGCGGGGATGCGGCCATGGCGCTCCGCTCCGCCCTCGCCGCCGTAGCGGTTGCGGTTGTGCAGCCAGATGATGGCGTGATACTGCAGGTTGTGCACAATCGTGACCGTGGGCACGGCCGCCTGCCAGCTCAGATAGCGGAAGGTCAGCCAGTGCAAAGGAATGACGGCGGCGAAAAGCAGGTACTTGAGAGTCGAGGGGGCGCCCGGCGCGGGTAGCGCACTCGCTCCCGCGGCGTTGCGATCGGCCCGGAAAGCAGAGCGGGAAGTCCACCCCACATACCGCGCCACTTGCCGCGCCAGCCAGACGAACACCGTGGCCCCGACAATCGCCCACATCGCCGGCGCCGTGTTCGCAAGCGAAAACCGCAGGCCCAGCTCGTTGGGGTGCAGAACGAAAAAGCGATAGTACGGCGGCGCGACCATGGTGACCCCCAGGAACACGCGGTCCAGCACGTTATCCAAAGACGCCAGGTCGCCGCTCTTCACCTTGTACAGCACCAGGAAGCCATAATGCTGGCGGATTACGTGGTAATAGGCCCAGACCCCCACCAGCAGCGCCAGCCATCCCTTCATCCCGAGCAGCACCATCACCGGGCCGAGCGCAAAGAAGAAGAGCAGGCTGCCGTAGAGCAATTTGGGATGCGCCGCGCGCGCCTCGGCGTCGAAGTACGTGCGCGAGGCGGTGCCGAAGATATGCGCGCCGTCAAACCCGACCGACCAGAACCACCATAAGTACGAAGCCGGGACGTGAAAGACGGTGAATAGCAGCAGATACACATAGCCGGCCGCGCTGCCGCCGATGATCAGCGACAGATCAACCGCTCGGCTGACGATCCAGGGTTTCCTTCGCCGCGCCGGAGCAGGCGCGGCCATTTGGGCGACGGCGGCCATGGGAATACGGATGCGCTACGCGGGAACTTTGGCGGATTTCGACGCCTCGTCCCAGGTCACCATCTTCTTGTTGCGGAAGGACAGCGTGGCCATGTGGCCCCCGATGGCCGCCTCCTGCCCGATGGGCGGCGGCGCAATAGGCTTCTCCGTCCCCTTCACCGAGGCGATGAAGTTCTTGAAGTGGCCTTGCACCCCATCGACCTCGTTGAAGTCAGATTTCACCTTCCCGGACTTCACCTCCGGCGCCGCGTCGTTGTACATGTGGATTTCCTTGCGCGCCTTCACCTTCGCCGGCACGCCTGAGTACGTCTCGGGGTAGAAGTGCAGCTCCCAGCGATTCTCAATGACGATCGTGCCTTCGCTGCCGTAAATATGCTCGCCGTAATTCTCGTGGGTGTTCCCCAGATAACTGCTGTAGTTGATGTGGAAGCCGCCCGGATACTCGTATAGGGCGCTGAAGGTGTCCGGCACGTCGCGGTCATCCTTCCAGCGGTAGATGCCGCCCGACGCCGTCACGGTGTTCGGGGTGGTTTTTCCGAGCATGTAATTGATGATGTCAGTCTGGTGCACCAGCAGGTCCGTGGAGATGCCGCCGGAGTAGTCCCAATAGAGACGCCACTGAAAATAGCGGTGCGGATCCCAGGCGCGCTTCGGAGCGGGTCCCAGGAAACGATTCCAATCCGTGTTCTCCGGCGTGGCGGCCGCCACCTCAAAGCCGGTTCGGGGCGTCTTGAACGGCGGAATGTCGTAACGCCAGGCCGGGTTCCCATTGCCCAACGCGTTGCGATACCAGAAGGCGCGCGCATAATGCACTTCGCCAATCATGCCCTTGTCGATCCACTCCTTGGCGGTCTTGTAGAGCATCGAACTGCGATTCTGCGTGCCCACCTGGCAAATTTTGCCGGACTTTTGCCAGGCATCGACGATCTCCCAGCCCTCTTCGATGGTGTGCGCCAGCGGCTTTTCCAGGTAGACGTGTTTGCCGGCGTTCAACGCCGCGATGGCCATGTTGTGGTGCAGGTGCTCCGGCGTCATGATGTACACGGCGTCGATGCTCTTGTCGGCCAGCAGCTCGTTGTAGTCCTTGAAGGTCTTGGGCGTGTTGCCCCAGGTTTCTTGGACGTTGGCCACGCCGCGATCCAGATACGGGCCGCAGGCGTCGCAGATGGCGGTGAGTTGCACATCGTCCGCCGCCGCGTCG
Source organism: Bryobacteraceae bacterium (assembly GCA_035524535.1). Lineage (GTDB taxonomy): Bacteria > Acidobacteriota > Terriglobia > Bryobacterales > Bryobacteraceae > BOG-224. Next base: position 15,569 of record DATKOS010000122.1, read on the forward strand.
TGCAGCCACTGCACGCCATAGTCGCCGCGCGTGCCCACGCCGATCCATCCGACGTTGATCTTCTCGTTCGCGCCGCGCGCCGAGATGATGGCGGGACCAGCCGCGATGGCAGCGGCCTTGAGGAAACTACGGCGGTTGACGTCCGTGGTCATGAGGCCTCCAAATCCTGGTATCAACCGAATGATAGCAAGCGGCGGGGCGGGGAGATTCTTGGACGCGGGGCGTTCCAGGGATGAGCGGACAGCCCGGCATTCGCGCGGAGCGGAGGGGGCCGGCGGACCGCGAAAGGCGATGCCTCGCCCGGCCGGGCGGCTGGGCGGACATCCCTCCAACCTGCGCGAGGCCGGCGGCGGACCAGGTTGAGTTGACTTGGCTTCCTTTCTGGTCTATACATAGTCTAGAAAGGTATTCTTAACTTGGGTGATAATCTCAACAGCCCCGATCTTCTGCCCGGCACTCTGTACATGATGATTCTTCGGACGCTCGCCCGGGG
>DATKOS010000123.1:0-10579 GCA_035524535.1 Bryobacteraceae bacterium
CTCGTCCGCCAGGCCTTGCGCGCCGTGCTCCGCATGGAAGAAGGCTGGGGACCGCCCACCGCCCTGCGCGCGGCCATGCTGGAGGCCGCCGGCGCCGTGGATGCCAACCAGATGCTCCACTGGTTTTACGGCGACGGCTGGCCGCGCGACCGCGTGGCTGCTCTGGCGCCCCTGGTCGACGCCGCGGCTGAGGCTGGCGACGCAGCGGCCAATCGGATACTCAACCGCGCCGCTCAGGAACTCGCCACCCTGGCCGCGGCCGTGCGGGGCCAGCTTTGGCAACCCGGCGAGCCGGTGGACGTGGCCTACATCGGAGGAGTCTTCCGCGCCCGGAGCCTCCTGGGCCGCTTCCGCCTCTTGGTCGAAATGGAGGAAGGCAACCGCTGCGCCCCGCCCCTCCGTTCCCCCGCCGAGGGAGCCCTACTCGAAGCCATACGTTCCCAGCCCGCGCCCAGAGAGTGAGAGAATCGGTTCCCGCGCTCTGACTGGCCGGAGCGGCCGAGCTTCCCCTCAGACCTGTGCCCGAAACAGGGAAGGCCTCTCCAATTCCAGCAGCCGCCGTTTCAGCTCCAGCCCCCCGCCGTAGCCCACCAGCTTCCCGCTCGCGCCAATCACGCGATGGCACGGCGCCACTATGGCAATCGGGTTCGCCCCGTTCGCCGCGCCCACCGCCCGCACGGCCTTGGGAGATCCGATGGCCTCGGCCACTTGCGCATAGGTCCGCGTCTCTCCGTAAGGAATCCGTAACAGCTCGTTCCACACCCGCAGCTCGAACGGCGTGCCCATCATGTCGAGCGGCAGGTCGAAGATGGTGAGCCGCCCCGCGAAGTAGGCGCCCAATTGTCGCGCCGTCTCCTGGAGCAGCGGGGCCTCGTCATTCCGTTCCTCTTCCCGAAAGCTGCCCGGGCGGAACTGGATGGCGCACAATCCGGCGGGCGAAGCCGCAAGCCGCAAGGTGAGACCTTCGGTCACTTCCGCGTCCGTCCATTCGAACCCGGCCCGAATCGGTTGTTTGAGGCTTAGACTCAAGCTAACCGCAAGTATATCGCCCTCTTACATCGCAAAGCCGCGCCCCCGCGCGATATAATAGGTCTAATTGCACTCTTATGCCTTTAAAGCCGTTCAGCCCCAACAACGGGACCGATAAAAAGATCTTCCTGCTCAAACCGAGGGGGTTTTGCGCGGGAGTGGTGCGCGCCATCGACGTGGTGAAGATCGCCCTCGATCTCTACGGCCCGCCGATCTACGTGCGCAAGGAAATCGTCCACAATAAGCACGTGGTTGACGAACTGCGCGCCGCCGGCGCCATCTTCGTCGAGGAATTGGATGAGGCCCCCGTCGGCTCGCGCGTCATCTACAGCGCCCACGGCGTCGCTCCCACCGTGCGCCGCCAAGCGGCCGAACGGCGGTTGAACATCATAGACGCCACCTGCCCCCTGGTCACCAAGGTTCACCTGGAGGCCGTGCGCTTCGCCCGCGACGGTTACAGCATCGTTCTCATCGGGCACAAGGACCACGACGAAGTCATCGGCACGCTCGGCGAAGTGCCGGACCGCAGTTTCCTGGTGGAAACCGTCGAGGACGCCGACGCGCTCGCGCTCCCCGACCCCACGCGCGTCCGCTACCTCACCCAAACCACCCTCAGCCTGGATGAAACCAGCGCCATCGTCGACCGCCTAAAGGAGCGCTTCCCGCATCTCCAGGGCCCGCCGGCCCAGGATATCTGCTACGCCACCCAGAACCGGCAAATGGCCGTCAAGGCGATTTCCGAGTTCTGTGATCTCCTATTGGTGGTAGGTTCGGAGAATAGCTCCAATTCCAAGCGCCTCGTCGAGGTCGCGCGGAATTTGGGCGTCCAGGCGTATCTGGCCAACGACTGCGGAGAGGTCGACACCGCTTGGCTCGACGGCGTGCGCAACGTCGCCGTCACCGCGGGCGCCTCCGCGCCCGAGCACCTGGTGGCGGAACTGGTGGGTTTCCTGCGGGACCGCGGATTCCACCAGATGGAGGAACTGGAGCTGGTGGAGGAAGACGTCCGTTTCTCGCTGCCGGCTGAACTGACCGTTTCCATTTCATGAAGGCGCCGCAGAACGCAGGCAGCACTCTGGAACAAGCCGCCGAGTCCGCCCGGGATCGCGCGGCGGCCTATCTCGCCGGACTTCAGGCGGAAGATGGCCATTGGTGCGCCGAACTGTCGGCCGATACCACCCTCGAATCCGATTTCGTTCTCTTCCAGCTTTGGCTTTATCCGGCGCAAGGCGGCGCGTGGCGGCCGGAGACGCAGCCTCTCATCGAGAAAGCCGTCCGCTCCATCCTCGCCCGCCAGCTTGCCGACGGCGGCTTCAACATCTACGAAGGCGGCCCAGCCGAAGTCAGCGCCTCCGTCAAGGCCTATGTCGCGCTCAAGCTCGGCGGCCTGGCTGCGGAGCGTCCGGAGATGGCTCGCCTGCGCGAACGCATCCTGGCTCTCGGCGGCATCCAGGCGGCCAACAGCTACGTCAAGATCAACCTGAGCCTCTTCGGTCTCTACCCGCGGCAGTATTGCCCCACCGTTCCTCCCGAAGCGGCCATGCTGCCATTCGGCCTGCCCTACCAGATCGCCTCCTGGGCGCGCGCCATCGCCGTATCCCTATCCATCGTGCTCGCCGCCAACCCGCGCCGCCCGGTTCCTCAAGGCTTCACGCTGAACGAACTCTGGCTCGCCGGCGCCAGCCCCGAATTTCATCGCGGCGATTCCTGGTTTTCCTGGCGCAGCGCCTTCCTCACTCTGGATCGCGCCTTGAAGCTGTGGGAACGGTTCGGCCCTTCCGCCATCCGCCGCAGGGCCGTGAAGACCGCCGCCGATTGGATGACCGAGCGCCTGGCCCATTCCGACGGCCTCGGCGCCATCTACCCGCCCATGATGTACTCCGTCATGGCGCTGGACGTTCTGGGCTACGCCCCGGATCATCCGCTGCGCGCCGATGCCTTGCGCCACTTCAACCGCCTGATGGTGGATGACGGCAGCCGCTTCTTCTTCCAGCCCTGTTTCTCGCCCGTTTGGGATACCGCCATCGCCGCCTACGCTCTGGAAGAAGCCGCGCCGGGCGATTCCGCGCCGCGCCGCGCCGCTCAATGGCTCGCCGCGCGGGAAATCCGCCGCAAGGGCGATTGGTCGGTGAAGCGTCCCAATACCGAACCTTCCGGCTGGGCCTTCGAATACCGCAACGAGTTCTACCCGGACGTCGATGACACCGCCATGGCGCTGCTTGCCCTGGGCGGCCTGGACGTTCCCGGGCTCGAATGCCGCCGCCGCGCGCTCGATTGGGTTCTGGCCATGCAATCGAAGGATGGCGGATGGGCTGCCTTCGACGCCGACAACAACTGGAAGTTCCTCAGCCAGGTTCCCTTCGCCGATCACAACGCCATGCTCGATCCCACCTGCGCCGATATCACCGGCCGTGTGCTGGAAGCCCTGGCCGCCAACGGCGTCGCCTCAAGCCACCAGGCCGTGCGCCGTGGCGTCGCCTGGCTGGTCCGCAACCAGGAAGAGGATGGGAGCTGGTACGGACGCTGGGGCGTCGCCTATATTTACGGAACCTGCTTTGCTCTGCGTGGCCTGGCCGCGGCCGGGGAAAGCGACCGCGAAGCCCACATCCTGCGCGCCGGCGAATGGCTCCGCGCCATCCAGAACGCCGATGGCGGCTGGGGCGAAAGCTGCGCCAGTTATGACCGCGGCGCTTTTGTTCCCGCTCCCAGCACGCCCTCGCAAACCGCCTGGGCCATTCTCGGCCTCATCGCCGGCGGAGACGCCGCCAGCCTCAGCGTCCGCCACGGCATCGAATACCTCATGGATACGCAGCGCGCCGGCGGAAGCTGGGAAGAGAAGCTCGCCACCGGCACCGGCTTCCCGAAGGTCTTCTATTTGAATTACCATCTGTATAAGGATTACTTCCCGCTGTTGGCGCTCGCCGCGTTTGCAAAGGCGCGGAACCGGACGGATTAGCTTATGAAATTTCCCCTCGCAATGACTGCCGGAATGGCCGGCTATATCATCAAGAACAAGATGCGGCCCCGGCCGGAATGGCAGAAGTACGCCGTCCTGGAATCCGAAAGCGCCAATCCGTTTCGCGTCCTGCCGCCCAAGACCGGCGAGAAGCGCGCCCCCCACCCCATGATCGGCAAGCGCTTCCCCCTGGTGCTCATGCTGGAGCCGCTCCACGCCTGCAACCTCACCTGCACCGGTTGCGGCCGCATTCGGGAATACGAAACTACCATCAGCGAGCGTGTCCCTCTGGAGGAATGTCTGGCCGCCGTGGATGAATGCGGCGCGCCGGTGGTCTCCATCTGCGGCGGGGAGCCCATGATGTATCCGCAGATCGGCCAGCTCGCCGCCGGCATCCTCGAACGCAACCGCACCATTTACCTTTGTACCAACGGCATGTTCATCAAGAAGCGCCTGGGCGAGTTTCAGCCCGACCGCCGCTTCTACTTCAACGTCCACCTGGACGGCATGGAGAAAACCCACGATCTCTGCGTGGAGCGCGACGGCGTCTTCCGCGACGCCATCGAAGGCATCAAGGCCGCCAAAGCCGCCGGTTTCCAGGTCTGCACCAATACCACGGTCTACAAAGAGACCGACATGGCGGAAATTGAGGAGCTCTTCGAGTACCTCAAGCAGTTCAACGTGGACGGCCACCAGATTGCGCCCGCCTACGGTTATTCCGCCGTGGACGACCGCGAAATCTTCATGACCCGCGAGGAAGTTCACGAGAAGTTTCGCGATTTCGCGCGCATCGCCGAAAAGTACGCCGTCCGCCAGACTCCCTTGTACCTGGAGTTCCTGCGCGGCGAACATGAGTTTCCTTGCACCGCCTGGGGCAACCCCACCTACAACGTGAAAGGCTGGAAGGGCCCCTGCTACCTCATTACCGACGCCCACTACAAGACTTTCGAGGCCCTCATGACCCAGACCCCCTGGGAAAGCTACGGGCCGGGCAACGACCCACGGTGCGAGCATTGCATGGTACATTGCGGCTTTGAACCTTCGGCCGCGCTGGGCATCAACGCCGGCCTGGCCGACAATTTGAAGATGCTCGCATGGACTCTGCGGTAGGACCCGGCTCCGGCGCGCGCAATCGCGGCGGCGGGCCTGCCCCTTCGGAATCCGGCGAGGTGGTCGCATGAGGCCTGTTCTGGTAACCGGCGCTTCGGGTTTTCTCGGCTGGCACGTGGCCCGCGTGCTGGTCGATCGCGGCTATCGCGTCCGCGCCCTGGTTCGCAACGGCAGCCGCGTTCACGATCTGGACGTGGAGACCGTCGGCGGAGATCTGCGTGACCCCCAGTCGCTCCAGCGCGCCGCCGCGGGCTGCGGCCTCATTTTTCATGCCGCGGCCGATTATCGCCTCTGGGCCCGCCGCCCCGAGGAACTGTACCAATCCAACGTGGAAGGCACACGCAATTTATTGGAAGCCGCCAAGGCTTGCGGCGTGGAGCGCGTGGTCTACACTAGCACCGTCGGCTGCATCGGCTTCCGCCGCGGAGGGCTAGGCGACGAGAACACCCCCGCCGCGCTCGAAGACATGTCCGGCCACTACAAGCGCTCCAAGTTTCTCGCCGAGCAGGTGGCGCTGGAATACGCCGCCGCCGGGCTGCCCGTGGTGATCGTCAATCCCACCGCGCCCATCGGCGATCACGACGTCAAGCCCACGCCCACCGGCAAGATCGTCATGGACTACCTCAACGGCGATCTCCAGGCCTTCATCGACACCGGCCTCAACATCCTCGATGCGCGCGATTGCGCCGAGGGCCACATCCTAGCCTGCGAGCGCGGGCGCGACGGCGAGCGCTACATCCTGGGCTCGGAGAACCTGACCCTAGCCGCCATCCTGGCCAAGCTCGCCCGCATCGCCGGCCGCAAGCCGCCTACCCTCCGCCTGCCGTACGCCGTGGCTTGGTGCGCCGGCGTCGCCAGCACTGCCTGGGCCGGACTCACCGGCCAGCCGCCGCGCGTGCCGCTGGAGGCCGTCCGCATGGGCCGCGAGAAGATGTGGGTTACCCACGACAAAGCCTGCCAGGAACTCGGCTTCCACCCCGCCCCGGCCGAGGTTGCCCTGGAACGCGCCGTCCAATGGTTCAGCGGAGCCGCCTTCGGAGCCCTGGTCACGCCGACGGCGTGAAGCAAGGCTGACCCCTGCCTTCCCCTTCCCGCCGATAAGCAAGTTAGGATAAATATCGTGCCGGGCAGCGTCACCCCAATCCGCGGCCTTCGGGAAGGCGTTTACGTCCTTCTCGAAGTCTGCCTGCCGGGCCGCCCTTCCTGCAACGCCGGGGTTTTGCTCCTCGATCCAGCCACCGGCCGGGGCTGGGTCCGTTTCCGCCAGCGCTTCGATGAGCTGGCCGATCCCCAAGACGCCGAGGTCCTCGAAGCTCTGGAACCGCACTTCCGCGACGCCATGGCCCAGGAAGGCGCCGAGGCCTGGCTGCGTTCGCTTGAGGACGCCGCTTCCAACGCCATTCGCGTCAGTGAGCGCCGCACCGTCGCCGTGGACGCTTTCACCCGCGCGCTGGACCGCCTCTATTCCGAGCACGTCGAGCCCGTCGCCGCCGAGCCCTACCGCACCCACCTGCCGCTCTACAGCATGCGCGCCGCCGCCGGCTTCCTTGGCGAGGAAATGGCGCCCGCGGAGGAAGACTGGGTGCGCGCGCCCGAGGGCATGCGCCTCGATCGCGACATGATCGTCGTCCATGTCGTCGGCCATTCCATGGAGCCGCGCATCCCCGATGGCAGCCTGAACATCTTCCGCCTCAACCCGGCCGGCTCGCGCCAGGGCAAGATCCTCCTCATCCAGCGCCGCGGTATCCTGGACGACACCGCCGGCTGCACCGTCAAACGCTATACCAGCGTCAAGGTCCGCTCCGGCGAGGATGAGTGGCGCCACCAGCGCATCCGCCTGGAACCCCTCAACCCGGACTACGAAGCCTGGGAAGTGGATCCGGAAGGCTTCGCCGTGGTTGGGGAATGGCTGCGGACCATCGAGTGAAGAGCCGCATCTCCCAGCTTCTCCTCCGCTGGTACGCGCGCGGCCACCGCGATCTCCCCTGGCGCAAAACCGCCGATCCTTACCGCATCTGGGTCTCCGAGATCATGCTCCAGCAGACCCGCGCGCAGGCCGCCGTGCCCTATTACGAGCGGTTCCTGGCGCGCTTCCCCACCGTGGAGTCCCTGGCTGCGGCCCGGGAAGAAGACGTCCTGGCCCTATGGAGTGGTTTGGGCTATTATTCGCGCGCCCGCAACCTGTTGCGCGCTGCCCGCCTCATCCACCAGGCCGGCGCTTTCCCCCGCGAGTTCGAAGCCCTCCGAGCCCTGCCGGGCGTTGGCGATTACACCGCCGCCGCCATCGCCAGCATCGCCCATGGACTGCCGCACGTGGTGGTGGATGGCAATGTGCTTCGCGTGGTGGCGCGCCTGGAGAATGATGCCTCCGAGATCGGCTCACCCCGCACCCGCGAGCGTTTCCGCGCCATCGCGCAAGACTGGCTCGACCCGCGCCATCCCGCCCTCTTCAACCAGGCCCTCATGGAGCTCGGCGCCACCGTCTGCCTGCCGAAAAGCCCCGCCTGCGAGAGGTGCCCGCTCGAATCTCTATGCGCGGCCCGCGCCGAAGGAACCGCCGCCGGCCTCCCGGTAAAGCTCCGCAAGGCCGAGCCTCAAAGCATACGCGGCGATCTACTCGTCATTCGCAAAGGTCCCCGCCTCCTGCTGACGCGCGGCGCGCCCGGAGTCGCCCGCATCAACGGCTTCTGGGAACTGCCCTCGCCCCAGGACCTGCCCCAGGCCCGCGCCGGAAAGCTTCTGGGCGAGTTTCGGCACGCCATAACTCATCACCGCTATACCCTGCGAGTCTACGCCGCGGCGCTCCAGCGGCTGCCGCGCCCCTCCGGCCAAACGGAATTTCGCTGGTTCGCCCCCGCTGCCGCGGAGTCTGTTCCCCTGAGCACCACCGCCCGCAAAGCCTTGCGCCTGTTGAACCCGCCCCAATCGCAAACCGGGCCGCGGCAATAGAGATGGGGTAAGAGGCATCCGTGGCGCGAACATGCCCGGCGCCGCCGACTGAGCCGTTATATCACTGTGGGGCCACGCCGCCGGCGCCGAATCGCGCGGCGCAGGCGCAGCCGGCCTGAAGTCTAAGCCCTGTGGAGTTTGCGGCGCCGGGGCATGGCCGCCAAGCCCAACCCGCAGGCAACCAGCGCCAAAGTGCCCGGTTCAGGCGTGTTGCTAACCTGATCTCCCGCCAAAACGAACTCCATGTCGTAGCCGGAGAAGGAGACGAACGTGCCCCCACCGGCGGCGTAAGTGTTCCCACCCGCGTACGCGCTGGGGGATACCAGATCGACGCCCTGGCCAAGGGGCACAATCGAATCCATGTAGAAGAAGTATTGCGTGTCCGAGCTAAGCGTCACGCCGCTGAAATTCCAAACGCCATCGGTGATTGTGCTGGTAAAGCCGAGGTACCCAGCTGTCGACGGGCTCAGGTCTCCCGGCGCGCCGGTGTATGCCTCGGTCAAAACGTAAAGGCCGCCGATGGCATAATTGTTGCTATCGTCCATGAAATTGAAGTCGATGTTGTCCCAGGGGCCGCCGTTGGGAGTCGTCACCGACTGCCCATAGGCGGCGCCGTTATGGATGGATCCGCCCGAGGTAAGCGACGCGAGCGAAGTGGCGCTCCCTGATGCCGCAACCCCCAGCAACAAAAGGCCCAAGACTAATCTATTCATTTCCCAGCCCCTCCTGACCCTACTGAGTTAGAAGCAGTATGACAGCCTGTCCACCGGCAGTCAAGCAAGATGGGCGGCACCGTGGGCTCAAAATAACCAGGCGATGCCGCCGCCCCATCCGTAGATGCCGGGGCATGATCTAGCTATCCTGACCCGGCCGTTTCCGCCCGATCCTTGCCCCGCGTTACAATCGTCTCTCCGTCACTCATGCCCCGGCCCTCCGCCCAACTCTCGCCGGCCCATCCCCTCATCCGCGAATACCACCGCTCGCTCGCCGACCTCCGCTCCCAGGGCGTCGAGCATGAGCTAGGCCTCCGCCGTCCCTTCGAAAACCTCCTCGCCGATTCCGCCCGCCTGCACGGCTGGCACTTCATTGCGGAATCGGGCGCCAAAGCCGGTGGCCACCGCATCCGCCCCGACGGCACCGTCTTCGATGCCAATAGCCTCCCCCGCGGCTATTGGGAATCCAAGGATTCCCACGACGACCTGCACCGCGAAACCGAACGCAAACTCCACCGCGGCTACCCCGTCAACAACACCATCTTTGAAGGCACCCGCCGCGCCAACTGCGCCTCATCTTCTCCCGCGTTCTCCTCCCAAGAGCCGTCCGCAACGAGATGCACAGACGGCGCGGGACCAGGGACCGCCTCAAGAGGCTGCTGAGTGCGTACGCCTTCATCGAACGCTACGACGACTATGACCAGGGAGCCGTCGACCTCTATCTGCCGGAACGGGCCGCCCAATGCCCGAAAGACCGTGGCGAGGCCGAGGCAGTTGTCCAGGCGGTTGCCGCCGGCGCCGCAGTCGTCGTTGACGACCCCTGGGGAAGAGATTCCAGCCAAGTCCTCCCAATCCGCCTCACCCGCCCGCCGCCGCGCCTAGCGGAAATACGCGTCCCACCAACCCTTCCGCCGCCGCGTGCGCCGCCGCCAGTACCTTCATTCCCGCCTGGAACCGCTCTCCGCTCGCTTGCCGCAAGGCCTCCGCGTTCGGTTTCCCCTCCGCCGCGGCGTACTCATCCATAAAGACGCCGGCCAACCTCGCCAGCCGGTCCTTTTCGGCGCTATCGCAAGCTGCCAGGGCGGCCTCTTTGTCGGTCATGATTCCTCCTCCGCGCTAGCATAACGTGGCTCGAACCTCTCGGTCAGCCGCGCCGTTTCCCCAAGGGCCCTTCTCCCTTCGCTCGATGGCAGCCGCGGTTCCTCGCCTTGACACCATCGCGTCCCCCGCACTACCCTTGCTCAGGAGCTGTCTATGCCGAAATTCCTCGTGCAGGCCAAATACACCTCGCAGGGTATTCAGGGCCTGGTCAACGATTCCGCCACCGGCCGCCGCGCGGACGTCCAGTCCGCCGTCAAAGCGGCGGGAGGACAGGTGGAGGCCTTCTATTACGCCTTCGGCGAGGACGACGTGATCAGCATTGTCGATCTGCCGGATCAGATTACCGCGGCCGCCTTCAGCCTGACCATCTCGGGCACCGGCGCCGTAAACGTCAAGACCACGCCCCTTCTCACGGTCGAAGACGTAGACAAGGCCCTCGACCTCCAGATGAAATACCGCGCGCCCGGAGAATAGCGCCGGGGGGACGGCGCCCCCCGGCAGTGGCGCAGCTACTAGCTGGCTTTCTTCGCCGGGCTCTTCTTGGCCGGGGCTTTGGACTTCGGCTTGCACGCCATATCGGCAATAGTGTAACAATCGATTCTTCTATTAGGGTCGGATTGACTCAAACTCCTGCCCGCCTTCCATCGCCCGTTCCGCCGATATGATCCGCGCGGCCAGTCACGAACGACTTTCTGCTCATAGGAAAGGCTTTAGGGCTGGT
>DATKOS010000124.1:0-4556 GCA_035524535.1 Bryobacteraceae bacterium
CGCACCCACACGCCGGTCAGGCCGGAAATGCGCCCGGACTCGATGCCGTACTCCGCCAGCGTGTCGATCATCGTCTGTTCGATTCCCCGCACGTAAGCGCCAACATCGCGCTTCCATTCGCGCAAATCGAGAATTGGATAGCCCACCAACTGCCCCGGGCCGTGGTATGTCACGTCCCCGCCGCGGTTGATGGGGAAAAACGAAATCCCCGCGCTGGCCAGCGCCGCTTCACTCGCCAGCAGGTTTTCCATATGTCCGTTGCGCCCCAACGTGATGGTGTGCGGATGCTCCAGCAGCAGGAGCTGGTCGGCGATCTGCCCGCTTTGCCGGGCGGCCACCAACTCTTCCTGCAGGGCGAGCGCTTCCCCGTAATCCATGCGCCCCAGTTCCCGCACTTCGCATCTACGCATTGATGGCAAGACCGTAAACCGCGTTGAAAGCCTCGCCCACCGCTTCGTAGAGCGTGGGATGCGCATGGATGGTCTGCATCATCACGTCCACGGTAGCCTCGGCTTCAATCGCCGCGACGGCTTCCGCGATGAGCTCGTACGCCTCCGGCCCGATGATGTGCACGCCCAGAATCTCGCCGTAGGTTTCATCCGAGACCACCTTCACGAAGCCATCGTGATGGCCCAGGATGGTGGCCCGGCTATCGCCCAGGAAGGGGAAACGGCCCACGCGCACCTTGTAGCCCTGCGCCTTGGCCTGCGCTTCGGTTAGGCCTACGCTGCCGATTCCCGGCTCGGTATAGGTGCACCCGGGAATCCGGTTGCGGTTGATGGGAATCGCGGGTTTGCCCGCGATGTGCGCCACGGCGATCATGCCTTCGCGCGTCGCCACATGCGCGAGTTGCGGCGTGCCCGCCACCACATCGCCGATCGCGTACACTCCCGGCTCGGCGGTCTGCTGGTTGGCATCCACCTTGATGAACCCGCGGTCCACCTGAACGCGCGTATTCTCCAGCCCGATCTTCTCCGTGTTCGGCTTGCGCCCCACGGCCACCAGCAGCTTCTCCGCTTCCAGCGTTTCCTGTTTGCCCTCGCGCGTGGTGAGCGTGAGCTTCACGCCCGCCGCGGTCTTCTGGATATTCTCCGCGCGCGCGCCGGTCTCCACGCGGATCTTCTGCTTCTTGAAGCTGCGCTCGAGTTCCTTCGAGACGTCTTCGTCTTCCACCGGAACCATGCGCGGGAGCATTTCGATGACCGTCACCTCGGTCCCGAAGCGCCGGAACATGGAGGCGAACTCCACGCCCACCGCGCCGGCGCCGATGACGATGAGACTCTTCGGTACGGCGCTCAGCTCAAGGATCTCAATATTGGTGACGATGCGCTCCGGATCAGGCTCCAGCCCCGGCAGCATGCGCGCCTCGGAACCAGTCGCGAGGATGATGTTCTTGGCCTCCAGCGTCTGCGAGCCGGCGTCCGACTTCACCTCCACCTTGCCGCCGCCCTTGAGCGTGGCATAGCCGGCGATGCGCTCCACCTTGGCGCGCTTCAGCAGCATTTCGACGCCCTTGGAGTGCTTGGCGACAATTCCGTCCTTGCGCGCCTTGACCTTGGGGAAATCCAGGCGCGGATTCTCGCAATGAATCCCCTCATCCTCCGAATGAACGAAGCGTTGCCACACTTCGGCGGCCTGGAGCCATGCCTTGGTCGGAATACACCCCACCAGCAGACACGTCCCCCCCAAGCGAGGCTGCTTCTCAATCAACGCGGTTTTCAAACCATACTGGCCTGCGCGTATGGCCGCGGAGTATCCGCCGGGACCGCTCCCGATAACAATCAGATCGTAAGGCACTTTCTACATTCTACCCACGCCGGCCCGGTTCGCGGACCCGCATTTCGGGCTACCGGAGGCAGGCAGCCGTTTGCGCGAACGGCGCCGGATGGGTGAACCTGGCGGTGAGGCCAGGGTGAGAACCGAGCGCGCGTCCGCAATTGCCCCGGCAAGCGCGACCCCGGCGATCCGGCGGCCACTACCATTGGAAGGCCGGGTTACACTAATCTTTCCGTAATCACTGTGAACCCCGTCGAGTTCCGCGAGGTATCGAAGAATTACGCCGTTTACCGTGGGCCCGGCGACCGGCTTACGGAACTTCTGTCTTTGAACCGCGCCCGCCGGCACACCGACTTTCTAGCGCTCGATGGCGTCACCTTCTCCGTGGAGCGCGGCGAAACGTTTTGCGTTGTGGGTCAAAATGGCTCCGGCAAGAGCACGCTCCTGCAAATCGCCGCCGGCATTTTGCAACCCACGTCCGGGAGCGTGTCGGTTCACGGCCGCGTGTCGGCTCTGCTTGAATTGGGAGCGGGCTTCAATCCGGAGTTCACCGGGCGCGACAACGTATTCCTGAGCGGCGCGATCCTCGGCCTGAGCACGCGCCAAATCGAGCAGCGTTATCCGGAAATCGAGCGATTCGCCGAAATCGGCGCGTTCATCGATCAACCGGTCAAGACCTATTCAAGCGGCATGGTGATGCGCCTTGCTTTCGCCGTCGCCATCCACGTGGACCCTGAAATTCTGCTTGTCGACGAAGCCCTTGCCGTGGGCGACCTCTATTTTCGCCAGCGCTCCATGCGCAAGGTTCACGAACTCCGGCAGCGCGGCGTTACCATCCTCTTCGTGTCACACGCCGCCGCCGAAGTGAAAGCCATCGCCGACCGGGTTCTCTGGCTGGATGGCGGACGCCCCGCCGCGCTGGGCGATCCCGACATGGTGACGGGCAAATACCTGGCGGCCATGGCGGAGCGGGATGTGCGCTACCGGCGGCATCGCGCCGAAATTCCCCGCCCCGCCGCTCCGCCGCAAACCGGCGCGGCCGAAATTGTGGATACGATTCCGAACATCGACCGCCGCCATGGCGACGGCCGCGCGGAAGTTCTGGGCGCGGGAGTCTTCGACGAGCAAGGCCAGCGATTGCGCCTGCTGGAGCCGCTCTCGCGCGTCGAGGTGCGCTTGAGCCTGCGCGCCAGGGCGAGGCTTGAGAATCCCGTCGCCGGCTTCCTGATGCGCAATCAACTGGGGATGGACTTTTCCGGGACCGACACGGCGCGCGAGGGCTGCGGCATCGGGCCCATGCAACCCGGCGAGATCTGCACCGTCAGCTTTCTGCTGGATATGCCGGAACTCTATCCCTCCTCGTTTTCCTTCTCGCCGTTCATCGCCGACGGCGGCGTCTGCGATTGGATCGACAACGCCATCGCGCTGCAAATGGAGCGTTCCGGGAAGCAGATCGACGGCTACATGCACCTGCCATGCCGCGTGGAGGTGCACGCGTCCGCCGGAGGCGCCGAATGAGCGAATTTACGGGCGAGCGGGCCATCCCCGGCGAAATTGACGCCGACCTGCTGAATGAGCACGTGGCGCGCTACCTGTTCGCCGCGCGACTGGCGCGCGGGAAGCGCGTGCTGGACGCGGGCTGCGGCGCGGGCTACGGATCCGCGGAACTGGCGCGGGCCGCTCAATCGGTGGTGGGCGCCGACGTCGCCGCCGAAGCCGTGGGCCACGCGCGCGCCCACTATCAGGCGGCGAATCTCTGCTTTGAGTGCGCTTCGTGCGCGGCGCTGCCTCACCCGGATAGCGCATTCGATTTGGTGGTGGCGTTCGAGGTAATCGAGCATCTTGCGGATTGGCGCCAGTTTCTGCTCGAAGCGCGGCGCGTGCTGGCCCCTACCGGACAGTTCATCGTCTCCACCCCCAACAAGCTCTACTACGATGAATCGCGCGGCGCCGCTGGAGCGAATCCGTTCCACGCCCACGAGTTCGAGTTCGACGAACTGCGCGAAGAGTTGACGCGCATCTTCCCGCATGTCTCCCTGTTCCTTCAGAATCACGTGGACGCGCTGGCCTTTCAACCCGATGCGCCCGATAGCGCCGTGGAAGTTCGCGTGGACAATGCCGGACCGAAGCCCGCGGAAGCGAATTTCTTTGTGGCCGTGTGCGCCCACCGTACGCAGCTCGGGGCTCCCACATTCGTCTACGTGCCGGAAACCGCCAACGTGCTGCGCGAGCGCGAGCGCCACATCGCCAAGCTGGAAGCCGAGGTCGAGGCCAAGAACAGTTGGCTGGCGGAGGCGGAGCAGAGCCACGCCGCACTGCTGGAAGCGCACCGCGCTCTAACCGAGGAGTTGCATAGCAGCAACCGCTGGGCCGAGTCCGCCAACCGCGAGTTGGAGGAGCGGCGCGCGCGTGTGGCCGCGCTGCAAGAGGAAGTGGAGAAGGCCAACCGGTGGGCCCTCGGCGAGGGCGCGCGCCTGGAGGCCGAGCTTCGCAAGAGCAACGAATGGGCCCGCGGCCTGGACGCGGAAATCGAAAGGCTGCGCACGGAGATCAAGAACCTGCTGGACCGCGTGGCCCCGCTCGAGGAGCAGCTTGCGCGCAGCGAGGACCGGCGCGGCCAGATGGACGAGCAAATGCAAATGATACGGTCGTCCCGCTGGGTCAAGCTCGGCCGCAAGTTCGGCGTGGGGCCATCCTTCTAAATGCCCGTCTGGAAGCGACTGCTGTGGTTCCTGCCGCTTCTGGCGGCATCGCCAGTCCTGATCGCGATGGCGGCCGCG
>DATKOS010000125.1:0-7706 GCA_035524535.1 Bryobacteraceae bacterium
AGCCGCTCGGACAGCCTGGTGTTCAGGGTTCCGTGGTCGCCGATCGACACCATGGAAACCGCGGCCGCTGCACTCATCGCTCATTGCCCTCCGGGAGGTCGCCGCCAGGCCGCTTGGGCCGGGCGCGCTTCGCCCCCAGTGTATCTTTGCGACTGTGACAGGTTGATGAACGACGGCGCGCTTCAGCCTTGCTGGACGATGCTGTTGAGCCAGTCGAGCTGCTGCTGGACTTGAGGGTGCAGCTTGAATTTGCGCTGCAGGGCCTCCGGCTTTTCGCCGCGGACATCGATCTTGGCGATATCGAACTGGCCGGCGCCCAGTTCCCCGGCGTATTGCAGGTACCCGACGGCGTGATGGGGGATTCCCATCAGGTCCAGGCCTACGCGATCGGCGGCCACCAGGTCCGGAGAGGCCAGGGCCACGTGCATGGGGACGGCGTCGCCATTCATGGGGCCATTACCCTCCATGCCTTCAAAGCCGTCGATGACGCCGCAGCCCCAGGTGGCGCTGAGCTTTTTGGCCACCATGGCGACGTTGTAGTTCATGGCGTGGTACATGGCGCCACGCGCGGCCGGCGCGCCGCCTCGCGTTCCGCCGGCGCCGCGGCCGGTCTGGGCCATCGCGCCCGCTGGAGGAGCGCCTGAGGGAGGGGCTGCTCCTTGCGGCGCGGCGCCGCGCGCCTGCATTCCACCAGGCATTCCACCTGGCATTGCGCCGCCAGGCGCCGCGGCTCCTGGCGCGCCTCCGCGGCCCTGCATGCCGCCGCCGCGTCCGGGGCCCATATTCATGGCGTGCATGAGGCGCTTGTCGTGCCAGACGGGGGTCTGGCCCGCCACGCTGTGCAGCGGAGCGCCCATCGCCATGTTCTTCACGGTCATGGTGGCCACTACGGCATTGTGCGTCTTAAGCATGGCGGCGCTGATGATATAGGCGTCAGGGTCCATGAGGCGCGCGGCCATGCGGATGGGAACCGGACGGACGTTCTGGTCGACAATGCAGAAAGTCTCGGACCTGGCTTCGCGGTTCAGGTCGATCAGCTTGATGTTGAAGCGCTTGTACTCGGGAACCACATCCGCGTACTTGTAGTGCTCGAAGCCCTGCAAGGTGTCTTCCATGCTGGACTCCACAATGACGACCTGCCCTTTGAAACGCGGCTCCAGATAATCGAGAATGCCGCGTATGGAGTCGATGTGGGTAGCGGCCAACTGGTTCGTGGTGACGACGTTGTTGACCTTGATCACCACGTATTTCTTGCGCTTCAGCGCCGGGCGGATCTCCGGGTCCATGGCCACCAAGGCGGCTGTCACGTTCTTCCGCCGGTCCTCGCCCTTGATCAACGACACCGCCGCTCGCGCGTCATAAGGGAAGACCTGGGTGGTCGGCACGGGAGGAGGAATCTCCTGACCGTGAAGACCACGGGGCGCAACTCCGCCAGCCAGCGCGGCGGCGCCGCCCATATAGAAGAAACTCCTTCGGGAAACGTTCACGAGCCAAGACCTCCTGCCGGTTAACCGCAGCATAACAGGGATTACGAGTTTCAGGCCCTGTTCACACGCTGCCAATGAAGAGGCGTTGGCGAGGGGGCGGAGGTAACGCCGCTAGTTCAGACCGGCGGGGAGGCGGAAGCCCTTCACCTTGGTCTGGATGGACCAGACCTCCCGATCCCCAACCATGTACAGGACGTCGCCGTTCTTTCCGCCGAAGGTCAGGTTGACCGGGTGCTGCGGAACCCAGATGCAGCCGACGTACACGCCGGCCTTGTCGAAGACCTGGACCCCCATGAGCGTCGCCACGTAGATGCGGCCGTCCATATCCACGGCCATGCCATCGGCGCGCGAATCGTAGCGGTCCGCCGGGTCCGGGGCGCTTAGGACAGCGCCGGTCAAATGAAGCTCGGCGAACTTGCGCCTATTCGTGAGCGACCCGTCGCTCTGCACGTCATAGGCGTAGAGGAAATTCTCGCCCGGCTGATGCCAGGTGTTGTTGACATAGAACGTCCGGCCGTCGGGCGAGATCTCCACCCCGTTCGGCATGGCGTATTCGCCCGCCGGAATCACCACCTTCGCCGAGCCGTCCGGCGCCACGTAGTAGACCTGCGTGCCCGGCTGGCTCTTCCGCGTGTCGTTGTTGAATTGCGGATCGCTGATGTAAACGCCGCCCTTGGCGTCCATCACGAGGTCATTGGGTCCGTCGATGGGCTTGCCGCCGATCTTGTCGAGGACGGTGCGGATGGTCTTGCCGGTGGCCGGGTCTACTTCGATCACCCGGTGGCCGAACATATCGCAGACCAGCAGGTTACCGGCCTTAGAAGCAATGGTCCCGTTGGTCTGCGCGCCCTTGGAAAGCGCCTTCCATTTGCCGTCCGAGTCCATGGCGATCAACTGGCTGCGGGCCGGGCTGCCGGTCCAATCGCCGTTGGCGGGGTCCTTGAAGTACATGTCGGAGAAGTAGAGCTTGCCGTGGAGCCAGGTGGGGCCTTCGGTGAACGTGAAGCCGCCGGCCAGCTTAACCGGCCTGGCGTCCGGCGCCACCACCTGGTCATAGAGCGCGGCTTGCTTTTCAGCGCGCTCCTTGTAATCGGGGCGCACGGGCCAGAAGATGTCCAGGGCATCACCGCCGAGTTCGCTCATCTTGGCCGAATGCACCATGCCGCCCGGCAGGTAGACGGTGTTGTGTTCCTCGCCGGACATGTGGCCCGGCACGTCCATGACGCCCTCGTCAAGCGAGCCGCGCAGCGCGGTCATGAGCTGATCTTCGGGGTGAATGTGCACGGGGAACACGGAATTCGGGTCCATGCGGATGAAACTGAGCATGACGTTGCGGCCCCACACCAGCCGGGAATAGGCGGAGCTTCGCTTATAGGGGAGGGACGTATCGGGATCGGTGACCGGAGTGAGCTGAATGTCATCCAGGCGATAGACCTGCGCGGCGTTCAGGGATGGCGCGACGCCCTGGTCCGGAAAACCGAAGTTCGCGCCGGCGGGAACATCGACGCCGGCCAGTTTCAACAGATCGGCGCGCACCGGCGAAAAGACTTCCAGGGCCTTCATGCCGGCGGGTCCGGCCTTCAGCGTCCGCGCGGTTCCCGGCGTAAGGTAGAGGACCGAGTTCGCGGCGAGTTCCAACGTCTTGCCGCCGGCCTCATAAGCAGCGGCGCCTTCGCGGACCTCGGTGATCACTTCTTCGTTCAGTTGCTGCGCCGGGTAGGCGGCGCCCGGAGCCATTTCCAACCATTCGAGCAGCAGTCCCTTGCCCCACGTCAGGTTCGCGGTTACTCCCGGCGCAAGGGTTACCTTGGGGAGCGCGCTCATAGGCCGCACCTTGCCGGCTTCCATGCCGAGCGGGACGGCGGTATTGGGAATGGTACGGTCGCGCGTCTTAAGTGCGTGCGCCTTGACTAAACGCGCGTTGGCGTCGCTCCAGGGTTCGGAGCCGCTCTTGGTGGAGCAGGCCGTGAACGACGCGCAGGCCACCGCCAGCAGAGCAAGCGTTCGGTTGCTCATAGCGTTAAGCTCCCGTCTGAGGCAACCGGAATCAGCCGCGTCCGGCGGGCGTCGGCCCCGGTCCGCCCGGCTGATTGCCGCGTCCGGGCTGGCCGCCGCGCCCAGGGAACTGACCCGGCTGCCGCTGCTGCCGGGGCTGCCCGCGGAGATAGATGCCGCCCGGCACCGCACGGTAGTCGAACTTGGCTTCCGCGATAGGCGTGCCGATGACCTCAATGCGCTTGAGGTCGCGGGTTCCCACACCCAGGCTTTCGGCCAGCTTCAGCGCGCTGTCGCCATCCTCGAAGGGCACTTGGCCTCGGTCCGCCATGGGGTCGAAGCCCATGAGCGCCATGCCGACGGCGTCCACGCAGACGCCGTTCGTGCCGGCGAAGACGAAACCAGGAGAGCACGGGCGCGCGCCCGGACTCCAGGGGCCCTCGCCGCCCGAAATGCTCTCCACCGCGTCAATCACCGCCAGATGGTAGGGCCGCGCGGCGTTGATGTCCGCCACGCAGCGCGGGATGCGGTAGGTGTCCTGGCGCGGGCTGTTGGGGTCGAGTTCCGGCAACGAGCTTTTGGGCGGGTTCCCGCGCCCGCCGTGGAGGATCTGCTGGCGTCCGCCCTTGGGCATCTTCAGCGGTTCATCTCCACCGGCCCCGGCGCCGTAGATGCAGTTGGGCGTCATGCCGAAGAGGTTCTTCATGGAGATGGTGACGCCGGCGGTGGTGTGCTCTTTGGCTTTCGTCATGGAGATGAGCACATCGCATTCGTCGAATACGGTGTTCAGATCGTAGGCCGGGAAAAGCAGGCCGCCGTTGGGCACGGTGAAGCGCGCGTAGGGTTTCTTGCCCGGATAGGCAATGTTGGTGTTGACGAAGTCCACGCGCGGGGCCGCGTTCTTGAGCGCCGTGACGTTCCAACTGGACTTGTACATCCACTCCTCGAGCGAGACGAACGGCGAGTCCGCGCCCTCCGCAATGCGGATGCGGCGCGCGCCGGCCTTGTCGAGCAGGGTGATCATGGCGCCCACCTGCTGCGGGTTGGTCCAATAGGAGCGGCTCTGGGGCAGGTAGCCGAGCCGGGTAGTGGGGCCGCCGGTGAAGTTGATCTTGATGACCACCGTCTTGCCCTTCACGAGCTTGCCCAGCCCGCCGAGCTGATCCATAAGCTTGGTGATTACCGGCAAGGACTCCGAGTAGCTCTTGCACTTGGCGATCGCCACGGGCGAGGCGGGAGGCGTAATGGCAGCGCGCGCCGGAACCGCCGCGGCGGCGGCGAGTCCGGTGAGAAACGTTCGTCGGTTGATTTCCAGTCCCATAAATTCCCCCTCCTAGACTTCAAAATCCAGGGCTAGATAGGCAGACATTGCCGGTAGATGATACTCGGTTCCGCCATCTTCGCAGGCCGCTACTTCGACCTTCGCCGGAGCGGCGGATTCGAGCGTCCAAAGCTGAGCGCTGCGGTACTTGAGCCGGGTCCAAGCCGTTGCCAGGCTGGAAAGCGGAACCGTGCCGGCGCCTGCGCCGCCGGGGCCGCGGCCCGCGCCGCCGCGCCCGCCTCCGCCGCCGTAATTGGCGTAGGAGAGAAGCTGGAGCAGGGCGCGCTTGCCGTCCGGCGAACTGGTGAAGGTGAAGCCGCCGGAGGCGCTGGCGTTGAAGAGCTTGGCGGAATCGTCGGCGTGGCTCACCAGGGATTGCGCCTTAGTGACGAACTCCCACGGGTCCGGCGTATCCTGCTTGACCACGGCGATGCGGCCCTTGCCGAGAGCGCGCATGGTGAAATCTTCGTTCTCGTCCGCCACCGGCTTGCCATCGGCGGCCCACTTGGCGGCCACCAGGAAGCCGCCCTGCTCCACATAGGCCAGCAGGCTCTTGCGGAGGGCGGCGGAGGGCGCGGTGGGGTCGGCGCGCAGCACGGTCTTGACGGCGGTCAGCGGCGGAAGCTCCTTGCCGGAATCGCGGAGGACGCGGCAGAGCAGGTCGCGGCGGCTGAGGGCGTTCACCAACTCGCCGCTGAAATCATAGTTATCGCCCGCGAAATCCGAGACCACGGCGATGGCGCCGATGGAGCGGTAGGCTTTCCATTCGGGATGCTTGCTGAAAAAAGCGACGGCGCTGGAGAGTCCCTTCCAGGCGTCGAGCGAATCCTGCTTGCGGGCGGATAAGCCGTCGCGGAAGGCGTCATCGAGGGAAATGACCCAGCGGCCGCCTCCGATTTCCACGTCGCAAACGGCGGTCTGGTAGCTGCGCGCGGGGACGACTTCGCCTTTGCCGGGCGGATCAAAGAGGATCCAGAGCGGCGTGTTGGTCATGGCGTGCGCCACTTGCAGGAACCAGCCGTTGGAATCGAGCCAGGGCAGGGCCGTGGGGCCCGCGCTTACGGCGCCGCCTCCTCCGCCCGCCGCGCGCCCGGCCACTCCGGGCCAGACATTATCGGTAATGGCAATGACTTCCGAAGCGGCTTGCCACGGCGCATGGCCGCGTTCGCCCCACGGGATCACGGGAAAATCGGACTTGCCCGTGAAGCCCTGAACGGCGGCGGCCGTGAGGCCGGCAGACTTGGCCGCCGCAATAGCGGCCTGGCTATCGGCTTTGGCGTCCACCCAGCCGACCACATCCACATTGCGTTGCCGCGCGGCGGCGACCAGGGGCTGCATGCTCCGTTGCTGTTCGGCGTCTTCGGCGAGACCTGCCGCCCAGCTCACCACCAGGCAGTTTACCGGGCTGCCTTGGAGAAAATCGAGCGCCGGAGCCGTGTGCCAGTACTCCAACGTCTGCCGCGCTTGCGGGGTGAACCCCTCCGCCTTCTGGCGGATGGCGATCTCCAGGGGTCCACTGGGCCAGCGCATGGGAATCGAATTGGCGAGCGCCATGGCCTTATTCTATGTCCATTGCATACCATGGCGCCCGAAATTATCCAGGAAATCCTCCCACTTCCCGCCGTGAGGTAGTATGATCCCGAAGGGGGCTTCGATGAAGTTCGACGTATCTCGACGGCGATTGATGCAATTTGCGCTCGCGCCCGCGGCCATGGCTGCCGCGGCGGAGGTAGAGGATATGCGGCCGACGGTCACTCGGGTTTATCCGGGCGACGACGGCAAACTGGTGTACGTGCCAGACGAGCAGGGCAATACGATTCACGACGCGTCGCACGCGGGGTATGGCGGGGGCGGCGTGGTGATTCCAACCGCGGCGGTCCGCGAAACCATCTGGCCGGTAGCCGGCGACAATACGGCCAACCTGCAAGCCGCCATCGACAAGGTTTCCGCATTGCCGCTCGATAAGAGCGGATTCCGCGGCGCGGTGCTGCTGCGCGCGGGCTATTACAAGATGGCCGCGCCGGTGCACATCCAGGCGAGCGGCGTGGTGCTGCGCGGCGAAGGCATGGGCGATACCGGGACGATCCTGGTGGGCACGGTGACCCCGCGCGAGGCGACTCCTCCGGCTGCGGCTGCCGCAGCCGCGGCGGCCAACTTGAACGCCAGGCCGCAGGCGCCGGCACAGGGCGCTCCCGAAGGCGGGCGCGGAGGACGCGGTGGACCGGGCGGGCCGGGAGGCCCCGGCGGACGCGGCCCCGGCGGTCGCGGGGGCGGCGGCGGACGCGCCAACACCCTCGTCATGATCGGAGGCGCTTCCGGCGCGGCCCCCAAGGAAGAGACCAAGACCACGGTGACGGACGATTACACGCCCGTCGGCTCGCGCACGCTAAAGGTGGCGTCCGCGCGCGGCT
This sequence comes from Bryobacteraceae bacterium, assembly GCA_035524535.1. Taxonomy (GTDB): domain Bacteria; phylum Acidobacteriota; class Terriglobia; order Bryobacterales; family Bryobacteraceae; genus BOG-224. The sequence continues at coordinate 7,215 of DATKOS010000125.1, forward strand.
TCCGGCCCGGCGATACCGTGATTGTGCGCCGCATCGGCAACCAGGACTGGGTGGATACGATGGGCATGAACGGCAAGGAATACCCGCAGGACCGCTGGCCCGCGCCGTTCAACACCGAGTGGGACCGCGTGGTGACGGAGGTTCAGGGCAACAGCATCACGGTAGACGCGCCGATTACCTGCGCCATCGAGAAGAAATGGGGCGGCGGCGAAGTGGTGAAATACGAAGACCCCGAGCGCATTGAGCACGTGGGCGTGGAGAACCTGCGGGGCTTGTCCGAGTTCGACCCCACCGTGCGCACCAAGGAATACGGCAACATGGACCGGCCCAATTACGCGCCCGAGGAATACTATTCGGACGAAAATCACTGGCAGAACCTGATCACCCTGGCCAACACCAAGAATGGGTGGGTGCGCAACGTGACGGCGATGCACTTCGTGAACAGCTTGGCTGGGACCAACGCCGGCGCCAAGTGGATTACCATTCAGGACT
>DATKOS010000126.1:0-3205 GCA_035524535.1 Bryobacteraceae bacterium
AGGCTGGCTTGCCCCGGCGGCGTCCCTCGAAATGCCGAGCCTGGCGGGCATCTCGATCTCCGACACGTTCCTGCCCGTCAGCCGGCGCATGGCGCGTCCGCGGGCCGCCGAGTCGACCGAGGTCCCGGTGCTCGAATCCGACGCCGCCCGGGCCATGGCGTCCGAGCTCGCCATGCCGCGCCCCAGCGATCCGGTTTTCGATATCTCCCTGGACGCCGCCTCTCACGTCGAAGGCCCCAGGCCGGAACCCGTCGAATCCCTGCCGGCGTCGCAGGAAGTGGTTCCCGCGGCGCGAAACATCGTTCCCATCACGGCCATCCGCCAGTACGGCCTGCCGCATGCCTCGTGCAGCTACGGCCATCCGCCCGCCGCCCACGCCGCCGCGCCCGTGGAATCCCTGGTACTTCCCTCCTTCCACGCCGCCATGCTGCCGGCCATCGAGCTGGCGCTGCCCGCGTTCTCCATTCCGCCCGAGGCCGCTCGTTCCACCGCCCTGGAGCCTGCTGCCGGCGCTGCCGTGCTCCCCGCTCCCCGGGAGAATGCTCTCCAATCGCACGCTCCCGACCTGCGGCCGGTCCGCAAGGTGGCCCTGGCCCGCCCCGAATCCCCAGCGGCGGCCCCCGCGGTCGCAGTCCCCGAGCCCGGCTTCGTCCAACTGGAATTCTACTGCCAGCGCCCCACTGCTTCGCTCTCGCGCAAGATGCAGTGGCTGGTGGGGAAGATGGACTTGGTTTCCCCCGGCTTCGCCGTGCGGCCGATCTTCGAAAAGCAGGAAGAAGAAGCCGCGCCGCAGAAGAAGGTCAGCAAGAAGCCCGCCATGGCGGAGATCTTCACGCTGCCGGAGGCCAAGCGGAAAGCCGCCGGCCCGCAGGTGGGCTACGCCATCAAGGCCATCGCCGCCTGCCTGGTGATGGGCGGGGTGCTGTGGTTCGGCGCTCAGCGGATCGGCAGCCGCACGCCGGCCATGAACCGCGACGTCTCCATGATCGACAACGCCGTCGAGGGCGTTTCCGAAACCTCCGCCCGCGCCGCCGCCCATCTGCCCTCGGCGGCCGGCCCCGCTCCGCGCACCGAGCCCCACGGCGCCATGGCCAGCTTCAAGCGCGCCATCGCCAACCGCGCCGCCGTTACCGTCACCGACAGCTTCCGCGGCGGCATGGAGGCTTGGGGCGCCGCGCCCAAAGGCTGGGCGCCCGGCTGGTCGCGCCATCCCGAAGGCTACGTGCAGACCGGCCAACTGGCCTTCTTCCGCCCCACCCTCCAGTACTCCGACTATCGCCTGGAGTTCTTCGGCCAGATCGAGCACAAGAGCATCGGCTGGACGGTTCGCTCCAAGGATTCGAAAAACTACTACGCCATGAAGTTCTCGGTGGTCGATCCGGGGCTCCGCCCCATCATCGCCATGGTCCACTACTCCGTGGTCGCCGGCAGGAAGAGCCGGTCTGTCGAGACGCCGCTGGGAGTGATGGTCCACAACAACACGCCTTTCCAGGTGGCCGTGGACGTGAAGGGTAATCGCATGGTGACCTCCATCGACGGCCAGGAAGTAGATACCTGGATTGACGACGCCCTTCCTTCCGGCGGCGTGGGCTTCTTTGCCGACGCCGGTGACAAGGCTCGCCTCTACTGGATGAAGGTTTCGAAGAATGAAGACTTCCTGGGACGCGTGTGCGCCTACATTTCCAGCAAAATGGGCAACGGCTCCACCGACACCGCCGAAGCGTGGCCGGCCGGCACACCAGGACCGGCGCCTTTCCCCGGAAGCCGAATGCCTGCCGCGCCCGACGAGGTAACGCTGGCCGCCGCGGTGATTGCCTGCGGCGAGGCGCGCCGTATCGACAGAACCAGAATTCGCAAGGAGAGGGCTGAACCATGGAGTTCCTGACAACCGAAGCCGGGCCTGCGCAGTCCGTGCCGCCGGTAGTGACCTCGATTGACGAGGTGAAGAGCCAGAAGCGCAGCAATCGCACGCTTTCCAAAGCCGTGTCGCTGCACCTGGAAGGCAAACTGGAAAGCGCTGCCAAGCTGCTCACCAAGGCCATCGAATCGGGCGAGAACGACCCGGCGCTGTACTCCGCTCTCGGCCACATTCAGTATGAGATGCGCGATTACGAAGCCGCCGCCTCCGCCTACGGGCAACTGGTGGAGATCGAGCCCGCGCATCGCACCGCCCATTTCAATCTGGCCGTCTGCCAGGGCAATCTGAAGAACTGGAAGGCGGCGGCCGAATCGTTCCGCCGCGCCGCCGAAGTCGATGGCACCCGCGCCGATGCCATGCTCGGACTCGGCATTTCGCTCATCCACGCCGGCAGCCCGGCGCAGGCCATGGAGCCGCTCGAAAAGTACCTCACTCTGTTCCCGGAAAACGAACAGGCGCTGTTCGGCAAGGCGGTCAGCCTCCAGCAGATCGGCCGCCACGCCGAAGCCGTGGAGCATTACCGCAAGGTGCTGGCGCGCAATCCGCGCTGCGAAGAGGCCCTCTCCAACCTGGTGGCCATGTTCCTGGAGAAAAAGGACCAGGAATCCGTGCGCCGCTACGCCGCCATGCTGGCCGAGCTCCAGCCCGATTCCACCGTGGCCATGGAAGCGCTGGCCACTCTGGCCTTCGCCGATGGCGACTACCTGACCGCCGCCCGCTTCTGCCGCAACCTCTCGGAAATGGCGCCCGACCGTTTCGAGAGCTGGTTCAACCTGGGCGTGGCCTATCACAAGATGGGTAACTTCCAGAAGGCCGCGCAGGCCTATCAGCAGGCTGCCACCCTCAATCCGCAATCGGCCCAGGCGCAGCTCAACCTGGGCGTGGCGCACCAGGAGCTGAGCGACCTGGCCAGCGCCCGCGCCTGCTACGAGAAGGCCCTGCAGGCCGATCCCAACCAGTCCGGCGTGCTCTGGAACCTGGCCCTGGTGCTGGAGCAGCAGAGCGAGCGCAACTGGGCCGAGAAGCTCTACGCGCGCATTCCCGAAGATGCGCCCGAGTGGCCCGACGCCTGCTTCCGCCTGGGCTACCTGAAGCTGATGAAGTCCGACTACGCCGCCAGCGCCGAGGCCTTCCAGAAGTGTCTCGCCAAGAAAGCGGAGTGGCCGGAAGCCTGCCTGAACGCCGGCATCGCCTATGCCCGCTCGGGCAGCGTAGACGACGCCCGCCGCTGCTTCGAGGAGACCCTCATGATGCGGCCCGACTCCTCCGACGCCGTGCGCGGCCTCG
>DATKOS010000127.1:0-29478 GCA_035524535.1 Bryobacteraceae bacterium
AGCGTTTCCAGGGCCTTCTTAACGACCGGGTCGCTGGTGGACTTGCGCAGCATGTCGGACTGCGGGTTTGCCGGGGGCAGGGGTTCGCCGTTCTCGTCGTAGTCGATCTGCGGCTCCGGCTCGGACACCAGCACGGAGGGCGTCACGCGCGTGTCCTGAATGGCCTGGCCGTTGGGCGAATAATACTTGGCCACGGAGAGGATGATGGCGCCGCCGTCCTCCATGTTGATGGCTTTGAGCATGGAGGCGTCTCCGTAGGTCGGCTCGCCGAAAAGCTGCGCGCGCTTGCTGTCCTGGAAGGCGGCGGCGGCGATCTCCGCGCCGGATGCGGTGCCGCGGTCGGTGAGCACGGCCATGGGCTCATTGGTGAGGGCCTTCGAGGGATCGGCGTCAAAGTCCTGCCGGGGGACGCGCTGGCCCTGAAGGTAGGTGATGTGGCCCTTGTCCATGAAGAGGTTCGCCAGGGCGATGCCATCCTCGGGCGTGCCCGCGGCGCAGTCGCGGAGGTCCAGGACCAGCTTCCGCGCGCCGTTCTTCTGCAAGCTCTGAATGGCCGCGCCAACCTGCTTCACCTGATCCGGGCCGAGGGCATCCACGTTGATATAGCCGACGTTATCCGCCAGCAGGGAGCTATCCACTGCGGGGAGGGTAATATCGGCGCGAATCAGCTTGGCGGTCTGCGGCTCCACCTGGCGGACGTGGACGACGCTGACATCGATTTCCGATCCAGGCTGGCCCTCCAGCAGGAGATTGGCATAAGCCAAAGGCATATCGCGGGTGGCGATGCTCTTTATGGACTCGATCATATCGCCGGTGGAGAAGCCTGCTTTGGCGGCGGGAGAACCGGGGATGGCGGCCACCACGCTGACGTAGCCGGGCCGCTTGCAGAGGATGAGGCCGACGCCGGCCTGCTTGACATCCTTGTTCTTAAGGTAGTCCCGGTACTGGTCGGCGTTGAGGTAGCTGGCGAAGGGATCGATGGCTTCCAGCATGCCGTCCAGCGCGCCCAGACTAACGCTGCGCATGTCGGGCTCCTCGACGTACTCGCTCTGAATGCGGGCGACCACTTCGCTAAAGACGCCGATGTGCTTGAGGGTGTCCTCCTGCGTGGAGGCGCTTTGCCCGAGGACGCTCCCGACCAAAAACAGGATCGTGAGACACGTGGACGCGCTCACGATCAAATACTTCCAACGGCTATTCATAATTGACGAAACTCCGAGGTCTTGAAAACTATTGTACCGCTCAAGCCCCGGCGGGCCGGACGGATACCGCAGTCCCTCACCTTCTTGGACGCGATGAGCGAACTTTCGGTTCTAGGCTATTTCCAGCCCATCCTCTCCCTTAGCGCGGTGATGTGGGCCTCGTGGTGGCGGCAGTGCCAGGCGTACATGGCGAGGACGACCCCCAGCGTCACGCGGCCCTGTTCGGGGTGCCGGTAGGCGCGCGAAAAAGCGGCTTCGGGCAGGGTTTCGATCAGCGCCACCCACCGGGAGTGGAGGGCGCCGAGGAGCGCCAGGGAGGGCTCGACGGGCGCGGTACGGGCGTCGGCGAGCTCGGCCCAGGCGGCCTCGTTGTAGGGCTTGATGGTGGGCTCGTCCTCGGTGAGGGCGAGGCGGAAGCGCACGTAGGCGCTGGCGTGGCTATCGGGCACGTGATGAATCACCTGGCGGACGGTCCAGCCGCCGGCTCGGTACGGGGTGTCGAGCTGCGCGGGGTGGAGGCCATGGATGGCGGCGCGGAAGCGCTCCGGCGCCGCGCGGAGCTGGTGTAGGAACTCGCCGCGAGCGGCGGCGTCCAGGGAGGCCGGCATTTCGAACGGCCCGATGGGGAATCTCGGATCCATGAGGCAGATGATAGCAGGCGCGAGGCCGGGCGGCGTTGAGGCGGCGGCGCGAACCCATTTGGCGCTAGACCGAGGGGCGCCCGGGCTGAGGATTCCAGCGCGGAACGAACCCATTTTTCTGACAAATGGCATGGAATCAACATGTTGTGGGGTCGGCTTTGGCGGTTGAGGGCTTTCCTGGAGGGCGGGTGCGGGCCCGGGCGGCGCACTCTGGAACGAGGCGATTTCGGGCGCCGCCGGGGGAGACAAGGGCCAACAGCCCTCAGCCTGAAGGCAGGGGGCGGGACGACACGTTAGCGCGGCCGAGCTTCGCTCGGCTTGGCAGACTGAAGTCTGCCCTACCGGGGCGTTGGATTAGGGGAGGCGGCTGCGTGCCCGGTTTGGGTGGAAGGCCGGCTTCGCTCACTTAGGCGGTGCACGCGTTCGCGGTTCGGAGTGGAGGGGCGGGTTCGGGCGGCGTTTAGGCTTTTTCCCTTTTCATTACCGCTATGCAGCCCAAGTTGCGGTAGAGCTGGTTGTGGTCGAGGCCGAAGCCTACGACGAAGCGGTCGGGGATTTCGAAGCAGCGGTAGTGCACGGGGGTTTGGACGATGCGGCGGGAGCGGCGGTCGAGGAGGGTGCAGACGGCGAGCGAATTGGGGGCGCGTCCGGCCAGGGTCTGCATCAGGTAGCGGAGGGTGAAGCCGGTATCCACGATGTCCTCGACGAGGAGAACGTCCTCGCCTTCGATGCTATCGTCGAGGTCCTTGGCGATGCGCACGACGCCGGGGGCGCCGCTGCGGTTGGAGAAGCTCGAAATGCCGAGGAAGTCGATGGTGAGCGGGACCTCGATATGGCGGGCCAGCGCGGTGAGGAAGAAGACCGACCCTTTGAGCACGCCGATCAGCTTGATCTGGCGGCCGGCGTAATCGCGCGAGATCTCGGCGGCCACCTCGCGAATGCGCTCTTCGATTTGCTCCTCGGTGAACAGAACGCGGTCGAGGCCGGGGATGGCGGGCAGACTCACGCGGGCACCCGCTCGGCGAGGCCGTACTTGAAGATCAGGTTCTCAAAATCCTTCTGGTAGAAGACCTGGATGTTGATGTGCGGGTATAGCTCGCGGAGCAGGCGCACCTTGCGGTTCTTGCGGGTCACCAGGGACTGCTTCATGGTTGTGAGTTCCACGTAGAGGTCGAATTCGGAGAGGTAGAAATCCGGCGTGAAGGCTTCCTGGACATTGCCGTCGCGGTCCCACTGGATGGGGAAGCTGCGGGGCTCATACTCCCAGGCGATGCGGTAGAAGTCCAGGAGATTGGCGAACATCTCCTCGCTCTGGTTGGCGAAGATTTTCCGGCGGAGGGTGACTTTGGCCGGCGGGACGATGCCGTAGCGGGCGAGCTTGAGGCGCATCTGGAATTGGAGCTGGGCCTCGGCGGCGGCGGAGAGCAGGCCACGCTCGGCGAGGGCGGTGGAGCGGACGGCGGTTTCGATGAGCTCGGCGAGCTGTTCGGAGCTGAGGGACTCGGCGCTGAGCACCATGTCAAAGAGATCGGCCGTGGCGCGGGCCTTGCCGAATTTGGCCTTGCGGGCGGCGCGGTCATCGGCTTCGAGTTTAAGGAGGAGCTGGCGGGCGGCGGGGCGGTCGAGCTGATGATCGAGCATGAGCGCGCCGATGCGGGAGTTTTCCGGCGCCACGATGTGCACGCGGAGCATGCCGGGGAAGTGGCGGGCCTGGAGTTCGCCGCCTACGGCGCAGCAAACGATGTGGTGCTGGGTGGCAAGCCTGGCGAGCACGGAGGTAACCAGGCTGGCGTAGGCTTTATCGGGCGGAGGCCCGCCGGCGCCGAATTCCTCGCTGGTGAGGGCCGCGACGCGAGCCTGGGTGAGCAGCTCGAAGCCCAGGCGCTGCGCGGCGATTCGCGCAACCTCCTCGAAGCGGCATCCCGGATGGCCTGAAACGGCGATCAACGCCATGTCACAGGTTCATTCTAGCGCGCGGCGAAGGGGGAAAACCCACAACTACTCCCGCAACAGCAGGTCCGTGTATACGAAGCCGTCGATGTCGCGGACCTCGCCGGCGGCAATGGGGATGGGTTTGTGGAACATGGGGCCGGCGTACGCGAAGGTGTGGAATTCGCCTCTTTCGCCGCAGGGGTCGGCGGTGGGAGGGAGGTCGGACAGCAGCGCGGCGTCAAATTCGCGCCCGGAGAAGGCGCCGCCGATCTGCCGGCTATCCACGCAGGAGAGCCGCGCGCGCAGGCCGCCGGCGATCATCTGGCGGGCGAGCGGGTCGGTTGGGATCTCCCAAAGCGGAAAGAGGGGGGCGAGGCCGGAGCCGTCAAGCTGGCGCTCGCGGTACTCGCGCACATCGCGGAGGAACAAATCGCCGAATGCGATAGCGTCGAAGCCATCGGCCACGGCCTTACGGCAGGCCTCGGCCATCCGCATTTCGTAATCCTCGTTGGAGCACGGCCAGGGAAGCGGGATGGCGCGCAACTCCAGGCCCGCGGCTTCGGCCTGCGCCTCGAGCAATTCCCGGCGCACCCCATGCATGGCCACGCGATCCGCGCTTTGGTTGATGGTGGTGAGCAGCGCGGAAACGGAAATCCCGCGCTGCCGGAGGACGTGCAGAGTCCAGGCGCTATCCTTGCCCGAACTCCAGGCCAGCAGAGTTCTCACGCTATGCCGCGGAGACGGCCACGCGCTCGGAGCGAACCGCGACGCGGCTGAACACGGCGTGCAGCCCGAAGAAAACGCCGGCGAACGCGAGATCCGAAAGCAGCGTGTTGCGGTAGAACGGCAGGGCCGCGATGAAGCAGCTCACCAGGCCGCTTAGCGTGTGGCTGTAAGTGGCCTGCGGCGCGAGCCAGGTTCCGAAATTGGAGAGGACGAAGAACTGCAAGCTGCCGGCCAGGGCGCCAGCGGCGATCCAGCCGGGGTTCTCCGTGCGGCGCAGGCGCGAGCCGATCCACACATAGATGAGGAAGCTGGCGTAGATGAATGGCGTGGCGAAGGAAAACGCGCTCTTCAGCGAATAGCCATAGCGCAGCGAGACCAGCGGATCCGTGAGGGCCATGAGCGCCAGCGGCAGAACGTAAGCGCGCCAACCGCGCAGACGGGCGCCGGCGAACAAGCTGAGCGCACCCACGGGAGCGAAGTTCAGGTTCTGCGCGAGCCGCGCCGCCCCTCCCAAAACCGTCAGAGCCGTGGCCAACGGCCTGGCTGCATTGTTTTCCATCGATTCCTCCTTGTTGTCCATTATGACTCAATCTTTCCGGACGCCGCTTGGTTCGGTTCCCAGAGGGTTTCCGGGGCGCCGGTGACGCGGCTGACCCAGCGGCTCCAAACAAAAAACGCGTCGCCCAGACGGTTCAAATACCGCACCGCCTCGGGCGGGACCTCCGCTTCGCGCGCCAGGCGGACGCAGGCGCGCTCCGCGCGGCGGCATACGGTGCGGCAAACGTGCAACTCCGCATTCAGGCGGCTGCCGCCTGGCAGAACGAAGGAGCGCAGGGGCGGGAGATCCGCGTTCATGCCATCCATCTCCGATTCGAGGCGCGCCACTTCGGCTTCGGTAATGCGGGCCTGGCGCGGATGGACGTCTTCGGGCAGGGTGGCGAGGATGGAGCCCAGGTTGAAGAGCTCATGCTGCACGCGCAGGAGAATTGCGCCCAGCGGCGCGAGGGCGGGCAGCGAAGCCGCGAGCTCCTCCACGATGGCGCGCGCCGCTCCGGCGAAGGCGTTCAGCTCATCCACCTGGCCGTAGCACTCGATGCGCGGCGCATCCTTGGGCACGCGCTGGCCGCCGGCGAGGGCCGTATCGCCGCGGTCGCCCTGGCGCGTGTAGACGCGGTTGATGCCGAGCCGCGGAGGATCGAAAGGCTTCTCACTCATGACTCACCTTGGCTTGCGAGAGCGACCATTTGACTCCCGCGACGAAATTGAGCAGCGGGGAGGGGAACCCATAGACCTCTTCGTAGTGTTGGTTGAGCGCGTTGCGCAAATTGCCGTAGGCCGTGACGCCGCCGCCCAGAGCATAGTTTAGGCCGATGCCGAGGTCGGCGTATCCATGGTTCCGGAAGAGACCGGCGGTGGCGCCGTAGGTGGGTTCGACATCCAGAATGGAACCGCGAAACACGCCGGTGACATCGATAGTCGCCTTGCCGCGGCGCAGGGACGCGGCGAGCGCGCCGGAGTTCGCGGGGCGGCGGATCAGCTCCTGCCCCACCTGGAAGGGCGGGTTGCCCACGCCGGGGTCGCCGTTGAGCGAGAGGATCTCGGTCTTGAGCGCCGTGTAGGAGGCGTTGAGCAGGAACCAGCTTGCGGGGCGGAGCGTGGCGGAGAACTCGCCGCCTTGCGCCAGGGAGTTCGCCAGGTTATCCGACTGGTAGTGGCTGAGCGCGGCGAGATTGCCGCCGAGGATGACGATCAGGTCGTAGTAGAGGGTGCGGAAGTAGGTGGCGTCGAGCGAGAGCCAGTCGTGAAAGAAACGGCGCTCCACGCCGGCATCGCCGCCGCGGGTACGCTCGGGCCTGAGGTCGGGATTGTCGGTGTAGGCCAGATCGAAGCCCGCGGGCGGCCGGATGCCCGTGCCGAAAGATGCATGGAAGCGCGTGCGCCCCCACAGGTAGGCCGCGGAGAGCTTGGGGTCGGCCACGGCGATGCTCTGGGCGGGGAAGAAGGGGCGCGAATAACCGTCGGTGGGAATGTTGCCGGTGTTGAAGGACTCAATCCGCACGCCGGCGTTCAAGAAGAGACGATTGCCGAATTCGAAGCGGTTCTCCACATAGAGCGCTTCGTCGTGGCGGCGGATGGGGAACGTGCTGAAATTGGCGTCCGTGATGTAAGTATTGGTCACCTGCTCGGTTCCGCCGCTCGCGCCCAGCGCCATAGTGTAGAAACTCGCCAGCTTCACAATGGCGCGGGCTTCCAGTTGCGCGCGCAGGTCCTTATTGAAGGAGAAGCCGTAGGGACTGGTGAAGCCGTTGTTGTTGAGGAAAAATGCGCCGGTGGCCTCCAGGCGCACTCTGTCACTCACGTCCGCGCTGTAGCGCAGCGAGTAATCCGAGAAGTTGTTCTTGTTGCGGCTGATGGTGTCGATGCCGGTGAAATCGCCAAGCGGGTCGGAGCCGTAAGGGCCGGGCACGCCGTTCTCGCTCGAATCGAAATCGCCGTGAAAGAGGAGGGATTGCCTGCCCCAATGGCGCGCGATGTTGAGCATCAAGTCCTGGTTGCGATAATCGCTGTTGGCCACGGGCCCGTTGCCGTCGGTCTGCGAGGCCGAAGCCATAACGCCGAAGCCGGCAATCGTGCCGCCGCCGGAGATTCCGAAACGCCGCTCCTGATACGTGCCGCCCTCGGCGACAACGTCGAGGCTGGGGGCCGTGCCGGCGTCGCGCGTCACGAAGTTGACCACCCCGGCCACGGCGTAAGGGCCGTAGACCGCGGATTGCGGGCCGCGGACCACTTCCACGTGGTCGAGTTCTTCGGCCGGAATGTGCGAGAAATCGAAATCGCCGCCGAAGGTGTTGACGGGTACGCCGTCGATCTCCACGAGGTTGTACTCGGGGCCGCCGCCGCGGATGTAGAGACCGCCGATGCCGCCGGTTGGTCCGGTTTGGCTCAGCGCCACGCCGGGAACTTCGCGGAGGAGGTCTTCGGCCAGAGACTGATTTTGCTCCTCGATTTGCCCGCGCGGAATCACGGTGACGCTGCCGCCCTGCCGGCTGGCTTCCACGTCCAGAGCCGAGCCGGCGACGCTCACGGAATCGACCAGCGGGGCCAGGTCGAGTTTGACCGTCATCCCGCTGGACGCGTCGGCGGCGTCAATCGACTTATCGGCGAAGCCGGGCGCGGTGATCACCAGGCGCGAACCCTCGGGCGGGTCGCAAGAAAAAGAGCCATCCGGCGACGGGATGGTGCGTTCCACGCCCAGCGCGGTCACAATGGAGACGCGCGCGCCGGTAACGCGCGCGCCGGATGGATCGACAATCGTGCCCTTCACCTCCGCGGCGGAAAGGCAGACGGAAAAAAGCAGACAACAGGCCAGAGGGCCTCGAAAGATGGTACGCATGTAAGCTCCTCCCTAGAGAGCTGTGCGAATCTTTCCACCGGCCGGTCTCCTGACTTGCGCCTCAACGGAACCCTCGGCCTTCCCATTCCGCAAGGGAACAGTGGCATCTTCGAGGGCCCTCCGCGCTTACAGTAGCTGGGCTGCGCCGGAATTTCACCGGCTTCCCGAACACCAGCGGAAGACGAACAACCTCAGTGTACAACACGAGCCTGGCGTTGTCAGCCGCCAAGCCATCCGTTGTCACGCCATCCGTTACCGCGGGTTCGCGCGTGTTTGAAGGGAGCGGTCTTCCAATCTCCGCCAGCGGCCAGCGGGCGCCCGAGTTGCTACAATCGGCTTCATGCCTACGGAGATTTTTGCCCTTTTCGATACCTCGGAAGGCAGCTTCAAAGTGAAGCTGTTCTCCGAGCAGGTTCCGCGCACGGTGGAGAATTTCGTCTCGCTAGCCGATGGAACCAAGACCGGCAAGCCGTTCTACGACGGCACCGTGTTTCATCGCGTGATTCCGAACTTCATGATCCAGGGCGGCGATCCCGAGGGTACCGGCCGCGGTGGTCCCGGCTACCGCTTCGAAGATGAGTTCCACAAGGATTTGCGGCATGCCAAGCCGGGCATTCTCTCCATGGCCAACGCCGGGCCGAATACCAACGGGAGCCAGTTCTTTATCACCGTGGCCCCCACGCCATGGCTGGATATGCACCACTCGGTGTTCGGCGAAGTGACCGAAGGCTATGAGGTGGTGCGCAAGATCTCGGAAGTTGCGCGCGGGGCGCAGGACCGTCCGCTGAAGGAAGTGCGCGTCAACTCCGTGAAGATCGAGCGGTAGCGCCCGTCCGCTCGCGCTGCCATGAAACTCGCGCTTTACGGCGGCACGTTCGACCCGATACACGAAGCGCATCTCGGCGTTGCCAGGGCCGCCGCCGGACGGTTCGCGCTGGATCGCGTTCTCTTCGTGCCGGCTGCTCGGCCGCCGCACAAGTTCGGTGCCACGCACGCGCCCTATGACGACCGCGTCCGCATGGCGGAACTGGCGTGCGCCGGCGAGGAGCGCTTCGAGGTTTCGCGGATCGAGGAATACACGCATCGCAGCTACTCGATTGACACGATAGAAAAGCTGCGGCGGCAAATCGGACCGGCGGCGGAGTTGTTCTTTCTGATTGGAGCGGACGCCTTCGCGGAAATTCAGACGTGGCGGCGCTGGCGGGATGTCGCGCGGGAGGTGACGTTCCTGGTTGTGTCCCGGCCGGGCCATGCGTACCGAATTCCCGAGGGCGTCCGCCTGGAGCCGCTCGCCGGTTTGGACCTGAGGATTTCCTCGTCCGGCATTCGCGAGGAACTGGCCGCGGGCCGGGAGCCCGAAGGCTTGGCTCCTTCCGTGCGGGATTACATCTATGAGCGGGGCCTCTACGGAGCGGCCCGGCGTTCCCGGTGCGGAGAATAGCCGTCATAATCTCCGCATAATTTGCGGAGATTGGTTGCGCGATGCGGTGAATTCCCGGCGCAATCTCCGCGGAAGATGCGGAGAATGTGTATCCACAAGCTTGCGCCGGAGTGGCAAACGGGAATGCCCTGATAAAATGGGGGCGGTCGTGATGCCATGGAATTCGTTGCCAGCAGCCTCCTTGAATTGATCGTCCAGACTTCCACGAATTTGCCGCCGGATGTGCGCGCGGCGATGTCCGTGGCGGCCGGCGCGGAGACGCCGAAGACGCAATCGTCTCAGGCGTTCGAAATCATCCTGCAGAACATCGACATGGCGAAGGAGGACGAAGGCGCCATCTGCCAGGACACCGGCATGCCCACGTTCATGGTGCACACTCCGGTGGGCGTGAACCAGATCAAACTTCGGGGCGCCATTCTGGAAGCGGTGGCGGAGGCCACGCGGCGCGGCAAACTGCGCCCGAATTCGGTGGATTCCATCACGGGCAAGAACAGCGGGAACAACCTGGGGCCGGGCACGCCGGTAATTCACTTCGAGCAATGGGAGCAGGATGAGATCGAGGTGAAACTGATCCTGAAGGGCGGCGGCTGCGAGAACAAGAACATTCAGTATTCGCTGCCCTGCGAACTGGAGCACCAGGGGCGCGCGGACCGCAATTTGGAGGGCGTGCGCAAGTGCCTGCTGCACGCCGTGTGGCAGGCGCAGGGCCAAGGCTGCGCGCCGGGCGCGCTGGGCGTCTGCATGGGCAGCGACCGCGCGCACGGCTACGAACTCGCCAAGGCGCAGCTATTCCGGACGCTGGACGATGTGAACCCCGACGAGCGGCTCGCCAGGCTGGAAGCGGACGTGATGGAGGAAGCGAACAAGCTGGGCGTGGGCGCGATGGGCTTCGGAGGCAAGTCTTCGCTGATCGGCTGCAAGATCACCGCCGCGAATCGTCTGCCGGCGAGCTTCTTCGTTTCCGTGGCGTACGATTGCTGGGCGTTCCGGCGCCTGGGTGTGCGCCTGGACGCGCGGAGCGGCGCCATCACCCAGTGGCTGTACCGCGATCCCGAGCGCCCAGTGGAGCGCATGGCGCGCGGCGAGGGGTTTCCGCTGACCGGGCGCGAGGTGCTTCTTACGCCGCCGCTCACCGAGGCGCAGATGCGCGCGTTGAAAGTTGGCGACGTGGTGTTGCTTTCCGGCGAAATGTTCACGGGCCGTGACGCGGTGCACTCCTACCTGATGAAGAACGCGCCACCAGTGGACCTGCATGGCGCGGCGCTCTATCATTGCGGCCCGGTGATGCTGAAAGAGGGCGAGCGCTGGACGGTGAAGGCCGCCGGCCCCACCACCAGCATCCGCGAGGAGCCCTACGAAGCGCACGTGATCCGCGATTTCGGCGTACGCGCGGTAATCGGCAAGGGCGGCATGGGCGCGAAGACGCTAGCGGCGCTCCAGGAATGCGGCGCGGTTTACTTGAACGCCATCGGCGGCGCGGCGCAATACTACGCGCGCGCGGTGGAAGAGGTGAAGGGCGTTTCGCTGCTGGAGCTGGGCATTCCGGAAGCCATGTGGCAACTGCGCGTGAAGGACTTCGCCGCGATTGTCACCATGGATGCGCACGGCGCGAGCCTGCACGCGGATGTGGCGCGGGTAACGGGCGAGGCGCTGGCGAAGATGTAGACCGGCGGGTGCGGACCCGTGCGGCAACCGGAGCCGGGTCGCGTCAACCCGCCAGCGTGAAGGAGCCGCGGCGCCCGGGACCGAACCGGAAGATGGCGAAGTGGCTGTCGAAGGATGCGGCGCGGACGATGCCGAGACGCCGCATGACCGCGAAGCTGGTCCGGTCCACGATGGAGAAATCCTGATCGCGCCAGCTTGTTCCAATTTGCCAGGCGGCCTCAAGATCCGCGGCGCCCACGGGTTCGATAGCGGCGGCGCCCTCCCGCAATCCTTGCCAGAAGCGTTCGGCTGCGCGGGCGCCCATGCGGTGGTGAATCAGCACGCAGGATTCCACCAGCACGTGATCGGTGGTGACCAGCGCTTCACCGGCGGAAAGGATCCGCTTGGCCGCCGCATTCGAGGAATCCGACCGGTCGGCCGCCGCGTACCATACGGAAGTATCGACGAAGAGGCTCACGGCGGCTAAGGCTTGCGCGCTCTCCGGTGCGTGGAGGAGAAGGCTTCCGCCAGCATGGCGTCTTTGCGCCGCGCAACATCCGAGCCGCCGGAACTTCCCAGGTCGAATATGGCGGCCGCGTTAGGTGGAGCTTGCGCGCCACCAAGGTCGCGCGCGACGAGGCGCCGCACATACTCGGCGAAGGACACGCCCAAATCGCCGGCGCGCCGCAGCGCCCGTCTCTGGATCTCGGGATCGAGAGTAATCTGCGTGCGCGACATCATGACATCACCATCATAGCGCAAGAACTCCGCCAGAACGGCGGCCATCAGCCCCGGCAGGCGTCTAGCGGCGCCGCTCTGCTTGGCCGCCGGTTGGCCCCTTCCGCTGCCCTACGCCGTGCTATTTTGGCGGTCGGGATGGCTCACAAACAGATTGCCGCGCGGCGATGGTTCGTGCGCGGCCGGGTTCAGGGAGTTGGATACCGTTACTTCACGCAGCGCGCCGCGTCCGAGCTGGGCTTGTGCGGCTACGCGCGCAACCTCGACGATGGGAGGGTAGAGGTTTACGCCGCCGGGCCTGAGCCCAAACTTGCCGAGATGGCGGGGTTGCTGCGCATTGGCCCGCGATGGGCGGATGTGCGCGGCGTGGAGGAACAGGAAGCCGAGGCGGGGGAGCGGAGCGGCTTCGAGATCGGGTGAGATTTGGCGCAGCCCGCGCGCCTCCCTCCGCGGCGCGCGCCGGGAGGAGCCCCCGGCGCGGCGGACCTTTGGGTCCGCGCCAATCTGTCAGGCGCCGCAAGAGAACGGACTAGAGCGTGGGGCGCAGATGAACGGTCTGGCCCGCGGCCACGTAGATCTGCTGGTTGAAGCGGGTCTGACCGCCTTCGTCAATGCGGACGTCGTACTTGCCGGGGCGCAGGCGCAGGTTCTTGTTGCTGCCGGTATCGCCGGCGTAAGCGCCATCGATGTACACTTGCGCGGTTTTTACCTTGGTGTCCAGTTTGATGTGGCCAACTGCCGGAAGGGCCTCGTAGTATCCGCCATAACCGGGAGACCAGTAGGGACCCCAGTAAGGCGCGTACCAGCCGGCGTAAGGGGCATACCAGCCGCCGAAGCCGATGCCAACGCGGACGCGCGCGGCGGCGCTAGCCGGGGCCAGGACCATGACAGCAGCCGCAAGAAGGAGCAATCCCTTTTTCATCTTCTTTCCACCTCCGCCATGTTGGATGCACGAGGCGTGCCAAAGGTTATCTCGCTTATTTTCAGTGGATTGTCTGTAGATTTTACTTGGTTGAAATTCACCGCCGGTGGCCGAAATCAGCCACGCGGCCAGTCGCCCACGTACTGGACTTCTTCCTCGAGTTCGATTCCGAAGCGCTCCCGCACGCGCGACTTCAACTCGGCGATGAGGGCGCGGAGGTCCGCCGCCGTTCCCGCCCCGGCATTGTAGATCAGGTTGGCATGGTAGTCGGCCACGTGGATCTCGCCGCGCGTCATCCCCTTGGCGCCGGCGCGTTCCAGGAACCACGCGGCGGGGACTTTCCCTTCGCGGGCGACGCCGGACGGAAGCTGGGCCGCGGCGGCGGGAGGAAGGTCGCGCAGCATCAGGTTCTTGAAAATGCTGCCCGCGCACTTCATGGTGACGGGGAACTTCTCATTGCGGACCTTCACGATGTCGCCGGAGGCGCGGCGCAGTTCCGCTGGGTCGGCCGGTTCCATGGCCAGCTCAAAGGAGAAGATGATCCACTCCTTGTGGCGCTTGAAGACGCTTTCGCGGTAGGCGAACTCGCAGGCCGCGTTATCGAACTCGCGGACGCCGGCGCCATCGAAGAAACGCACCTTGGCGACGCGCTCGGAAATCGAATGGCCGTAGGCGCCGGCATTGCCGTAGACGGCGGCGCCGGCCGAACCCGGAATACCCGCCAGCGTCTCGATGCCGCGCAGGCCGCGCTCCACGGTGAAATCCACCACGGCTTGCAACTCCGCGCCCGCTTCGGCGGAGACGCAAGCGCCGGAGGCCGCAATGCGGTCGCCGCGGTAGCGCAGCACGATGCCGCGGAAACCCGAGTCGCTCACAATCAGGTTCGTGCCGCCGCCGATCACCACCAGCGGCAGTTCGCTCCGGCGCGCCGTTTCCAGCGCGGCCACGAAGGCTTCGGGCTCGCAGGTCTCCGCGTACAGATCGGCCGGGCCGCCGATGGCAAAGCGCGTATAGCGGGAGAGCGGGACGCCCTCCAGAACGGTTAAATTAGGAATTGCCGCGAGGCGCGCGCGCGCCTCTTCGGTAACCGGCATCACCTCAATTATAAAGGGAGGCGCACTTTGAGATCCGTGTTTCCGGGCTTTCCGCAAGAGGGCATCGACTTCCTGCGCCGCCTGAGGCGCAACAACCGGCGCGAGTGGTTCCAGCCGCGCAAGGCGATTTTCGAGCAGCAGGTGAAGCAGCCGATGTACGAGCTGGTGGAGGCGGTGAATGCGGCGCTGGCGCGCTTTGCTCCCGAGCACGTCACGGACCCGGAACGCGCGGTCTACCGCTTTTACCGCGACACTCGGTTCAGCCCGGATAAGTCACCCTACAAGGACCACATTGCGGCCAACTTCCCGCGGCGCGGCGTGGGGCGGCATGAAGGCGCGGGCTACTACTTCGCCATCTCGGATAAGGAAGTGGCCGCGGGCGGGGGCGTCTACATGCCGCCGCCGGAGACGCTGGCGGCCATGCGGCAGCTTGTCGCCGAAAGGCACGAGGAATTCCGGCGGATCATCGCCGCGCGCCCGCTGCGGGAGCTTTTTGGCGAGATGCAGGGCGACCAGCTTGCGCGCGTTCCCAAAGGCTATCCCAGCGACCACCCGGCGGCGGACCTTCTGCGATTCAAGCAGTTCTTGTTTTACATTGAATTGCCGGCGGAGCTGGCGGTGAAGCCCGCCGTATATGAGGAAATCGTGAAGCGGTTCCGCGCGATGGCGGCTTTCACGGATTTCCTGAACGCGGCGATTGTGGGCCAGAAGCGCAGAGTCGATCCGCTGACAATTGCCTGAGGCCGCAACGCCCCGAGGCCGCGCGGCGCCCTGCGGTCGTCAGCCTTTTGCGGCTTCGCGCGCCCGGTCCAGCAGAATCCGCGTCATCGCCGGATGGCCGTCGAGAGCGGGGGTAATCTCAATCTCCAGGCCCGGCCGCTCGTTGCGAATGCCTTCCGCAATGCGCGGCAAATCGCGCTCGAGGTGCCGGCCGGGCATCACGAAGTACGGAATCACCACCACGCGCGTGACGCCGAGTTCGGCGAGCCGCGCCACGGCGCCCGGCAAATCGGGCTCGCCCAACTCCAGGAACGCCGCCAGCACGTGCTGGTAGCCGCCCGCGCGCGCCAATTCGGCAGCCGCCGCGCGGACCGCTTCGTTCGCCGCCTCAATTCGAGAGCCGTGCGCGAAAACGACGATTCCGGTCACGCCGCGCCGATATAACTGCGCATGTGGTGCAGTTCCTCCGTCTTCAGCGTCAGCTCATGCCTCATCACGTCCCGCATGGAGAGAAACGCCACCACGCGTCCGCCCTTCATCACCGGCAGGTGCCGGCAGCCGTGCGCCTGCATGGCCGCCATGGCCTCTTCCAGCGTGGCCGATTCCTCAATGGTGGAAAGGTGTGTGCTCATCACGTCGGCCACTGGCGTCGTCTCCGGGTTGCGGCCCTCCAGGACCACTCGCCTCATGATATCGCGCTCGCTGAAAACGCCGCGGAGCTCTCCGTCATCCACCACCAGGATTGCGCCGCAGTTGAGTTCAGCCATTCTCCGGGCCGCGTCGGCCACGGTTTGACGCCCCGTTACGTGTGCAAACGGACGGTCGTAAACGATGTCGCTGACCAGGGACATGTTACCCCTCCAGTCTGACTAGGGATTGAACTATATCATAAAGAGATCGGAAGATGAAGAAATTATGCGGAGAGCGGCAGCGCCATTCGGCGGCTGGGTAAGCGATGCCACAGGGACTCCGGTTCGAATGTCAGCCAGGATGCATCGAGTGTTGCCGGCAGGAGGGGTTCGTCTATCTCTCCGAGGCGGACTTATCGCGCGCGGCCGGATTCCTGGGCATGAGCGATGAGGACTTCGAACGCAAGTACGTGTACCGTACGCGCAACCTGCGCCGCCTGCGCGTGCCGCGCGCCGTGCGCTGCCCGTTCCTCAAGGGCGACGGCTGTTCGATTCACCCGGCCAAGCCGACCCAGTGCCGCGCGTTTCCGTTCTGGCCCGAACTGGTGAAACGCGGCCGGGCCTGGCGCAAGACCGCCAAGTACTGCCCTGGGATCGACAAAGGGCCGCTGATTCAGATTGAAGCCGCGCGGCAAATCGCGCATGAAATGGCCGAAGCGCACCCTACGCTGTATCCGAAGGGTTGAGCAGCCGAGGTGCGGCGGAGACAGAACGGCGCGGCTTACTGGAGCATCCTAGCGGCTGGCTTGGCGAAGTAGGTCAGAATGATGCCGGCGCCGGCTCGGGTGATGGCCGTCAGCGTTTCCATCATGGCGCGGTCGTGGTCAATCCAACCGTTGCGCGCGGCGGCGACGATCATGGAGTACTCGCCGCTTACCTGGTAGGCCGCGATGGGCACGTCGAACCGCTGGCGCGCACGCGAGATCAGATCCAGGTAGGGCAGCGCGGGTTTCACCATGACGATGTCCGCGCCCTCCTCAATATCGAGCTCGATTTCGCGCATGGCTTCGCGGGCGTTGGCGAAGTCCATCTGGTAGCCGCGGCGGTCGCCGAATTGCGGCGTGGAATCGGCGGCCTCGCGGAAGGGGCCGTAGAATACGGAGGCGAATTTCGCGGCGTAAGCCATGATGGGCGTCATGGGGAAGCCTGCCGTATCCAGCGCCTTGCGAATGGCGGCGACGCGCCCGTCCATCATGTCCGAGGGCGCCACCATGTGGGCGCCGGCGCGCGCGTGAGAAA
Organism: Bryobacteraceae bacterium; assembly: GCA_035524535.1. Taxonomy (GTDB): domain Bacteria; phylum Acidobacteriota; class Terriglobia; order Bryobacterales; family Bryobacteraceae; genus BOG-224. The sequence continues at coordinate 16,383 of DATKOS010000127.1, forward strand.
CGGCGGACTTCGCGAGCCAATCCAGCGTGATGTCGTTATCCACCGCGCCATCCGCGGTGATAAAGCCGCAGTGGCCGTGGCTGGTGTACTCGCAGTTGCAGACATCGGTGATGACCAGCAAATTCGGGGTTGCGGCGCGAATGGCGCGGACGGCGCGCTGGACGATGCCCTGATCGTCATAAGCGCCGGAGGCCATTTCGTCCTTGGTTTCCGGCAGACCGAAGAGAATGACGCCGCCGATGCCGAGCGAATGAATCTCCGCGCATTCCTTCACCATCTCGTCAATGGACATCTGATAATTGCCGGGCATGGCGCCGATCTCGCGCTTGACGCCTTCGCCTGGGCAAACGAACAAGGGGAGGATGAACTGTTTCGGGTCGAGGCGCGTTTCGCGCGTCAGATCGCGCAGAGCCTCGCTGGCGCGCAAACGGCGCAGGCGATGGATGGGGAAGGGCATCTCTCTAGGATTGTAGCGCCGCGGCGCCGGAGGACCCTACGGCTCGGGCCTGGCGCGGCGAAGCACGGATTCGAAATTGGCGCCGCGGATTGGGGAACGCTATGATGAGCGCAGGTATGAAGGTCTTTGTTTGCCTCGCTCTGAGCGTGGGCGCTCTGGCGGCGCAGACGTTTCCAGGCTCGCAGGCCATTGATGCGGCGGTGAACAAGGCCATCGCCGAAAGCCGCCTGCCCGGCGCGGTGGTGGTGGTGGGCCACGAGGGCCGGATTGTTCACCGCAAAGCCTACGGCAAGAGGGCCGTTTATCCGCGGTCAGAAGACATGACCGTGGACACCATCTTCGACATCGCATCGCTGACGAAGGTGGTGGCCACCACACCTTCCCTGATGAAGCTGTTCGAGCAGGGCAAGTTCCGCCTCAACGACCCCATAACGCAATACATCCCCGAGTTTCAGGGCGGCAAGAGCGACATTACGATTCGCAACCTCTTTACGCATTTCTCCGGCCTGGCGCCGGACGTTCCGCTCGATCCGCCGTGGACGGGCTATGAGACCGGCATCAGGCTGGCCTGTGCCACGCCGCCCGAAGCGCCGCCCGGCGTGCGGATGATTTATAGCGACATCAACTTCGAATTGCTGGGCGAGCTGGTGCGGCGGCTGAGCGGGCAGGCGCTCAACGACTACGCGCAGCGCAATATCTTCACGCCCCTGGACATGAAGGATACGCGTTTCCTGCCGCCGCCGGAATGGGGTTCGCGCATCGCCCCCACGGAGCGCAACCCCGCGCGCACGGGCCCGCCGCTGCGCGGCGTTGTGGACGACCCCACCGCGCGCTACATGGGCGGCGTCGCCGGGCACGCCGGGGTCTTCTCCACCGCGGACGATCTGGCGCGCTTCGCGCAGATGATGCTTAACGGCGGCGAACTGGACGGGGTACGCCTCGTGAGCCCGATGACGATTCAGAAATTCACCGAGCCGCAAACGCCGCCGGATCAGCCAGTGCTTCGCGGCCTTGGGTGGGATATCGATTCGCCGTATTCCGGCAATCGCGGCGAACTCTTCCCCATCGGGTCATACGGGCACACGGGTTACACCGGCACATCCATATGGATCGACCCGGCGACGGAGACGTACGTCATCATCCTGGCCAACAGCGTCCACCCGGAGGCGCGCCCGGCGTTGACGCCGCTGCGTTCGGAGGTGGCTACGATTGCCGCGGCCGCCGTGGGTCTTAGCGCGCGCGGCCTGTCCCTCACCGGGTATAGCGAAGTGTTGCCCTCCGGCGCGCGGCGCGAGGTGGCGCGCAATGCCTCCACCAAGACGGGCCTGGACGTTCTGGAAGACCGGCGGTTCGACGTTTTCCAAGGGAAGCGGATTGGACTGGTGACCAACCAAACGGGCGTGGACCGGGAGGGCCGCCGCAACGTGGACGTGATGAAGCAGGCCGGCGTGAACGTTGTGGCGCTCTTCTCGCCCGAACACGGGCTCGGGGGCGCGGCTGAGGCGGGCGCGGCCACGGCGGACATCACCGATGCCGCCACGGGCATCAAGGTGTACAGCCTTTACGGCGAGACCCGCCGCCCCACGCCGGAGATGCTGCGCGGCCTCGACGCGCTGGCATTTGACATCCAGGACGCGGGCGCACGCTTCTACACCTACGAAACGACCATGGCCTATTGCATGGAAGCGGCGGCCAAGGCGCATCTGCCGTTCTACGTGCTGGACCGGCCCAATCCCATCACCGGCAGCCGTGTGGAGGGGCCGTTGCTGGATGCCGGCGACACGTCTTTTGTGGGCTATCTCAGCGGCATGCCGGCGCGCCACGGCATGACCATGGGCGAACTGGCGAAGCTGTTCGACGCGGAGAACAAGATCGGCGCGGCGCTTACGGTGATCCCCATGCAGGACTGGCGCCGCGGCGATTGGTTCGACGCCACGGATCTGCCCTGGGTGAACCCGTCTCCCAACATCCGCAGCCTGAATGCCGCCCTGTTGTATCCCGGATTGTGCCTGCTGGAAGCGGTTCCGGGTCTTTCGATGGGGCGGGGTACGGATGCGCCGTTCGAGCAGGTGGGCGCGGGTTTTCTGGACGGGCGCGCGCTGGCGGATTATTTGAACAGCCGCCTGATCCCCGGCGTGCGCGCTTATCCCACAAGCTTCACGCCCGCCGATTCAGTAGGGAAGGGGACGCTGCTGCAAGGCGTGCGCTTTGCCGTGGTGAATCGCGAGATTTTCGACGCCGCGCGGCTGGGAATGGAGCTGGCCTCGGCGCTGCTGAAGCTGTACCCCGGAAAGGTCGACCTGGGGCCGACGAAAACGCTGCTGGGCAGCAACGATGCGATCCAGCGCCTCACTGCCGGTCAAGACCCGAGGGCGATCCTGGACAGCTACCGCGACGCGGTAGCGGCGTTTGTGGCGATGCGGCGGAAGTATCTGCTGTACCAGTAACCTAAGCCGCGAGGAGCGCGGGCGTCGCGGCTACTTGGCGTCGCGCCAGTTCTCTCCCACGCCGATATCCACCAGGAGCGGCACCGAAAGCTCCGCCGCGCCTTCCATCTGGCGCTTTACGAGAGCCGAAAGCTCCGGCAGCTCTTCCGGCGGACACTCGAAGACGAGTTCGTCGTGGACTTGGAGGAGCATCGCGCTCTTATGGCCGGCGGCCTCCAGATCCGCGGCGATGCGCACCATGGCCAGCTTGATCAGGTCCGCCGCCGTGCCTTGCAGCGGCGTATTCACCGCGGTGCGCTCGGCGAAGCCGCGCGCCGAAGGGTTGCGGCTATCGAGGTCCGGGATGGGCCGCTCGCGCCCGAAGAGCGTCTTGGCCACGCCGGACTGGCGCACCTCAGCGATGGTGGCGTCAATGAACTGACGGACGCCGGCATACCGCGTGAAGTAGTTGCGAATGTACTTTTCCGCCTCGCCGCGGGTGATGCCGAGTTGCGCCGCCAGGCCGAATGCGCTGATGCCATACACGATTCCGAAATTCACCGCCTTAGCGTTGCGGCGGGCTTCGGGCGTCACCATCATGGGCGGCACGCCCAGGACCTCGGCGGCGGTCATGGTGTGAATGTCCTCGCCGTCGCGGAACGCCTGCACCAGCAGCGGATCGCCGGACATGTGGGCCAGCAGGCGCAGCTCGATCTGCGAATAGTCCGCCACCAGCAGCTTCCAACCTTCGCGCGGCACGAAGGCGGCGCGGATCTCGCGGCCCAGTTCGGTGCGAATCGGGATGTTCTGCAGGTTCGGATTCGACGACGAAAGCCGCCCGGTGGCCGCGCCGGTCTGGTTGAAGCTGGTATGCAGGCGGCCTCCGGCGTCCATCAGCTCCGGGAGCGCGTCCACGTAGGTTCCCTTGAGCTTGGTGAGCTGGCGGTACTCGAGGACCTTGCGGACAATCTCATGCTCCGCGGCAAGTTCCTCCAGCACGTCGGCGGCGGTGGAGATGGCTTTGCCCTTGCCTTGCCTGCCGGGCGGCGGCAGGCGCAGCTCTTCGAAGAGCACGCGGCCAAGCTGCTGTGGCGAAGCGATATTGAAGGGCCGGCCGGCGAGCGCGTGGATTTCCGTGGTGAGCCGCGCGATATCCCGCTCCATGAGCGCCGATAGCCGGTTGAGCTCCGCCGAATCGATGCGGATGCCCGCGGACTCCATGCCCGCCAGCACGCGCGCCAGCGGCAGTTCGATATCCGCATACAGCTTGCGCATGTCGCGCGATTCCACCGCCGGGGCCAACTGCCCGAAGAGTTCCAGGGTGATATCGGCATGCTGCTCGGGGGATGCGGCGAGTTTGAGGTCGAACCGCCGCCGGGCCTGTTCTTCGAGGCCGCAGCCGGATGGGTCGGCGTCCAGCAGGAACGCATACAGCATCACGTCGTGCTCAAAGCCGCGGCCCTCAATGCCCATACGGCGGAGCGCGAGCAGCGCCGACTTGACGTCGCAAGCCACCTTGACGGCGCCGGCATCCTCCAGCCACGGCTTGAGGGCGGCGATGTTTTCGGCCGTTACCGCGCGCGCCTCGCCAGGGCGGAACGCCAAGCCGACGGAATCCATGGCGAACTCGCCCACGCGGGAGGACGCGATGGCCACGGCCACCGGCGCGCCGCGCGACGCCCCCATCCAGAGATGAAGGGCGGCGGCGTCCGCGATCACCGCATAATCGCGCGCGCGGGTATCTTCGCTGGGGCCGAGCTCCTTCAGCAGGCTGTGAAACTCCAGCTCCTTATACAGCGCCTTCACCAGCGCCACGTCCGCCGGCCGGGCCTTGACGGATTCGATGTCAAATTCGATTGGGATATCCGTGGCCAGGGTGGCCAGGCGTTTGCTCATGCGAATCTGTTCGGCGTGGTTTTGCAGGCTCTCGCGGTACATCTTGCGCTCCACTTCGGCGGCGCGCGCGATGGCCGTCTCCACGTCTCCGAAGCGCTCCAGCAGTTCCTTTGCGCCCTTATCGCCGATGCCGGGAGCGCCGGGAATGTTATCCACGGCGTCGCCTTTCAGCGCCAGCAGGTCGGCCACCTGATCGGGGCGCACGCCCATGAAGGCCTTCACCTTTTCGGGATCGTAAAGCTCGTCGTCCTTGGCGGGGTTGAGCATGGAAACGCGGTCGTCGACGAGCTGGAGCATGTCCTTGTCGCTCGAAACGATGACCACGTCAAAGCCCTGCTTCTCCGCGCGGCGGGCGATGGCGCCGATCACGTCGTCGGCTTCGTAGCCGGGGTACTCCAGCACCGGAATGCGCATGGCGTCCAGGGCGCGGCGGACGAAGGGAATCTGTTCGAGGAGGTCGGGCGGCGTTTCGGCGCGGTTGGCCTTGTATTCCGGAAACTCTTCCAGGCGGTGGGTTGGCTCCGTGCTCTCGAAAACCGCGGCGATGTAGGGCGGTTCATACTGCTTGGCGAGCTTGCGCAGCATGTTGTTGAAGATGTAGACGGCTTCGGTGGAGAAGCCCGTGCTGGTCCGCATGGGGGGCGCGCCGCTGCGGGCGCGAGCGTGGTAAGCGCGGAAGATAAAGCCGAAGGAATCGATCAGGAACAGCCGCGTGGAGGGCACAACTGCATGATACTAAGCCACCGCATTAAGCGGTTTCCGCACGCCGGCCAGCGGCTCCAGCAAATGCTCCGCCAGGAAGCGGACCACCGGGACCACCACCCCGTCTCCGGCCAGGTGGTAGGCCTCGTTGTAACTTTCCGGGAGCTTGTAGCTGTCCGGGAGGCCCATGAGGCGCGCGGCTTCCCGGGCGGAAAGGAGGCGCGAGCGCACCCTCCCGGCCTCCGCAACGAGAATCGTCTGGCGGCTCGACCCTCCCGCGGGCGTGCGAAGGCAGCCGGAGACGCCGTCGAAGCGCACCTCGGCGCGCTGCACGCGGCGGCCGGCCTGGTCCGTGCGCGTGCGCCTGTAGACCGCCCCGACCACGCGGCGGCCCATCCGCCTGGCGGCTTCCACCTTATCGAGGTGCCGCGGCGCCATGAGCGAAAGCAGGCGTTCGGTCTCCGAGGCGCTATGCCACTCCACGCCGCGCGGCTCTTCCTCCATGCACGCCGCGAACGAGAGAGCTGGAGGATCCGGCGCCGGCAGGTTCCACCAGATCCACGCGTCCTTCGCGGGACGGGCCAGGCGCTCATGGGCGGCGAGCAGCCGCGGCGGATGCCATAGCGCCTCCGGCCCAGCGCCCACAAGGCGCTCCGGAATCTTTCGCTCTTCCCGGACCGCGACCACGAAGAGCCGCGGGCGCGATTGCGGCACGAACCGGACGGCGTCGATCACCAGCGCTCCGAAGCGGTAGCCGCCCTCGGCGAGGGCCGAACCGATGGCCGCGAAATCCTCACCGCCGTGCGAAGTGAGCGCGCCGCAAACGTTTTCCAGGGTTACCACTTCCGGCGCCCGGTTCTCCTTCGCCAGAGCCAGCATGAGGCGCCAGAAGGCCCAGAACGTGCCGGAACGCGCGCCCTTCAGCCCCGCCTGGTTTCCCGCCAGCGAGAGGTCTTGGCAGGGGAACGAAGCCCACGCCAGGTCGGCGCGCCCCGGCAGATGGGCCGTATTCAGCGATTGCACTTCCGCCAGCTGGAAATCTTCGGCGCCCCAGTTCGCGGCGTAACTGGCGGCCTTGCGCGCGTCGTTGTCGTTCGCCAGGAGGCAGCGCCATTCCGCGCCCAGCCCGGCGCGCGCCATCCCGCCCCCGGCGAAGAACTCGTAGAACGACGGCATGGCGCCATTACAACACAGCGGCGGCGAAGCGAAGGATAGGGCTGCGCGGTCCACGCCGAACCACCCTGACACCGGCCCGAAAGACGACTTGACAATGCTCCGCCACATCCTTCACGCTGGCTTCAATGCCCATTCTGCAAGTGATCGTACTCGGCCTGGTTCAGGGGCTCACGGAGTTCCTGCCCGTCAGCAGCACGGCGCACCTGTACCTCACTTCCTGGCTGCTCGGCTGGCATACTGAGGCGCTTTCCTTCGACATCATGCTGCACATCGGCACTCTCCTCGCCGTGGTCCTCTTCTTCTTCCGCGACTGGGTGCAGATCGTCGGGCAGGGCCTTGGTTTGAGAATTGGCCATGACGAAGACCTCAAGCGCAACCCCATGATGCTCTGGTTCCTGGCGCTGGGCACGATACCGGTGGGCATCGCCGGCGCACTTTTCAACAAGCAGGCCGAAGGCGCCTGGCGCACGCCCATGGTGATGGGCGTGATGCTGGTGGCGATTGGTGCGCTCATGTGGTGGGCGGAAAAGTCCAGCCGCAAGCAGCGCGACCTTTCCACCGTGAACCTGCCGGATTCGCTCGGCATCGGCCTTTCGCAGGCGCTGGCGGTGGTTCCCGGCTGCTCGCGCAGCGGCATCACCATCACCGCCGGCCTGTTCTGCAACCTCAACCGCGAGGCGGCCGCGCGCTTCTCGTTTCTGCTCTCCACGCCGGCCATCGGCGCCGCCGCGGCCAAAACGCTTTGGGACATGCACAAGCAGCATCTGCTGCACGGATTGGTGAATGCGCAGTTCGTAACCGGAGTGGGCGTGAGCGCGGTAACCGGCTGCGTGGTGATCGCCTGGTTTCTGCATTATTTGCGGCGCTTCGGATTGCTTCCGTTCGCCTATTACCGGATTGTTTTTGGCATAATAGTAATCGCTCTGGCTCTCATCCGCCCGCCAGCGTGATGAAGCTACTATCGCCAACTCCGTCGAAGCGGCTGAACGAGATCACGGGGATCCTGCTCTCATCGCTGGGTCTCGTGATGTTGTTGAGCCTGGCTTCGTATCACGTCCAGGATCCCTCCTGGGACACCGCGGCGGTGTCTCATCCCCTAAACCTTATTGGCTATCCCGGGGCCTACCTTTCCGATCTCCTTTTTCAAGGTTTTGGACTGGCCGCGTTCCTGTTTCCGATTCTGGTGCTGGCGCTGGCATGGAAATGGCTGCGCTCCGAGCCCATAGAAGCAGGGTGGGCGAAGCTATGCGGCTCCGCACTGCTGGCGCCCAGCGTTTGCGCGGCGCTCTCATTCGTGCCGCTGCCGCTGTATCAGGGCGCGGTTCACGCGGGAGGGACCGTCGGGCTACTGGTGGCCGGCTACCTGACCGACTCGCTGAACCTGGCCGGAGCGCTGCTGGCCACCTTCACCGCGGGGCTGGTGGGCTTCTACCTGGTTTCGAAGTTCAGCATGGATCGTGTGGCGGAATGGCTGGCGCGGCCTTCGGCCTGGCTGCGCGCGCGGCAGGACGCCTGGAACGCGTGGCGCGAGAAGCGCCGCCAGATGGCCGAGGCTAAAGCGGAGGCGAAAGCGGAAGAGAAGGCCCGCAAACGCAGCGAGCGGCGCGCGAAGAAACCGAAGAAGGAAGCCTCGGCGCTGGAGCCCGATCTCGCGATTGCGGAGGCCGAGGCCGAGCCTGAAGCCGAACCCGCGCTGCCGCCGTGGCAGGTTGCCGCCTACCAGGAAGCGCGGACTCTGGCGCAGGAAGGGGAAGCGATCGAAGAGGAAATTCCCATCTGCCCGGTGGAGGAAACTCCGGCCGAGCCCGCGGCGCAAGACGCGTGGCCCGCGCCGCCGCCGGCTCCGGCGCGGCCCGCCGATCCGCAGCTTCACCCCGTTTACCATCTGCCTTCCACCGAACTGCTGAATGAACCGCCCGCGCGCAACCCGTATGATGAGCAGGAACTCAAGGACACGGCCGCGCGCATCAAGGCGAAGTTCCAGGAGTTCAACGTTCTGGGCAACGTGGTGCAAATCAACCCCGGGCCCGTGGTGACCACCTTCGAGTTCAAGCCGGAGGCGGGCATCAAGTACAGCCGCATCACCAATCTCACCGAGGACCTGTGCCTGGGCTTGCAGGCCGAATCGATTCTCATCGAGCGCATTCCGGGCCGCCCCACGGTGGGCATCGAAGTTCCGAACACGCGGCGCGAGGTGATCAGCCTGCGCCAGATGCTGGAATCCGACGAGTTCGCGCAATCCAATTCGCGGCTGACCATTCCGCTGGGCAAGGACGCCAACGGGCGCATCCGCATGGCTTCGCTCGAAACAATGCCGCATTTGCTGATCGCCGGCTCGACCGGTTCGGGCAAGAGCGTGATGATCAACTCGATGATCATGTCGATTCTGTACAAGTCCACGCCGGACGAAGTGCGCATGATCATGGTGGATCCCAAGCGCCTGGAGCTGGGCCTTTACGAAGGAATCCCGCACCTGCTCACGCCGGTGATCATCGACCCCAAGAAGGCCTCCAACGCGCTGCGAAACGCCGTGCTGGAGATGGAGCGGCGGCTGCGGCTGCTGGCGGAATACGGCGTCCGCAACATCGACCAGTTCAATAAGAAAGTGCGCAAGCTGCAGGACCAGCCGCGCAGCCTGTTCGCCGACCAGGACGAGACCGCCGACGACGTGCGGCCGCTGCCCTACGTGTTGATTCTCATCGACGAGTTGGCCGACCTGATGATGCTCGAGCGCCAGAACGTCGAAGAGAGCGTAACGCGACTGGCGCAGATGGCTCGCGCGGTCGGGATGCACCTGGTGCTGGCCACACAGCGTCCCAGCGTCGACGTCATTACCGGACTCATCAAAGCGAATTTCCCGTCACGCATCAGCTTCCGCGTGGCGACGCGCGTGGATTCTCGCACAGTTCTCGATGTCATGGGCGCGGAGCATCTCTTGGGCAAGGGCGATATGTTATTCCTGCCGCCCGGTTCCTCGCGCCTGGTGCGCGTGCACGGCTCCTACGTGAGCGAGGGCGAGACCAACGACGTGGTCGATTTCTGGAAGAAGCAGGCCGAGCCCGAATACGATCAGAGCTTCCTCATCGCTCCGCCATCCGGAGACGATGAAGAAGATGAGGAGTTTGACGGCCCCGAAGATCCAATGTATCAGGAAGCCGTTCGCGTGGTCTGCGAAATGGGCAAGGCATCGACTTCGACGCTCCAGCGCCGTCTACGTTTGGGCTACGGACGCGCCGCGCGCATCTTGGATATGATGCAGCGCGACGGCATCATCGGTCCCCCGGATGGCAGCCGTCCGCGCGACGTGCTGAAGCGGCCGGATTGGCTCGAAGAAGTCGAAAATCAATTGAAGTGAGTGGCGGTAAAATGGGGAGCAATGCCTGAAACCCCACGTTTGAACGGCTTCTCGCTAGGCGTGTGCGCGGCGCTTCTCTCCGCAGCCGCGGTTTTCGCCGCCACCGTGCCCCGTCCGCTGCTGGACATGCCGATTCCCACTCCGAGCGGAAAGCCGATCAATTTGAAACAATACCGCGGCAAGGTAGTGCTGATCGCGATCATCTCCATGGATTGCGCGCCGTGCGTCAAGTCGATCGAGATCTTCAATCGCGTCCAGAAGGATTTCGGCAACAAGGGATTTCAGGTAGTGGCCGCTGTGGGCGATGCCAATGCCCAATATCTGCTTGGTCCGTTCATGCAGCGGTACCGTCCGGAATTTCCGATGGGCTACCTGAACACGGACGAAATGGTAAAGTTGGGCGGCTTCAGCAGGGAAGATCGCCCCTTCGCTCCGATTCTGATTTTCGTTAGCCGCCAAGGCATCGTGCGCCAGCAAGTGACCGGCGACCAGCCCTTCTTCAAGAACGAAGAGCCGGAGATCCGCGCGGTTATTCAGAAGCTCCTGATCAGCTAGCGGCAACCTTGGAACAATCTTGATACTTGGGTTGACATTCCACCCAAGCACGCATATACTTGGGTCGGATGCCCACCCGAAAGGCAGACAGCCAAGATCCCGACCGCATCAACCTCCTGCAAGGCACCTTAGATCTCCTGATCCTGCGCACGCTTCTTTTCGGTCCGCAGCACGGACAAGGCGTCGCCCGAGCCATCCAGCAGCTATCCGACGAGGTGCTGTTGGTCGATCATGGAACCCTCTACCCCGCCCTGCAGCGGCTGGAAACCAAGGGTTGGATCGAGGCCGAATGGGGAACTTCATCCAACAATCGCCGAGCCCGCTTTTACAAGCTCACTCGCGCCGGCCGCAAGCAACTGACGCAAGAGACCAGCCAGTGGCGAAAAATGGCCGCGGCGATCGGGCGAGTGTTGGGGCCTGAAGAGTCCTGAACCCATGTGGCGCAAGCGGAAGCCCGAGGATTTTCAAGCCGAGCTCGACGCGCATCTCCAGCTCGAAGCTGACGAGCTGCGGGCGGACGGTGCGCCCGATCCCGATCTCGCCGCCCGCCGCGCTCTCGGCAATCGGACCTCCGCCGAAGAGCGATTCTATGAAGGCAGCCGGTGGATGTTCGGCCAGCACCTGCTTCGCGACCTGCGCTTCGCGCTACGGGTTCTTTCGAAAGAACCTAAGTTCAGCATCCTGACGATTCTTGGGCTGGCGCTCGGAATCGGCGTCAGCACTGCGATCTTCGGTTTGGTCAACTCGGCGAAGGTTCCCCATGGCTCGGGTTTTCGTTCCGCCGATCCGGCGCGAGATCCCTCCACTTACGTGAGCATCGATCGCAGCAGCGATTACCCGGCCACTTTTTCTTATCCGGAATATCGGTATTTTCAGGATCACGCCACCGCGGTATCCGACATCACCGCCGAATCCGACGCCGCGTCGTTGATCCTTGGACCAATCTCCAAGGCCGCCGACGGTGAGGAAGTCGTCGCGCGATTCGAGTCCGCGAATTTTCTCTCCGTGCGCGGCTTTCAGCCGGCGCTCGGCCGCAGCTTCTCTCCCGATGAAGACAAGACTGCCGCCCCGGTGGCGCTTCTGAGCTACAGCTTCTGGCAGACACACCTCGGATCCGATCCGGCAATCGTTGGGAAGAACGCTGTTGTGAACGATCACCCGGTAACGACCATCGGCGTCACCGACCCCCGCTTCCACGCGTCCGATTCAGCGGAGCTCTTTCTTCCCCTGGGTCTTCAACCTTTGCTACTCGACCAATCGGGCATCGGGTCCGACGGGACCACCTTGATGCTTAATGGCCGCCTTCGACCCGGCGTTTCGATTGCCCAAGCGGAAGCGGAAGCGGAAGCAGACCTTCTCGCTACAGCGTTCGATCGCGCTAGCCCGGCCAAAGAATCCACCGGCAAAGCGCCGCCGCGCATGATAAATCCGGCTCCCATCGTATACCGCGGCTCGATTTCGCCCAAAATGCAGCGCCAGAACGCGGAGCTCATGCTCGCGGTGGGGCTCGCCGTCGGCATGATCCTGTTCATCGCCTGCTCCAATCTCGCGAGTCTCCTTCTCGCCCGCTCCACGGTGCGGCGCCGTGAGCTTGGAGTCCGATTGTCTCTCGGCGCAAGCCGCAGCCGCTTGATCGGTCAACTGCTGACCGAAAGCCTGCTGCTTTCGATCACCGGCGGCGTCCTCGGGATCGTGCTCGCGAATTGGCTCGGCAGAGGGATGCTCCTCGCGCTGCCGAGCGCATCCGGCATTTCGTTTCAACTCGATGGCCGAGTGCTCGGCTTCGCCCTTCTGCTCTCTCTCCTCACCGGCTTCTCATTCGGCCTGGGACCCGCGCTGGCCGCGACCAAGATGGATCTGGCCCGAGCCCTGCACTCGAGTGGTCTCCACGGCGAGTTGGATACGGCGGCGAAAATCGGCTGGTCTCGCAGGAACCTGCTGGTGGTCGTCCCCTTGGCTTTGTCTCTGATGCTGCTGATCGGAAGCGCTCTATTGATTCGTGCGGCCCAATCTACAGCCGCGGTTTCCCTATCCTTCGACCCTTCGCGGATCATCGGCCTCTCCTTCCGCTTAAGTTCGCAAGGCTACGATGAGGCAAAGGCGAAGCAGTTCGAGTTGGACCTGCGCGATCGAGTCGCCACTATTCCGGGAGTTGCCTCCAGCGCGATCACAGATATGTTCTTTATGTTCGGAGGGACCTGCAACGCCCAGGATGTCTATGGCGCGTGCCACTTCGTCTCGCCGAGCTTCTTCGAAACCATCGGCGTATCGATCCTGCGCGGCCGTGGGTTTCTTCCTTCGGATCACGCCGGCTCGCCTCCAGTCGCCATCGTGAACCGCGAATTCGTGCGCCGCAACTGGCCGGACCGGGACCCCGTCGGTCAGCAGATTCAAACCGGCCAAGGTTCCGTCGAAGTGGTAGGCGTCGCAAACGATCTTGCATACGCGCAGCACGTCGGCATCTTTCCACCGTCACCCACGGTCTACTTGCCTCTGGACCAAAGCAAGCCTCCGGCGCGCGGCGCGGGT
>DATKOS010000128.1:0-2106 GCA_035524535.1 Bryobacteraceae bacterium
GGGGAAGGCGGCGCGGAGGCCCCGCTCCCACCAGCCCGGCTCGAGAACGCACGCCAGCACGGCCGCGAGAACAGCGGCAAGCGGCATGTCGGCGTAGCCGCCAATCGAGGTGCGTCCGGCGACGAGGGGCAGCAGGGCCACCAGGAGCACGCCGGCGAGTGCCGGAACGCGCCCGCCGAGGGCGCGGCCGGCCTGGTAGAGCGAAATCAGGAGCGAAACGAAAAAGATCGGGAAGACCGGCTTCAGCGTGTTCCAGTCAAAGCCGCCGCGTAAAGTGGCCAGCAGGGCTTCGTAGAGCGGAACCAGGGGCGGATAGTTCACCACGCGCGTGACGTTGAAGTGCGGCGATGCCGAAGGCGGCCACAACTCGGGCGTCAGGCGGCCGTGGTGCAGCAGCACCATAGCCTTGCTGGCCCAGATGTCGAAGCCATCCCAGGCGTAGGTTTCGCGCAGGCTCACGGCGGTGAAATCGAGCGCGCAAAGCGCGAGCGCGGCGAGGAGGAGCCACGAGACAAGCGACAGGCGCTCGGTTCCGAAGGGGCGGACAATCGAAAGCAGCAGGCTGGAAAGGCCGCGGCGGCGGATTGCCTGGATCACCTGCACGGCGGATCCGGCGAGCAAGCCGGCGAGCACGATGCGAAGAGTCCAGGCGCCAAAGAGAAGCGAAAGCGGAAACAGCAGCGCGGCCGCCAGGGTCGCGCCCACGATGAAATGGCGGTTCCAGGAGCGCAGGTCGCGCGGCGTTTCGCCGAGCAAGAGCGCGCCCGCCGAGGCAAAGGCAAACGCCAGGAGAAGCGCCGCGCCAAGGTCCACCAGGCGTGCCGCGATCATGGATTGAGCTCGCCGTAAGCCGCGGGATAAGAAGCCGGCACGGCAGGTAGCATCTTCCACCAGCGGAACATTTTCACCACCGGGGGATCGCCTACCGAGAGGGCGTAGCGGACGCCGTATTTCGCGCGAATGGCGCGGTTGGCCGGCAGTTCGAGTTCATCGGCCGTTTCCAACAGGAAAACCGGATTGGGATAACAGGCCCGCTGCCACACTCCGGCGAGCCAGGGCTGCGGCCGGTCCATCACGTAAAATAGCGGCGCGTCCTTCGGCAGATTGGCGCGCATGATCCGCACCGCTTCGTTCATTTCGGGAAAGACGACGTAGGGTGGGGCGTGGAACGCCGTAACGGTTTCATCGGCCATCGCGCGGACCCCGACCCAGAGCGCCACGGCGGCGACGGCGAAGCCGAAAAAGCAGGCGAGGAAACGGGCGGCGGTTTGCGTGTGAGCTTACTCCTCGGGGCGGTGAAAAAGCATTATAACTTCCGCGCTAGGGTGCGTTCAGAAGCCGTAAATCTCTACCTCTTCGAGATGGAGCCAGGTGGCGCCGGGGAGCTGCAAGCGCAGGAAACGCGCGCGTGCGTCTCCGAGCGGCGCGACGAGCGGCTCGGTGGTGAAGGGGCGGCCCTGGTTGTCGTAGGCCAGGCGCCAGCTGCGATCGTCGTCGGAGAGCAGGATGCGCAAACCGGCGGCGCGCTGGTAGGGTGCGGCGTTGTAGATTCTGGCGACGGTCAGCCGGTGCACGGCGCCGAGATCGACTTCCCACCAGGGATCGTTGGCAAAATCGGTGTGGAATCCGTTGAACCTGCCCGGTTCGGCATGAATGCCGGTGCGCACGCCATCGACGCCGTTTTCGGGGCCGTAGGCGCCGAGCGTACTCACCTGGCGCGCGGGCTGGAAGAGAGCCAGGTTGCGACCGAGGATTTTCCAGGACCAAATGGCCGGACACTGAGCGCGCATCCAATCGGAGGCAGCGAGGGCGAGCACGATGTAGATGGCTATGGCAGTGGCGCAACCCAGAGCCCGGGAACGTGGCAATCGCCTCCACCAACTCCATCCGAAAGCGGCCAGCGGCGGAGCGGCGAGCATCAGCGGCAATCCGAAACGGGTCTCGGTGGCGCTGGTGGCATAGACTGCGAAGGCAGCCGCCACGTAGACGCCGAATAGGATCCGGTTGAGGCGGCCAAGAGGGCCGCGGCAGCGAACCCAGAGCACGACACCGCATACCGCAAACGCAATCAGGAGATGATTCAGCAAAGCGACTGCGACACGGTAC
>DATKOS010000129.1:0-26612 GCA_035524535.1 Bryobacteraceae bacterium
GGTGGACCCGGCGGACCCGGCGGGATGGAACTCGTTGCGAAACGAGTCAAGTAGTTCACCGGTGCAAGAGGAGGGGAGAATGCGAACACGGCGTGATTTCATTCTGGGCCTGACGTTCGGGCCATGCATCGTAGCGGCGGCGGCTGGCGAGTTCTGGGAAAGCCAGCCGTCCGCGCAGTGGACGGAGAAGGACGTGGAGCGCCTGCTGACGAAATCGCCCTGGGCCAAGCAGGTGGCGGTGGAATTCGGCGGCGGCGGATTCGGCGGCCCGGATATGGGAGGGCCGGGCATGGGGCCGCCGGGCGACTTCGGCGGTCCCGGAGGGCGCGGCGGCCCAGGCGGAATGGCGGCGGTGGTGAGGTGGGAGACCGCCTTGCCCGTGCGGGAAGCCCGCAAGAAGCAACTCGGCGAGGGCGATGCCGCCGGCGTCTACATCGTCAGCATTTCCGGATTATCCATGCTCAGCGAACTGGGGTTCACGCTGGACGCGTCCGGCGTGGAGGCCATGAAGAAGGCGTCCTTCCTGCAGCGCAACGGCGGCAAGAAGAACGTGGCGCCGTCGAGTATCACGATGTCCTTCGACGAATCCGGCGTGCTACTTTACCAGTTCCCGAAAGACGACCCCATTCAGCCCGATGACAAGCAGGTGCTCTTCGAGACCAAGACCTCTATGTTTGCGCTGAAAGCCAAATTCGTACCCAAGGAAATGGTCTATCGCGGGAAGTTATCGCTGTGAGGGCCCTTTACGCCGGGCGGAGCGGTTTCCCGCCCTTCATGACTCGATTCGCGGATTCTCTTGATGATCCGCATGTGCTTGACCGCTGCCACATCGAAGCCCTTGGTGTCTGTCTTTCGGAGAATACCGACACCAAGAGGATACTATCGGCTGTAAGCCTGGAATTGGGGTTTGCCCCCGATTTCGGCGCAGAGCCTGTAAGCCGTTGAACACGTAGTAGTTGGAAAATTATGGCGGAGAGAGAGTGGGATTCGGTTCCAGGCTTCCGCGCAACTTATTGAAACCATAGCGCGAGGCCCGCAAAACGGTTTGGTGTCTATTTCAGCCCGGCACGGCAGAGCACCCGGCAGACTATGCAGACGATAGAGACTCCGCCTAAGAGAATGGAGGCGAAGCGGAAGATTGTAAGGGGGAGTGTCCCGGAGTAGCGCAGATGGCGGCGAACCGTCCTGCACTGGGCTGGGAGGCAATGCCGTCAGCCGGGGTAAACGGCCGCTGCTACCCGCTGGACTGACGCGCTGCCAGTGCCCCTGCAGCCGAAGTTGACGGGCCATAAGCCACCTGTACTAACGGACGTTCGGGCTCTGGGTACTCGGCGGCGATAAGCCACTGTTAGCAGCGAGCGGCAAGAACGCTGGGCTGCGAACGAACCGCTGCCATCAACGTATCCAGTTCCATGCGCACGCCACCGAAGATCCTTAACAGTCCCGCCAGTGGAACGTGGCCGATTCCCCACCGGTACAGGATGAGGCGGAACTCGACCTTGGTCATGCGGTAGGCGAACGTGATTTGCCTCTGCAACAGTCCGGACGCCAAGTCAGGCCGGTCCTCCTGCGCTTGGAGGAGTACAAGCTCCAGCGCCCCGCAGAGACGGCGGAAGTCCGCCCGCATCAGGCGGAGGTGCTGGCGCACCATGCGGCACCGCCGTGCGCGCAACCGCGCCGCGTATGCTGGATCGAGGCCTGCCGGAGCGCAGGGAGCCTGGAGGTCTTCCGACAGCAGAAGCAGCATTGGGAGGTACCGCTGAACCGAGACCTCTTCCAGCCACTCCGTGTCTACCATGAGTCCGGCAGAGAGCTGGCGCCCGCGCACCAGCCGCGCCACGCAAACGCACAGCGCCAAAGCCGCCACGACCGCCATCAAGATGACCAGATTCACGTTCTCACCTCTGGTTTCTCACCTACCATAATGACGCCGGAAGGCAGCCTTGCGTAAGGACCGGCCGTGCCGCTGGGGTACTCGGGGTAATGGGTTAACCAAGGTTAGCATTCAACCGATCCGCGCGGGTGCCAACGCTTCTTTCTCTAAGCAATAGGGTTTGCGACCTCTCGGCAGGAAGCGGGTAGACAGCAGAGGACCCGCAATTGAGGGCGGCGGGGCCCACGGGCGCGCGGCAGCGCTATCCGATGGCTTTTCTATCCGGGCATAGAGATCGTTTCATTCTAAAATCTACTTCATTTCACCGATATACCTATTGTGCGACCGCGGTCCATTTTGCGTTCCCGTTGGTGACCTCCTGATCCTGCACAGCCGCGCTCCAGAGATCGTACTTCGAAAGGGGTGTTCATGCGGGCCGTTGCTTCATCACGCTCCGACGTGAGCGGAAAGAACAGCGCGAATCGGTTGGCTGGAATCCCCCTGGGCCTGTCCGTATTGCTTCCACACCTTCCAAACTCCGCCGCTGGCTCAATCATGCTGCTTCTGGCCGCCGCCGCGGGATGGAGCCAGACGCGTCAGGGTGACAACGTGCCAACGCTGACCCGGGTGTCCGAGATTCGGGCGCTGACCCCCGCAGAGGCGGACCGCCCTTACCCTATACGAATCAGAGCGGTAGTCACCTACAACAACCCGGCGTACGGGACGCTCTTCGTGCAGGATAAGACGGCGGGCACCTACCTTTTCCACGACGGCGCCAATCCCACGCTCCCTGCCGGGACGCTCGTCGAGGTTACCGGCACGACGACGCCCGGCTCCTTTGCGCCCGCCGCCAAGGCCGATACAATCCGGATAGTCGGCCGCGCGCCACTGCCCAGCGTTCCCGCGAGCGACCTGGCGGCATTGACGGGCTCCGCGGACTGCCAATGGGTGAAGGTTCGGGGCGTGGTGCACTCGGCCGGCACCGATAGGCCTTGGACGCCAGACGGGCGCGCCGGCCCTCCCGTATTGGTTCTCCAGGTCGCATCCGGAAGCGACCGGCTCAAAGTCCAGATACAGACCTTTTCTCCGAGCGCCGACTACAGCGGATTAGTGGACGCTTTGGTCACGGTGCAGGGTGTAGTCGGCAGCATCTTCAATGATCGGAGGCAGCTCACCGGCGTTGAGCTCCTGACACCGAGCCTGGCGCAGATCACCGTGGACCAAGCGCCGGAAATGGAAGCGTTCGCCATCCCCGCGGTTCCGATCGCAAACCTGATGCGGTTCAGCCCGAAGCGGATACTCGGCCGGCGCACGCACATCCGTGGCGTCGTTACGCTGAATAGCCCCAGTTCGGCTTTCGTCCAAGATGCAAGCGGCGGCGTTTTGGTGGAAACTGACAACCCCGCAGCCGTCAAGCCCGGCGATCTCATCGACGTGGCGGGTTTCCCCACCTTTGGGGGGTACACCCCGATCCTTACGAATGGCGTCTTTTTGAGAGCCGGGAAGAGCCGCCAACCGGCGCCATCGGACCTCAGCGACCCAGCCAGCCTTTCTAGCGGCGGCCACGATGCGGAACTGGTGCGGGTCGCCGGCCAATTGCTCAACCAGTCTCTCATCGGAAATCGCCTCGTCTTGACCCTGGAATTAGGCGGCCATACCTTTACCGCCGTCCTGGAGCCGGCAGGCAACTCCCGGCAAATCCGCTCCATCAACAAAGGGAGCAAGTTGCGGGTGACGGGCATTTGGCGGGCGGAGATTGACGAATACCATGACGTCGTTGGCCACCAGGTTCTGCTGCGCTCGGTCGCCGACGTTACCGTGATCCACGCGGCCCCGTGGTTGACCGTCCCGCGCGTCCTCATCCTCGTGGGCGCACTGGCTGGCCTGTTGATGTTAGCCCTCCGATGGGTGAGCGTTTTGACCCGTCACGTACGGGAAAAGACCGAGACCGTGCGAGCGATTCTGGAATCCACGGAGGACGGGATCCTCGCGGTAGACCCGGCTGGCTGGGTGGTCGCCTGCAACCGGAAGTTCCTCGAAATGTGGCGCATCACGGAGGTCTTTCAACGCCCGATATCGGATGAGACCCTGGGTCTGGTCTTCGCGGAACAGATCAAGAACCCTGACCTCTTCCTTGAGGAAATTCGCGCGCTCCGCCAAGACTCAGAGCACGTCAGCAACGGCGCCCTTGAGTTCAAGGATGGCCGCGTATACGAACGGCATTCCGAACCGCAGCGCGTCAATGGCAAGTGCACGGGCCGCGTATGGGGGTTCCGCGATGTGACCGAACGCAATAAGGCGGAGGAACGCCTGCGCGCCCTCTCGGCCGCGGTGGAACAGAGCCCAGTCAGCATCGTGGTTACAGACCTCGACGGCAACATCGAGTACGTCAACCCGCACTTTACCGAAGCGACGGGTTATGCGTTCGAGGAGGTGCGCGGCCGCAACCCACGCATCCTCAAGTCCGGTGAGACTTCGGAAGACGAATACCGGAACATGTGGCGCACCATCGGATCTGGAAAGCCTTGGAGAGGAACCTTTCATAACAAGAAGAAGAGCGGCGAATTGTACTGGGAGACCGCCACCGTCTGCGCCATACGGGACGAGAGCGGCTCACCGAGCCGTTATCTGGCGGTAAAAGAGGATATCACCGAGCACAGGCGCGCCGTGGAAGCTCTCCAGGAGAGCGAGCGGCGGTACCGCGGCCTCTTTGAAAACATGCTGGAGGGGTTCGCATACTGCGAGATGGAGTTCGAAAACGGCGAGGCCGCCGATTTCATCTACCTTGCCGTCAACGACAAGTTCGACAAACTGACCGGGCTGAAGGACGTGGTGGGGAAGAGGGTCAGCGAAGTCATTCCCGGAATTCGGAAAACCGATCAAGGGCTGCTGGACATCTACGGCCGGGTGGCGCGGACGGGGCAACCCGAGAAGTTCGAGACTTACGTCGAGGCCATGCAGATGTGGTTCTCGATTTCCGTTTACAGCCCCGAGCGGGGTTACTTCGTGGCGGTATTCGACGTGATCACGGAGCGCAAGCGCGCCGAGGAAGCCTTGCACTTGACGCAGTCCGCCATGGATCAGGCTCCCCTTTCGGTCCTCTGGCTCGACCCCGACGGAAAGATTGTGTATGCCAATAATGCCGCGTGTTGTGGATTAGGCTACTCGGCGGCGGAGCTCTTGTCGAAGACCATCCGCGATATTGCGGCGGACGATCTTGAAGCGGAGGCGTGGTCGCAGTCCTCCGATCCCCAGGTCTTCGAAGGCCTTCACAGGCACAAGAGCGGGCGGGTCTTCCCGGTTGAAGTCACGTCCCAGCACATCGAGTTCGCGGGCAAATGGTACTCCTGCAACTTCTGCAATGACATCACCGAACGTAAGAAGGCCCAGGCGGCGCTACGAACCTCCGAAGAAAGGTTTCGCATCGCCGCGGAGAATGCGAGCGACCTGATCTTTGAATTCGACCTCGACTCCGGGCAAATCCAGTACTTCGGCGAGGGGTTGCAAGCGCGCTACCCCAAGATGCTCTTTCCGGCGACCGTGAATGAGTGGCCGCGAATTGTGCATCCGGCCGACTTGGGCAGAATCGCGGCGGCGATCCAGACTCATCAGACCACCCGGAAGCCCCTCCGCGAGCAGTACCGGCTTGTGCAGAGCGACGGCAGCGTTTTGCATGTAGATGTCCACTCCACGATCACCTTCGACCCGCTTACCGGCCGGTATAAGGATATCGGTGTGGCCCGGGACATCACGCAACAGAGGGCCGCGGAAGAAGCCAACGCGGAGATCGCTGCGATCGTCAAGGCGACCAATGTGGCGGTCATTCGGAAAGACTCGCTGGGCCGTGTCCTGACGTGGAACAGCGGCGCCGAGCATCTCTACGGCTATTCCGCCGGGGAGATGATCGGCCAAACCGCCGCCGCCATTGTGCCGCCGGATAGGGCCCAAGAGGAGCGCGCCATCGCGGAATCGCTGGCCAAGGGAAACGAGGTGAATAGCCTCGAAACCGTCCGGGTCAATAAGGCCGGTGCGCGCATCGACGTCATACTGACTGCCACGCCGATTCGCGACAACGCCGGCAACAGTGTTGGCTCGGCCTTCATCGTCTGGGACATCACCGACAGGAAGTACATGCAGCAGCAATTGGCGCAAGCCCAGAAGCTGGAATCCATAGGCCGGTTGGCGGCGGGAATCGCACACGAGATCAATACACCCATCCAATACATCGGTGACAACGCGAGGTTCCTGGGCGAGGCGTTTCAGGACCTCTTCAAGGTGATCGGATGCCGGCGGACCTCGGATGCGCCGGTACCTGGCGCGGGTAACGGCCACAGCAGCTTCGCAGGGCTTCCGCCCGACGTGGATCTGGACTACCTGCAGCGGGAAGTTCCCGCCGCCATCGGACAGTTGGAGGAGGGAGTCGCAAACGTCGCCCGGATCGTAGGCGCGATGAAGGCGTTTTCCCACCCCGCGCGGTCGGAAAAGGCGTCGGTGGACATCAATCGGGCGCTTGAGAGCACCATACTGGTCTCGCGCAATGAATGGAAATATGTCGCGGAAGTGACCCAGGATTTCGATCCGGGGCTGCCGCTGGTCCCGTGCCTGGCAGGAGAAATGAACCAGGTGTTTCTGAACCTGATCGTCAACGCGGCGCATGCCATTGGGGACGCGGTCAAGGACACCGGGCGCAAAGGGGCCATTACAGTCGGCACGCGGCGCAACGGGGACTGGGCCGAAATTCGGGTGCAAGATACGGGGGCCGGAATACCGGACGAGATCCGGACCAAGATTTTCGATCCGTTCTTCACTACCAAGGATGTCGGCAAAGGAACCGGACAGGGCCTTGCCATCGCGCATGACGTGGTGGTGCAAAAACACCGCGGCGAAATCGACTTCGTATCCGCCGTGGGCGAGGGGACGACGTTTTTCGTCCGCCTTCCGCTGTCATCGATGAATTGAGGCAAGATGAAGCGAATCCTATTCGTGGATGATGAACCCTATGTACGCGCCGGCCTGATGCGCCTGCTGTACCCGCTTCGCCACCAGTGGGAGATGGCCTTCGCCGGCAGCGGCCGGGAAGCGCTGCGGCGGCTCGAAGAAGCTCCGTTCGACGTCCTGGTGACCGATCTGCGCATGCCGGAAATGACCGGCGTGGACTTGCTTGGTATCGTGCGGCAGCGTTTTCCGGGGATCACCCGGATTGTCCTCTCGGGCGTCGCAGACCTGGAGCACACGTTGCGCGCAAATGCCCTCGCCCACCAGTACTTGTGCAAACCCTGCGATGCCGTGACACTCAGATCTACCCTGGAACGCGCGCGCTCCATGCAACAGATCCTGGAGGATGCGGCCCTGAGAAAGCTCATCGCCGGTATCGAGAAGCTGCCAAGAGCGCCAACCATCTACCTTGAGATCAATGCGGTGCTCGGGCTAGGCGAGTCCTCCGCAAAGGATATTGCGGACGTTCTCACGCGGGATATCGCCGTTACCGCGAAGCTTCTGCAGTTGGTGAACTCACCTCTATTCGGTCTGCACCGGCGAATTACCAGCGTCGTGGAGGCGGTGACCTATCTTGGCATCGGGACCGTCAAGAGCCTGGCGCTCAGCGGGGCGGCGTTTTCCGAATTCCGCGATCCAAGGCTGGCCCGCTTCGCCGAGCAATTGAGTGAGCACGGCCTAAAGGTGGCCGCGCTGGCCCGCGAGATCGCCAACTCCTCAACGCTTGCGGGCGTCACCAGGGACGACTGCTTCGCCGCCGGGATCTTGCACGATATTGGGAAACTGATCCTTGTGGATAATCGACCGGCGGAATTTCAGGAGTGTCTCCGCACCGCCTGTGTCAGGGGCTTGACCTCCCTCGAGGCGGAGGCGCAGGCGTTCGGCGTGACGCACGCGGAAGTCGGGGCCTACCTACTGTGGCTTTGGGGCCTTCCCGATTGCGTAACCGAAGCGGCCGCTATGCACCACAGGCCAGGGCCATCGGCCACCGGCGCAGTACTGGCCGTGCATGCCGCCGACGCCCTGATTCACAATCGGAACTGCCCGGAGTTGGATACGGAGGCGCTTGGCCTCGCGGGTCTGATGGGCCAAGTGCCCCATTGGCAGCAAATCATGAGCGGCTCATTTATACAGAGGCAAGACCGGTGACCACCAGCATATTGTGCGTTGACGACGAGCCCAACCTCCTGCATGCGATCGAGAGGCAATTCCACAAGAGATTCGAAATCGTCACGGCGGTAGGCCCCGAACTCGGATTGCAAACGATCGCCGAACGCGGTCCCTTCGCCGTGGTCGTCTCAGATTTGCGGATGCCGCGTATGGACGGCATCCAGTTTCTCGCCCAGGTGCGCCAAACGTCTCCGGACACGGTTCGAATCATGCTCACCGGGCAGGCGGATCTTACGGCCGCAATGGAGGCGGTCAACCAAGGCAACATCTTTCAGTTTCTGACCAAACCTTGTCCTCCCGAAATGATTGGCCGGGCACTGGATGCCGCCCTACGGCAGCATGGCTTGATTCAGGCGGAGCGAGAACTGCTGGAGCGCACGTTAACGGGGAGCGTCGAGGTGCTAAGTGAAATTCTCGGCCTCGTCAACCCGCAGGCGTTCGGACGCGCCCAGCGGATACGCCGGTACGTCGCGCACATAGCGGATGCTCTCAAACTGGCTGACAGGTGGCAATACGATCTCGCCGCCATGCTGTCGCAAATCGGATGCGTCACAGTTCCGCCCGACATCCTGGACAAGATCTATGCCGCTCAGCCGCTGGACGATAGCGAGAAGAGAGCATTTGCCTCTCACTGCGCCGTTGCCCATGACCTTATCGCCAAGATTCCGCGGCTGGAGAACGTCGCCGAGATGGTGGCCGGGCAAACGGTCGCAGGGCGCGGAACCGGCGGCTCAGACAGGGTCGGTGTGGGCTCCAGTCTCCTGAAGACCGCCGCGGATTTCGACGAGCAGATCATGCGCGGCCGCGCCATTGATGCGATACTCGCCACGATGCGCGCCGGCGGAGCCTACAACGCCTCGTATCTCGATGCCCTCCGGCAAGCGCACGTGGAGGAGTCCCAGACCGAAACCCGTGCCGTAAGGGTCGCTGATCTGCGAAAGGGCATGCTTGTCGGCGCCGACGTGAGAACAACCAAAGGCTTGCTGCTGCTTGCCAAGGGCCGCGAGATCACGGAGGCGGCCATCGCGCGATTAATTAGCTTCCAAGGGACAGTAGGCGTTGCTGAACCAATTCCCGTGCTGGTGCGCAAGGCTGCGACATTGGACCGCAGGGCGTGTGGCAATGATTGACGGTCGTCTCCGAAGCGGAGAATGAGCCAACGAGCCCTCATTCATGCAACCCGGCAACGTGCATGTCAGGACGACGTCGAACGGCTCTCGCGCGGAAAGGCCGCCAAGGAAAGGCACGGCGATCTTCTTGGACAGTCCGTCTGCGCCGATCAGCACCGGGCGGATCTGGTGCGTTCGTTTCGGGTCGTGATGCAGGTCGTACGCGGAACATTCGAGTTCCGCGAAGGGGAGTGCTGCTCGGAGGTCTCCAGGCTGCGGGTCGCCTTGTAATCATCGATGTCGGCGCGCGTGAGCCCTTCCACGAATGTCTTCCGCCCCAAGATCCGCTTCACATGGTCCAGGACGGCGGTGTACCGCTGGACCGTGCGCGGCTTGTCGGGCGAGTGCACGCGGACGTGTTGCAGGAACATCTCGACCGCCTCGGTGAGAAGCGTCATGGGGCGTTCGGGCGGCGTTAGGGGCGCTCCCTTGCGACCGAGAATCCGCTCGCCGACGAGCTCGTTCCGTTTCCGCCGCTGAGCCTCGGTCGCCTGACTCGGGGCATCGCCGGCCGTTTCGCGCTTGCGCTTGCGGCCGTCCCACCACTCGACGAAGTACTTTCCGGGACGTTCGTCCCATGCGTAGCGGCTGTTCACGCGCGGCATGGAGACGAACTTCCAGACGCCGCTCGACTCGCGGATTTTCTTGATGATGCGGATTCGCTTGACCGCTGCCACGTCGACGCCCTTGGTGTCTGCCAGCGCCGAATTATGGCGGAGAGAGTGGGATTCGAACCCACGTTAGAGTTTCCCCTAAACACGCTTTCCAAGCGTGCGCCTTCAACCACTCGGCCATCTCTCCGGTACGGAACTGGCGGGAACTTCTTCAGAATACCATGAGCCTTCCTCGCGGCGGTTTCGGACCGCGAAGTAGAATGTGATAGTGACCCCTCGCATCACCCGGCGCGCTCTGCTGGCCGCTTCCGCCGCCTCGATTGGCTGCGGCCCCCAGAAGGCCACGGGCTTTCCAGGCTATTGCTTTGTGGCCAACCGCGGCGGACGCTCCGTCACCGCCGTGGATCTGAACACCTTCCGCGCCAGCAAGCACATTCCGCTGGACGCCGCCCCCGCCGCCATGGCGGCCGGCGCCGTGGGCGGCAAGCCCAAAGTCTATGCGCTGGCGCCGGCCGAGGGCAGAATTTACGAAATCGACGTCGCATCGCTTTCCGTGAGCCGCCGCGCCTGGGGCGGCAACCAGGCGGCGGGCATGCAGCTTTCCGCCAAGGACGACGCCCTCTGGGTTCTCTACCGCGAACCCGCGGCGCTGGTGCAATTCCCGCTCGGTTCCTTCCGTCCCGCGCGGCGCATCGCGCTGGCCTCCGCGCCGGACAGCTTCGATCTCAGCGCGGACGGGCGCGCCGCCGTGGTTAGCCGAAAAGCGCGGTCCATTGCCCTGGTTTCGCTCGATCATGGCGCCGTGGAGCGCGCCATCCCCTGCGCCGATGAGCCGGCGCTGGTGCAGTTCCGCGCCGATGGCGAAGTGATCATCGCGGGATTCCCCAACTCCCGCAGCTTGGGGATTTACGACGTGGCCACCGGCAAGACCGTGGTCCGCCTGCCGTTGCCCGTCGCGCCGCGCCATTTCGGCGTTAGCCCGGATGGCGGCCAGCTCTTCGTCACCGGCGATGGAATGGACGCCGTGGTCATCGTATTCCCCTACACCACGGAGGTGGAGCAGACCATCCTTGCCGGCCATGCGCCGGGCGCTGTCGCGGTGACCCAGAATGCCACCTCCTACCTTCTGGTGGCCAACCCGGACACCAATAGCGTCACGGCGCTGGACATGTATTCGCGCCGCTTGGTGGCCGTGGTGCAGGTGGGGCAATCTCCGTGCGACATCGTGCTCACGCCGGACAACCAGTACGCGCTCAGCGTGGATGAAGCCTCCGGCGATTTGGCTGTCATCCGGCTGAGCACCTTCTCCGAAGCCTGGGTGCACCACTATAAGTCCGCCTCGCTGTTCACCATGGTGCCGGTGGGCGAGGGCCCGACATCCGCCGTGGTGGTCGGGTACCGGGGATAGCGCGGCCGCCAGTCTTCGGCTTACATCGCAGCCCGTGGCTTGGCCACCTCAGCGTTCCGCCCGGAGCAAGGGGGCCTCGCGCCCCCGGGTCAGGGCAGCGCTTCCAGCATGGCGTCAATTTCCGCCGGGGAAATGTAGAAATGCGGTGACGTTCGCACCCAGCCGGCGCGGGGCGCGCTGGCAATGCCCCGGCCGCGGAGGATGCGGACAATCTCTTCCGCGCCAACCCCAGCCTTGCGGAAGCTCACAATTCCGGAGGACGTCTTGGGTGTTCTCGCGGCGGCCAACTCGTAGCCGCGCGCCTGGACGCCGGTGGCAATTCGATCCGACAAATTGAGAATCGCGGAGGCGATTCTCTCGACATCTACTTCAAGTAAAAACTCAATGGAAGCTCGTAATCCAAAGCATCCAATAGTATTAAGCGTTCCGCATTCGTAGCGCCCCGCGTCTGGGCGGAGGGTCATATCGCGGGAAGCGTAGTCGGCGTACCGGGCCACGTTGGTCCAGCCAAATTCAACGGGCTCAACGCGATCCTGCAGTTCCCGCCGCACGTACAGGATTCCGCATCCTTCCGGACCGAGCAGCCACTTGTGCCCATCCGCCGCCAGCGCATCGATGTGGCAGGCCTCAACGTCAAGCGGAAAAGCGCCCAGTCCTTGAATCGCATCTACTAGAAAAATGCAATGGTTACGATGGCAAATATCACCTATTTGCTGAATAGGGGACCGGTACCCGCTTAAATACTGTACATAGCTGATGGCCAGGAGCCGCGCGCCCTTGCAGGCCTCCTCCACGCGTTCCAGAGGGTCTTCCACCGAAAGCCAGGTGACGGCCACGCCCTTGTCCTCCAACTTCTTCCATGGGTAATAGTTAGCCGGGAATTCCTCACGGAAGGCCACTACCCGGTCGCCAGGCTTCCAATCGAGGCCGAGCGACACCGTCAGGATTCCCTCGGAGGTGTTCTTTACCAGGGCGATCTCGGAGGCATCCGCGTGGATGAGCCGGGCCGCCGCTTCGCGCAACCCGGAATAAGCCTGCATCCATTCGCCGTAATGGAAGCTGCCGAAGTCCCGGCAATCGTCGGCCAAATGCGTCATGGCGTCCGCAGCGCGCTTGCTCAGCGGCGCTACGGCCGCGTGGTTCAGGTAGATCAGCCGCTCCCGAACCGGAAACTCCTTGGCGTAAACCTCCCAAATCGCCGGTTCGTCTACACTAGCGGCGTTCCGTTCCATGGTCATCTCCTCTACAATACGGTATTAAGGACCACGATGAAGCTCTTGCCCGCGCTCCTGTGCGCCGCCCTGCTGTCAGCCGCGTATGCGGCCGACGGCAAGAAGGACGACCCGGCCCAGATCGGCAACCGCGACGTCGGCAAGGGCGTGAACCTCTACTCGGTGGAAAAGGAGATGGCTCTCGGCCGCCAACTGGCGCAGGAAGTCCAGCGCCAGACGCCCATGGTTACGGATCCGCTCATCGCCGAATTCGTCAACCGCATGGGGCAGAATCTGGTGCGGCATTCCGATGTCCGCATACCGGTGACGTTTTACGTGATCGATTCCGCCTCGCTCAACGCCTTCGCTCTGCCGGGAGGCCACGTGTTCGTCAGCGCCGGCCTCATGGAGATCGCCGACGACGAAGCGGAACTGGCCGGCGCCATGGCCCATGAGATTGCCCACGTGGCCGCGCGCCACCTGACCCGGCAAGCCAGCAGGCAACAGATTGCCGGCATGGCCGCCGCGCCGGTGGGCGCCGCGCTGGGCGGCTGGACCGGTTACGCCGCCCGGCAGGGCTCCAGCCTCGGCATTCCCATGACCTTCCTGACCTTCGGCCGCCGCGACGAAGCCGAGGCCGATTACCTGGGCGTGCAATATGCCTACGCCGCCGGTTACGACCCGAGCGGCGTCATCTCCATGTTCGAGAAGCTCGAGTCGCTCCAAAAGAAGCAGCCCGGCGCGGTGAGCAAGGCCTTCTCCACTCACCCGCCCGACGCCGACCGGATCCGCAAGACGCAGGAGGAGATCGATAAGATTCTCCCGGCCCGCACGGATTACGTCGTCACCACGTCGGAATACCGCGAGATTCGCAAGCGCCTGATTGACCAGCGCGCAGCGCGCGAAGAGCAGGCTGCGAAACCCTGAAGCCGCCGCGCCGCCGTGGACCCCGCCCACTAGACCAGCCGCGAGTGCAATAGAGCCTGTCGGCGCCGGCTCGCGCCACCGCCTCCGCTTCCCGCCGAGCGGCGGCCTTGGCGCAGTCCGCTACGCCGCCAGGTCCGGGAAAAGCGCCGGGTCCAGTATCACCTGCGTGACTTGGTCCATGGTCAGGTAGTGCTCGCCGTGCTTGAAGAGCAGCTTATCGCCGGGTAGCGTGCCTACCTCGATTTCCACCGTCTTGCCGCCGCGCTCCACGCGGAAGCCCGGCATCTCCGGTATCACGCTCACCAGGACGCGCGCCGATTCCCGCCACTCGCCGCCCGTCCGCATCCGGACCGTCACCTGCACGCTGTCCCCGGCCGGAACAGCTTCGGCCGCTTCAGCCCCGAACGCGGCGCAATAGTCCGCCACGCATTGCTTCAGATTGTCGCGCAGCTCGTCGAGCGCGCGCGGCAGCCGCTCCTGGACCAGAGCGTCGCGTTGCCGGCGCTCCTTCTCTTCGGCGATGCGCATATCGAGCCACCGAAAACTCATGGGTACGGTTTCATGGTAGCAACCCGCGCTGAAGGCGCGGTTATAATGGGTTCTCCCATGACCAGGATGCAGGCACGATGAGCAAGGCGCGCGCGCGGCGGGCGGAACCGGCGGAGGGCGCAAGCGACCATCGCGCCGCCGTGGTGGCCAGCTTTCTCGGCTGGATGCTGGACGCGTTCGACTTCTTTCTGCTGGTCATGTGTCTTACCGCCATCGGCCGGGAGTTCCACAAGTCCGATGCCGAAATGGCCGTGACCCTGAGCGTCACGCTGGCCTTTCGCCCGGTAGGGGCCTTCATCTTCGGCCTCATGGCGGACCGCTATGGGCGGCGGCTGCCGTTCATCCTCGTGCTGGTGTTCTACTCCGTCATGGAGGTGCTCTCCGGGCTGGCCCCCAACTACGCCAGCTTCGTGGCGCTGCGCGCCCTCTTCGGCATTGGCATGGGCGGGGAGTGGGGAGTGGGCGCGTCGCTGGCCATGGAGAAGACGCCGCCCCGGCTGCGCGGCCTCATCTCCGGCATCCTCCAACAGGGTTACTCGGCGGGCTACCTGCTGGCGGCTCTCTGCTACTTCCTCCTATTTAGCCGGGTGGGCTGGCGGCCGCTGTTCTTCCTGGGCGGCGCTCCCGCGCTGCTGGCGCTGTTCGTGGGCTTCAGGGTTAAGGAATCCGAGGTGTGGGAAAAGACCCGCCACCAGGATTGGCGCGACGTGGGCCGCGCGGTGCTCTCCAACTGGAAGCTATTCCTCTACATTGCGGCGCTGATGACGGGCATGAATCTGGCTTCTCACGGCACGCAGGACCTGTTTCCCACGCTGCTGGAGCGGACGTGGCATTTCGACCCGGCCGCGCGCGCCACGCTGACCGCCTTTTCCATGGTGGGCGCGGTTTGCGGAGGAACGCTGTTCGGTTTGATGTCCGACCGCTGGGGCCGGCGCCGCGCCATGGTGGTGGGGTTGCTGGCGGCCGTGCCGGCCGTTCCGCTCTGGACGTTCGCGCCGTCGGTGGCATGGCTCTACGTGGGAAGCTTCGCCATTCAGTTCCTGGTGCAGGGCGCATGGGGCGTTACACCGGCCCACCTGGCGGAACTTTCGCCGGATTCGCTGCGCGGCTTCCTCCCCGGATTCGGCTACCAGTGTGGCGTGGCCCTGGCCTCCGCCGCACCCTACCTGGAAGCGGTCATCGCCAAACGAGCGGGTTACGCCACCGCCATGGCGGAAGTAGCCGCCTGCGTATTCGTCCTGGCCGCCGCCTTGGCCGCCGCCGGGCGGGAGCGGAAAGCGGTCAAGTTCGGGGAATGAAGCAGGCGCTTGGGCCGGCGATGCCGCGCGCGTTCGCCGGAATCGAACTCCTGTTGCGTCCAAGTGCCTTTGTCGGTCCAAGTCTCTTTGGATCGCTCATCGCCCTGACTGGCCCGAATACTCGCACCCGCTCTCTCTCACCTCACACCGCGGCTCGCACCGCCTCTTCCAACTCCTCCAGCGCTCCCCCAAAGAAGTGGTCCTGGGCCTCAATCCAGTGCAGTTCCTTGGGCTCCTGGAGCTTGGCGTAGAGAGCTTCCATCTCCGGCTTCGGCCCATATTGGTCCCGCGTGCTTTGGATGAAGATCTTGCGGATCGCGCAGGATCGCAGGTATTCGGCGGGTCCGTAATCGGTGGGGAAGCCCACCGCCATCAGCCACTCGGGCTCCTCCACCCCGCAGCCTAGCCGCGTGATGGCCCGCGAACCGAAAGAGAAGCCGGCCAGCGCGTAAGGAAGCTCGGAATACCGCTGCCGCAGCCAGGTGAGCGCGGCGCGCGCGTCCTCAATTTCGCCTTCCAGATACGCGTGCGCGCCCTCGCTCAGCCCAACGCCCCGGAAGTTGAAGCGCAGCACGACGATTCCGGCGCGGCGCAGTCCGCGTGCGATGCGGTAAACCACCTTGTTGTGCATGGTCCCGCCGTAGAGCGGATGAGGATGGCACACTACCGCGGCTAGGCGCGGCGGCGCCTCCTCCGGCTCTTCCAACAGGGCTTCCAGGCGGCCGGCCGGGCCGGCGATCCAATGCGACTCGATGCGGCGCGGCAAATCAGTTGGTGCGGTAGTTGGTGAACTGCATGTCGATGCCGAAGTCGGTATCGCGCAGCAGCTTAATGGCGGCCTGGAGCGTGTCGCGGTCGCGCCCGGAAACGCGCACAAAATCGCCTTGAATGGAAGCCTGCACCTTGAGCTTCGCGTCCTTGATCGCCTTCACAATGGCGCGCGCCTTCTCGATTTCGATGCCCTGTTGCAGCGTGATTTCCTGCCGCACGGTGGAACCGGCCGCGGGAATCACCTCGCCGAAGCTCAGCCCCTTGAGCGGCACGTGCCGTTTCACGAGCTTGGATTCGAGAATATCCACCACGGCCTTGAGCTTGAATTCGTCCTGGCTGGTGAGCACGACCTTCTGGTCCTTCTGGTTGAACTCGATGTTGGAATGCGAGTCCTTCAAGTCGTAGCGCTGCTGCACTTCCT
The DNA here is from genome assembly GCA_035524535.1 of Bryobacteraceae bacterium. GTDB lineage: Bacteria > Acidobacteriota > Terriglobia > Bryobacterales > Bryobacteraceae > BOG-224. Next base: position 16,407 of record DATKOS010000129.1, read on the forward strand.
TGAGCGCCTGTTGGACGGCGTTCAGCACTTCGGGCAATTCGATTTTCGAGACCACGTCGAAACTGTTATCGGGCATAGTGCTCCAGGAATCAGAGATCGGGAATTTCAGGACCGGAAGACCCTTCCAGCCCCAGGATGGAAGTTGAGTGGCGCCGCAGTGGCGTTACCCGGCGCGCATTCTCCACGGGCGGCAATTCGCCCGGCTCCACAAGGGGAACTACCGCCGGGGGCGGAAGAACGGGCGTTTCCGCGCCGCGCGGCTGGCCCAACGCTGCCTCCGCTTCCGCCGCCGGCTTGATCTGCAATGCCGCCATCACGCGGTTGGCAATTTCGGCGACGATGCTCTCCATGGAGGCGTCCAGCGCCACCGTAACGGCCGCGCGAACCTGCTCCGCATCCACCACGGCCACAAACGGCGCGGCGGGCGCGGCCGGAGCCGCCGGCGCGGAGTTCGCGGCGGGCGCGGATTCACGGTCGCGCTCCGCTTCGGCCGCCAGGGACTTCACCACCGCCAGCAGGACGCTCGCCTCGAAGGGCTTCTTCAAGACGCCATCGGCCTGCACCAGTTTGGCGCGCTCGTCGTCGAAGGCTTCCTGCGCCCCCGCCGTCAGGATCACGCGCACGCGCTTGTGGCGCGGGCTCATCTTCAGAAACTGGCAAATCTCGTAGCCGCTGCGGCCCGGCATCACGGCGTCCGCCAGCACCACATCCGGGTCCACGTCTTCCAGGCGGATCAGCGCCGAATCGGCGTTGCTCACGGCGACCACCTCGTATCCCTCGTCGCCGAGAATACGTTCGCCCATGCGCTGGGCGTGGGGGCTATCGTCAACCAGCAGAATGCGGCTCATGGCTTGGCGGGCGGCGAATCGGACGGAAGATCCGGCTTGGGCAGGGCCCCGGCGTCCGCCGGCTTCGCCTTCTTGTCGTTCTTCTTGGAGGGCTTCGGCTCCTTCGCCTTGGAGACCTTGGCGGTCTTCTGCTTCTTGTCGTTGGATTTCTGGCCGTTGGGGTTTTGCGAAGACTTCGCCAACGCGTCCCGCTCCACGCTGGAAGCCGTGGTGGCCGTCACCGAACCCTGCTGCGAATCGGCTCCGGTCGCGCCCGCTGCCGCCGTGTCCGCCGTTCGGGCATCGGGCTTGGTGTCGAGCGCGTTGGCGTCGGTGGCCACCGATGCCGTAATATCGCCGCTGGTACCCAACACGCCCGCCGCGCGCGCCGGAACGTTGGCCGGAATGGTGGGCTTCATCGCCGTCATTTGCGGCGCGCCGGAGCGCGCGGCGCTGACGTTGTTCGGACGCCCGCTGAACTCCCCGAACACCTTGCCCATAATGCCCACCTTGCCGCGGTTGGCAAGCTCAAACTTCATGCGGTCGTAGGCCGCCTGGTCCATCTCCGGCACGGGGGTCTTCAGTTCCTGCAGCCGCTCCTTGGCGTCATCCACGTGGTCGCTCAGCGGGTACTCCTTTACCAGCTTGGTGAGGTTCATCACCTCCTGGCGTTCCCACTTGTCGCCCAGGTGCCGGTAATCGAGCGAGGCCATCCACAGGGCTTCGTCGGCCTGGCTGTAGAGCGGGTAGTTGTCCACCAGGGTCTGCAGGCGATTCGCTCCGGCGAAGAAATCGCCCTTCTTCTGGTAGAACTGGCCGACGCCGTATTCGTGATCCGCCAGCACTTCCTGAATGTTGCGCAGCTTCTGCTCCACCTCGGGCGCGGCCTTGCTGTTGGGGTATTGCTGCAGGACGGTGCGGCATTCGTCCTCGGCGCGCCGCGCTTCCATGGTGTCGCGGTCGCTCTTCTCCATCTGGTTATAGTGGATGTCGCAGATCTTGGTCTGCGCTTCCGCGGACTCTTCCATGGTGGGGTAGAAGAGGATGAAGTCCTTGTACTCCTGCTCGGCCTGCGCCATGGCGTGCGCATCGCCTTCCTGGTACCAGCCGTCGGCCAGCGCCAGCTTCGCCTTGGCCAGGTATTCGCTGTCCGGATAGGTGTTGATGAGAGTGGTCAGGAGCATGCGCGATTCGATGAACTTGTTGTGCGCGAGTTCATCGATCGCCTTGTCGAACAGGACCTTATCCGGCTGGTCGGTTTGTTTCGCGATCGGGTTGGCGTACTTGTGCGTGCACGAGGTCAGCAGAACCGCCGCCACGCCCACCAGCCCCAGATAACGAATCGCTCTTGCAACCATGATGACTTCCTTCCCCGAGTAACATCAAACGCGGACTGCGTTGGCCCCCGCCGCGATGCCGCGGAACTCGCGCACCTTGGCTTCGGGGTCCGCGCTGTGAAACACAGCCGACCCTGTGACGATCCAATCACACCCGGCGCGTACCACGTCGGCCAGATTTTCCCGGTGGACGCCGCCATCGATCTCGATGGGGAACGCCAACCGCTTCTCCCGGCGCATGATGGCAAGCTTGCGAGCCTTCTCCAGCACGTAGGGAATCAACTTCTGCCCGCCGAAGCCCGGGTTCACGCTCATGAGGAGCACGTAGTCTGCCACTGGAATCACATCTTCCAGCGCCGAAACTGGCGTGGCCGGATTCAGCACCACGCCCGCCATCGCGCCCGCGGCGCGGATCATGCCCAGCGCGCCATCCAGGTGGCGGCAAGCTTCGTAGTGCACCGACACCGAATTAGCGCCCGCGCGCACAAATTGCTCTACCCAGCGCTCGGGCTCTTCAATCATCAGGTGGACGTCCAGGTGCAGCTTGGTGGCTTTGCGGATGGACTCCACCACCGGCAGCCCAATAGTCATATTAGGCACGAAGTGGCCGTCCATGACGTCCAGGTGCAGCATGGTGGCGCCGCCGCGTTCGGCCGATTCGATTTCCGTGGCCAGCCGGGCAAAGTCCGCCGAGAGGATTGAGGGAATAATTTCAACCATTTGCGGGCAGCTCTGATTTTATCACAGCGGCGTAGAATCCATCCCCCGCATCGCGCCCCGGAAGGCGCAGAAGCGCGTCGGAAGCGAGTTCGTCGGGAACCGTGGACACCACGGCCTGGTTCTCTTCGGGCTCCAGCGAACAGGTGGAATAAACCAGAATGCCGCCCGGGGCCAGCGCGGCGCGCGCCCTCGCCAGCAGGGCGCCTTGGCGGCGGGCCAGGTCGGTGAGGTCTTCCGGACGCAGCCGCCACTTGATTTCCGGGTTGCGGCCCAGCGTGCCGGTGCCGGAGCAGGGAGCGTCCAGCAGAATGCGGTCGAAACGCGCGGAGAAGGGAAGCGGCTGGGAACCGTCAAGCGCCACCAGCGGACAGCCGAGGGACTTGAGATGCGCCAGGCGGTCCAGGCGGCGGTCGCAAGCTACCGCGCGGACGCCCGCTTCCAGCGCCTGCGCCGTCTTGTTCCCCGGCGCCGCGCACAGGTCCAGAAAGCGTTGGCCCGGTTGCAGCCCCAGTAGCGGCACGATGGCCTGCGCGCCGATGTCCTGGATGCGCGCGCCGGACGCGCCTTCGCGCACGAACTTCTCGGGCTCCCGCAGCGCCGCGCGGGCAATGCCCTCGGCGGCTTCCGCGCCGTAATGCGCCTGCCAGCGCGCGAGCAGCCATTCGGGGCAGGAGAGTTCGATTTCGCGGCTCGGCCAGGCGACCGGCTCGCGGTTCACGCGCCGCAGCACGGCGTTCACGAAGCCGGCGGCGGAGCTCTTGTGCGCGCGCTTCACCAGGCTTACGGAATCGGCCACCGCCGCGTGCGCCGGAACGCGTTCCAGATAGCGAAGCTGATAGATGCCCATGCGCAGGGCGTCGCGGACTTCGCCGTCGAGCTTGGCGCGGCTCGCGTGCAGCGAGATTAGATAATCGAGCTGCGCGCGATAGCGAAGCGCGCCGAAGACGATTTCGGAAGCCAGGCCCGCGTCGCGGGAATCGAGCGAAGCCGCGTGATCGAGAAGAAGATCGGATGCGAAGCCGCCGGCCTCCACGCGGCGGAGAACGTCGAAGGCGGCGATGCGCGCCGGAGAAAGCGTCATAACGTGTGGCCCGCTTTCCGGGCCGCGATTGTAAGGGAGAGCAAACCGGGCATTCCTAAAGTCCGCCAGCCCCGGCGGGGTTCAGGCGAGCCGGGCCGCCGTCCAGCGCCGCGGTCCAGCGGCTGCCGCGCGCCGGAACCGCCGGCCCAGCTTCGGCGTGGTGGAACCGGCGGCAGTGACATGCGAGCGTGATGAGATAGGTCACGGGAATATCGGTTTTCAGCCTGGCGTTCCGCTTCGGCCGCGGGCCGATCAGACGCTTCGCGGAGAACGGAATTCCAGTTCGCTTGGCAGCCGCCATTATAATTGAATCAGTGGAACTCGAAAAAGCGCTGCTACGCAAGGTAGGGGAGGCCGTCCAACGCTTCAAGATGATTCGCGACGGCGACCGTGTGGCCGTGGCGCTCTCCGGCGGCAAGGATTCCGCCACGCTGTTGGAGGCGCTGCTGCTGTTGCAGAAGCGCGCGCCAATCGACTTTTCCGTCTGCGCCTTCACCGTGGAGCAAGGCAAGTTTCTGCGGCCCATTGAGCCGCTGGGCGAATATCTCAAGCAGCGCGGCGTGGAGTGGACCTACCATCGCGACAACCCTTCCATCCGCTTGATTGACGAGCAGCCGGACCACGGCTGCGACCTGTGCAGCCGCTATCGCCGCCGCGCCGTCTACCAGATTGCGCGGGGATTGGGTGCCAACGTCATCGCTTTCGGGCACACGGCCGACGATTTTTGCGAAGCGCTGTTGCGCAACACCATGTTCACCGGCCGCCTCAGCGCCCTGCCGCCGGTCACCGTATCCCGCAACCGCGACTACCGCCTGGTGCGCCCGCTGGTCTACGTAACCGAGGAGATCACGCGGGCCTATGCCGAGCGCCTGGGGATTCCGGTGGTGCCTTGCGGCTGCTCGCAAAAGACCGGCACGGTGCGAAGGGCGCTGCGCGACCTGTTCGGCAGCCTGGAGCAGGAGTACCCGCACCTGAAGGAGAACATCCTCTCCGCCATGGGCAATGTAGATACCAGCCGTCTGCTGGACACCCGCTACCTGAGCGCGGAGAGCGCGCCGGAGCCCGAGCCGTTTCCGATTCTGAGCGAATAGGAGCGCACCGCCGTGAAAATCGCCATCACCGGCGCTTCGGGTTTCATCGGGCGAAGGCTGTTGAAGACCCTGGCGCAATCGGGCCATGAGTTGCTCGCGCTCAGCCGCCACGCGGGCACGAACCTGCCGAATGGGGTCGCGCTTTCGGTGTGGGATCCGGCGGCCGGCGAACCGCCGCCCGATGCTCTGCGCGGCGCGGATGCCATAGTGCACTTGGCCGGCGAGAATGTGGCGCAGCGCTGGACGGACGCGGCCAAGCGCCGCATTCGTGAGAGCCGCGTCGCGGGTACGCGCAATCTGGTGGCGGCGCTGGCCGGGCTGCCGCGCAAGCCGGCGGCGCTGGTGTGCGCTTCGGCCGTGGGCTACTACGGCTCGCGGGGCGATGAAACGCTCACCGAAGAGTCCGCGCCGGGAGCGGATTTCCTGGCCCGCGCGTGCGTGGATTGGGAGCAGGAGGCCCGCGCCGCCGAATCGCTTGGCATTCGCGTGGCGCGCCTGCGCATTGGCGTCGTGCTCGATTCGCGCGGCGGCGCGCTGAAGAAAATGCTGCCGGCTTTCCGGTTGGGCGTGGGCGGCCGTCTGGGCGCCGGGCGGCAGTGGATGCCCTGGATTCACCTGGCGGATCTGGCGGCGCTCGTGCAATTCGCGCTGGAACGGCCGGTGCATGGCGCGGTGAACGCGGTGGCGCCGCAACCGGTGACGAACGCCGGTTTCACGCGCGAATTGGGGCGCGCGATTCACCGCCCGGCCATCCTGCCCGCGCCGGCGTTCGCGCTGCGCCTGGCGCTGGGGGAAATGTCCGAAATTCTGTTGGGGAGTCAGAGAGCGCTTCCCAAAGCCGCTGAAGCCGCCGGGTTCCGGTTCCGCTTCCCGGAAATTGGCCCCGCGTTCGCCGACCTGCTGCGATGAGCGGTTGCGCGGCGCCGGGAGACGCCGTGAGAGGCAACGCGTCAATCCGGCCGGCGGACGCCGCCGGTTCTGGCTGCGATCACCCGCGGAATCCCCGCCAGATCCGGCTCGACGTCAACCTCGTTCCAGCCGCCCAGCATATCCGCCACCGCATCTGACGTTCCGAAGCCCAGCTCCATGATGAGGTACCCTCCGGGGCGCAGCACGCGCGGCGCGTCATCCACGATGCGGCGATAGATCTCCAGGCCCGTCGGGCCTCCGAAGAGCGCGACATGCGGTTCGAAGTCGCGGACCTCTCGCTGCAAGCCTTCGCGTTGCGTGAGCGGCACGTAGGGCGGGTTGGCGACAATCAGGTCCATGGAGTTCGGCGCGACGGCCGCCAGCACGTCGCATACGGCCACGTGGACCGCCGCGTCCAGCCGCAGGGCGTTCCCGGCGGCCACGCGCGCCGCGGCCGGGGAGATGTCCGTGGCCCATGCCGCCGCGCCGGTTTCCAGTTGCAGCGTGGCGGCCAGCGCTCCCGAGCCGGTTCCCACGTCGAGCAGCCGCGCCGCCCCGCCGCCGCGCGCCCACTCCGCGCGCCGCCGCAGGGCGGCCTCCACCACGTGCTCGGTTTCGGGGCGGGGAATCAGCACGTCCGCCGTCACGCGGAACTCGCGCCCGTAGAATTCCTGCCTGCCGGTGATGTACTGCGTCGGCTTGCCCTTCAGCCTCTCGTGCAGGTAGCGGCCGTAGTGAATCCACTCCACCTCGCGCAGTTCTTGTTCGGGGTGCGCGAAGAAGTATTCCCGCCGGCGGCGCATCGCGTGCCCCAGAAGCACTTCCGCGGTGAGGCGAGGTACGGCGATTCCGGCGTCCTCCAGAAGGCTTGCTCCTTGGAGGAGCGCCGTCTGGATGGTCATCGAATCAGACCGCCGCGCCCTGTTGCGCGCGGCTGTTGGCGATGAGCGCGTCGATCACCGGCTCCAGCTTGCCGTCCATCACGAAATCGAGCTGGTGTAGCGTGAAGCCGATGCGGTGGTCGGTGATACGGTTCTGCGGGAAGTTGTAGGTGCGAATCTTCTCGCTGCGGTCACCGGTGCCCACCATGCTGCGCCGTTCGGCGCCGAGCGCGGCTTGCTGCTTCTCCAGCTCTAGCTCGTACAAGCGCGAGCGCAGCACGCGCTCGGCCTTGGCGCGGTTCTTGATCTGCGACTTCTCGTCCTGGCAGGAAACCACCAGGCCGGTGGGCAGGTGCGTGATCCGAACGGCCGAATAGGTGGTGTTCACGGACTGCCCGCCCGGCCCGGAGGAGCAGAATGTATCGATGCGGATGTCCTTCGGGTCGATCTTCACTTCCACCTCGTCGGCTTCCGGCAGCACGGCTACCGTCACGGCCGAGGTATGCACGCGCCCTTGCTGCTCGGTGACCGGCACGCGCTGCACGCGGTGCACGCCGCTTTCAAACTTCAGCTTGCTGTACACATTGCGCCCGCTGACCAGTGCGATCACTTCCTTGAGCCCCCCCGCCGCCGATTCGCTCGACGCTGTCACTTCCATGCGCCACCCCTGCGATTCCGCATAACGGCTGTACATGCGGAACATCTCCGCCGCGAAGAGCGTGGCTTCGTCGCCGCCCGTGCCGGCGCGGATTTCGAGCACCACGTTCTTCTCGTCGTTCGGGTCCTTGGGCGCCAGCAGCTCCGCCAGTTCTTCCTCGATCCTGGCGCGCTCCGGCTCCTGGCGCGCTACTTCCTCGGCCGCCATCTCGCGCAAGTCCGGGTCGGAATCGAGCAGCATGGCGCGCGCCTGCCTGAGATCTTCATCCACCCGCTTCCATTCGCGGTACTTGGCTACGGGCTCGGCCAGGCTGCTATGTTCCTTGGAAACCTTGCGGTATTGGTCGGCATCGCCGATCACGGCCGGATCTGCCATCTGCCCGGTAAGCTCGTCGAAGCGAGTTTCGAGCTGGTCGAGTTTCTGCGCGTATTGCATGGAGGTTTAGGCGATGACCAATTGTCCGCCCTGGGATTTCTCAAGCGCCATCGCGCCTTCCAGAGCGATGATGGCGACGCCCGTCTGCGCGTCGTCCGGTGGTTTCGTCGTGATGCGCTGCAGCCACAGGCCCGGCGCCGTGAGCGCGGCCATAACGGAGCCCTGGCGCTTGGCCGCGTAGCGGATCAACTCATAGCTCACGCCCACAATCACAGGCAGCAGCGCTATCCGCGATACGAACTTGGCCACGAAGCCGTCGAAGGGGATGAACATGTAGACCAGCATGGAGATGACCATCACCACCAGCAGGAAGCTGGTGCCGCAGCGCGGATGGAACGTGGTGAAACGCTGCGCGTTTTCGACCGTGACCGGCTTGCCTGATTCGTAATTGAATACCACCTTGTGCTCCGCGCCGTGATACTCCCAGACGCGCCGCATGTCGCCCCAACGTGAGATCAGGTAAAGAAAGCTCAGAAAAATAGCGATGCGAATCAACCCGTCCACCGCGTTGAACGCGATCCGGCCGTTCAGTACGGGATACAGCTTGGCGAGCTTCGTCACCGCGTAGAGCGGCACGAACTTGTACAGGAAGATGAAGAATGCCAGCGGGAAAACCAGGCTGGCCGTCATGGTCCACTTGGAGGGCTCCTGCGCGGCCGGCTTGGCGGACTGGATGCCTTGGTCCTCCATCGCAATGCCTGCCGAATACTGCAGCGCCTTCACGCCCAGCTTCATGGCTTGATAAAGGGTGCCCACCCCGCGGAAAACCGGCAGCTTATAAATTGGATACTGCTCGGACATGCGCGCCAGCGGCATCTCCGTAGTCACCACTTCGCCGTTTGATCTCCGAACCGCCACGCAGTAGCTGTGCGGAGCGCGCATCATCACGCCCTCCATCACCGCCTGCCCGCCGACGAGGATCTCCTCGCCGCTCTCCAGGGCGGGCAGCATCCAAGCGTGCGCGGCGATCCGAAAGAAATTGCGTAAAGACACGTGCGCCCTCACAATTCTTTCCCCATTATACGGGAAACGCAAGGAATGGTTTTGCGCCGTGGCGCTCCTGGGCCGTTTCGGCGCGCGGGGAACGGCAGCTATCTCTTGCGGGCGCAGTTACTTGGGCCGGCTCAGCACCTCCTCCACCTGCCGCAGCAGCATGACGACGCTCACCGGCTTGGGAAGGGCCGCGTGCGCGCCCATGCGGCGCGCCACCTCCAGAAATTGCCCTTCGAACGCTCCGGACATGGCGATGATGCCCAGGGCCGGCGCGATCCGTCGCAGAGCCCGGATGGTCTCGATGCCTTCCTGCTCCGGCATCACCAGGTCCGTGATCACCAGGTCCGCCTCCCAGGCGATGGCCAGCCGGAATGCTTCTCTCCCATTCGCCGCCATCAGGGTCTGGTACCCGGCGCGCTCTAGAACCGTCCGCAGGAACCCGCGCACGCCATCGTCGTCGTCGGCCACCAGAATGCGCACCCCGCCCGTCTGGCCGAGCGGAGCGGCCAGGCCCGGGCATACCTCCGCGCCCTCGCCCGGGCATTCTTGCGCGCCCTCGTCCAGACGTGGAGGCCGGTTTAGGACTTGCGTGGTGGCGTCCGGCATATTGGTAGCGTCATATCCCCTATCGGCGCCTGCGGCGCCGGGCGATAGATCCGGCGCCCGGTTTTTCCGCGCCCGGCATCAATCGAAAGCGGCGCCGATTGGGCCCGCAGGTGTTCGGCCACCAGGCGGTCGCTCGCCATGGTGTGGTGTTTCAGCCAGGAGACCAGGAACCCGGCGTAGCGCACCAGATCCGCCAACAGGCGGCGCAACGCTTCCCGCCCTTTGCCTTCCCGCATGGCGCGGTGCATGTCCTCCGCTGTGGCAACGAGCCTTTCATGCTCGCGGTCTATTGGCTCGACGCCGGTCTCGTATTCCGCCAGCCAGGGAAACATCGGCGCTTCGGTGAGTTGGCTCATCTTCAGAAAAGCTCCACATTCTCGCCCAGGTTCGCGGCTTGGGGAACGGCCGCCGCCGTCCGGTCCGGCTCCGGGCCGCCCAGCGCCGAGCGGTGCACCTCGCGTTCCGCCTGCATCGTGTAGCGCCCGGTGTAACCCGCCAGAATTCCTGGCGTTTCCGCAGTGGCCGCGCGCTCCGCGCCCAGCCGCTCCAAAGCCTGCCGGGCGGCCTCAATCTCCCCGGCGAACAGCTCGCCCGCCGCGAAGCCGTCCCGCGCCGTCCGCACGGCGGCGCTCAGGCGCGCGCCGGTCTCCGCCGTCCGCTTCCACAAG
>DATKOS010000130.1:0-3463 GCA_035524535.1 Bryobacteraceae bacterium
CGCCGAGCGCATGGCCCAGCGCAAGCCGGACGTGATTCTGCTGGATATAGAGATGCCGCGCATGGACGGCCTCACGTTCCTGCGCAAGATCATGGCGGAAAACCCGATACCGGTGATCATCTGCTCCAGCCTGGCGGAGGAGGGCGCCAAGAGCACGCTCAAGGCGCTCGAATACGGCGCGGTGGAGATCGTCACCAAGCCGCGCCTGGGGACCAGGCAATTCCTGGAAGAATCGCGCGCCATGCTGTGCGAGGCGGTGCACGCCGCCGCGAGCGCGCGGCTGCGTGCGGTGCGCGCGACGGCCGTGGAGCCCAAGTTCACGGCTGACGTGATTCTCTCGCGCGCCACGGGCGCGATGCTGGAGACCACGGAGAGGGTGGTGGTGATCGGCGCATCCACGGGCGGCACGGAGGCGTTGCGGGAGGTGCTGGAGGCGATGCCGGCGGACGCCCCCGGCATCGTGATTGTACAGCACATGCCGGAGATGTTCACGCGAGCCTTCGCCCAGAGGCTGGACGGGCTATGCCGGATCTCGGTGAAAGAGGCCGAAACGAATGACACGGTGCTGCGGGGCCGCGCGCTCATCGCGCCGGGGAACCTGCACACGCTGCTCAAGCGGAGCGGGGCGCGGTACTACGTGGAGGTGAAAAGCGGACCGCTGGTTTCGCGGCATCGCCCGTCGGTGGATGTGCTCTTCCGTTCCGCCGCACGGTACGCCGGGCCGAACGCGGTGGCCGCCATTCTGACCGGAATGGGCGACGATGGCGCGAGCGGGATGCTCGAAATGAAGCAGGCCGGCGCGTACAACATCGCGCAGGACGAAGCCACGTCGGTGGTGTTTGGAATGCCCCACGAGGCCATTAAGAAGGGGGCCGTCGACGCTGTGCTCCCGCTACCGCGCATCGCGGGCGCTTTGCTCAGCCGGGCGCGGACCGGGTGAGTGGGTCTGGTGGTTCGGCGTCTAGCGGCAGGCTTCGAGCCAGAGCCTTCAGCCATCAGCTTGTTGTGTTTTGGGCTTGCCGCTTCGCGGCTCGCCTCCGGCCGATGGCCGCTGGGGCGGCGGCGCGCTTGTCGGCAGCCTTAGAACCGAGTTTGCAGGTGATCGAGGGTTTAGCATGCGTGCTTCGGTGTGCGGGTAGATCGGGCCGCGGCGGGCCGCCAGAACTCGCCTTTGGGATTGGGTTCCCCTGCTACCCTGGGATCATGCAGTTTTCCGAGTCTGTATTCGCCGCGCGGTTTCAGATCACCCGCCAGAACCTGGAGGCGTGGCTGGGGGAGGCGCTTTCCCAAGGCGGGGATTACGCCGACCTTTATTTCGAGTACCTTCTTACGAGTTCCATCGGCATTGATGAATCCATAGTGAAGACCGCCGCGCAGGGCGTCTCCATGGGGGTTGGCATTCGGGTGATTGCGGGGGAGCGCACCGGCTACGCCTACAGCGACGACCTTTCGCCGGAGAAGATCCGCAAGGCGGCGCGCGTGGCGGCCTGCATCGCCGCGGGTCCGGCCAAGGTGGAGAAGTTCGGGCTGCAGGAGGGCGCGCGGCATAACCTGTATCCCGTGCTGGTGGCGCCCACGGAGACGGCGTTCGTGGAGCGAGTGGAACTGGTGAAGCGCGCCGACCGCGCGGCGCGCGCCTACGACCCGCGCATTTTTCAAGTGCAGGCCTACTACGCCGATAATCTGCGCCAGGTACTGGTGGCCACCAGCGATGGCGTGCTGAGTGTGGACCGGCAGCCGCTGGCGCGCATGAGCGTCTCCGCGCTGGCGCGGCAGAATGGCGGCGCGCCGCAGGCCGGGCGGTCCGGAGGCGGAGGCCGCGTGGAGCTCGATTATTTTCTAGCGGAGCACCCGCCGGAGAGCTTCGCGCGAGAGGCGGCGCGAGAGGCCATCGCCATGCTGGACGCGGTGGAAGCGCCGGCGGGGGAGACGACCGTGGTGCTGGGGCCCGGCTGGCCCGGCATCCTGCTGCATGAAGCCGTGGGGCACGGCCTGGAGGCGGACTTCAATCGCAAGGGCTTTTCCGCTTTCACCGGGCGAATTGGACAGAAGGTGGCGAGCGAACTCTGCACGGTGGTGGACGACGGCACGATCGCCGCGCGGCGCGGCTCGCTGAACGTGGACGATGAAGGCCATGCGACGCAGCGCAATGTGCTGATTGAGAACGGCGTGCTGCGCGGCTATCTGCAAGACCGGCTTTCGAGCGCGGTGATGCATACGCCCTCCACCGGGAGCGGGCGGCGCGAGAGCTACGCGCACATCCCCATGCCGCGCATGACGAACACGTTTATGATGGCGGGGGAGAGCGAGCCGGAGGACATCATACGCTCCGTGCCCAAGGGCATCTACTGCAAGAATTTCGGGGGCGGGCAGGTGGATATCACCAGCGGCAATTTCGTCTTCTCGGCTTCGGAAAGCTACCTGATCGAAGGCGGCAAGCTGACGCGGCCGGTGCGCAACGCCACGCTGATCGGCAACGGGCCGGAAGCGCTGAAGTACGTGAGCATGGTAGGCAACGACCTGCGCCTGGACGAGGGCATTGGCATCTGCGGCAAGGAGGGACAAAGCGTCCCGGTGGGCGTGGGCATTCCGACGATTCGCATCGATCGCATGACCGTTGGAGGAACGGCTTGAACGGAGACTGTCTTGGGGAACTGGCCAGGGAGATAGTAAAGCGCGCCCTGGCCGCCGGCGCGACCGACGCCGAATGTACCATCGCCGAAGGGGAGGAGTTTTCCGCCAACGTGCGCCTGCGCGAGGTGGAAAGCATCAAGGAGGCCGGATCGCGGGGCGCGGGCGTGCGCGTGCTGATCGGCAAGCGGACCGGGTCTTCCTACACGTCCGACCTTTCCGGCGAGGGGATTGAGCTGCTGCTGAAGTCGGCCATCGAGCTGGCGGGCATCACCACGGAAGATCCGCACGCGGGCCTGCCGGACGCGGAGGACCTGGGGTCCATTTCCACCGATTTGCGGCTGTACGAGGCGGACCTGGAGACGCTGGAAACTCCGGTGCGCATTGAGGCGGCACGGCAGGCGGAGGCGGCCGCGCTGGAGGCGGACCCGCGCATTTCGAATTCCGAGGGCGCATCGTTCGATTCGCACCTGGGCCGGCACATCTTCGCCAATTCGCGGGGATTCGCGGGCGAGTACCGCACCAGCTATTGCTCGGTGGGGGTGGCGCCGGTGGCGCAGGACGGCGATTCGATGGAGCGCGACCATTGGTATGCGCTCGCGCGGGGATTCGCGGGCCTGGAATCGCCCGCGGAAGTGGGGCGAATTGCGGCGCGGCGGGCGCTGCGGCGTCTGCATCCGGTGAAAGTGGAGACGCAGCGCGTGCCGGTGATCTTCGAGCCGCGCACGGCATGCTCCCTGCTCAACCACGTTTATGAGGCGGTACACGGAATGTCGGTCTACCGCCACGAATCGTTCCTGGCGGAGAAGCTGGGGAGGAAGGTGGCGGCGGA
>DATKOS010000131.1:0-10052 GCA_035524535.1 Bryobacteraceae bacterium
TTTGGCTCCATTTCAGCAGGCCGGAGCAGGGCTGCGTCAGAGGGTCCTCAAAATGGTTGGGGCTCACGCGCAAGGCATACCCCAAGCGGCCGGTGCGTTCCGGCGCCACGTCCTTGCCGAACACCACCGCCGGGCCCTGCCGGTCCATGGCCGGCAGCACCATCACTTCGGTATCGGCCAGGCGCCCGTCGCTCTCCACCCGGCCGAGCACCAGTTCCACGCGCACATCGTCCGGCGTGAGGCCCGCCAAATCCACGGCGGTGCGCACCTGGAGCGGCTTCCCGCCGATGAGAGAACTGGCCGGCGCGGGCCCTCCCATCTCGACGAACTTCACCCGGTCCCAAGCTTCGCGAATGCGGGACGTCCATCGCGCCTTTTCGCGCACGGCCGCATAATCGTTGGCGGCGGCGCGGAGGTGTTGCGAGTGCGCCGGCTCGTATAGCTGCGACATATACTCGCGCACCATGCGCCGGCAATCGAACTGGGGCGTGATGTGCATGAGACATTCCTTCACGCGGCGCATCCACTCCCGCGGCGTCTGCTCCGTGTGCGCAAAGAACATGGGCACGATCTCGTTTTCGAGCATGTAGTAGATGGCAGCCGCGTGCAGCGCGTCCTGGTCCTCGGAATACGGCTCGCGTTCCCCGATGGCCCAGCAGCCGGAACGCTCGTAGGCTTCATCGAACCAGCCATCGAGAATGCTGAGGTTGAGCACGCCGTTGATGGCGGCCTTCATTCCGCTGGTACCGCAAGCTTCCTCACCGCGCCGCGGGTTGTTGAGCCACAGGTCCACGCCCTGAATCAGCTCGCGCCCCACCTTCATGTCGTAGTCTTCCACGAACACCACGTGCTTCCACAACTCGGGATCGCGGGAGAGCTGCACCACCTCGCGGATGAACGTCTTGCCGGGTTGATCCTTGGGGTGGGCCTTGCCGGCAATGACGATCTGGACCGGCATTTCCTTGTTCAAGAGGATGCGCTTGAGCCGTTCCACATCGCGGAACAGCAGCGTGGCGCGCTTGTACGTGGCGAAGCGCCGCGCAAAGCCGATGGTGAACGCGTTGGGGTCCAGCACTTCCCCGGCGCGCCGCACGTCCGGCGCCGATGCCTGCCGCCGCAGCGCGCTCTGCGTATTGCGAGTCCGCACAAAGCTGATCAACCGGCGCTTCCGCCGGCGATGCACTTCGAGCAACTCCTCGTCGGGAATGTCCTTAATGTCCTGCCAGATCTCCGGGTCGTTGAAGCGCTCGCGCCAACCCGGCTCCAAATACTGGTCGTAGAGCGCCGCCAGCTCGCCGTTGAGCCAGCTCGGCACATGCACGCCGTTGGTCACGGACGTGATCGGCACTTCCCAAACCGGCAGTTGCGGCCACAGGTCGTGGAACATCTCCTGCGACACGTGGCGGTGCAAACGGCTCACGGCGTTGCGATATGCCGACGTGTTCAGGGCCAGGACGGCCATGGAAAAGCGCTCCGCGCGGTCGTAGATGTTCTGGCGGCCCAGCGCCATCACCTGCTGGAAGTCCACGCCGATGTCGCCGCAGTATTCCGAGAAGTAGTGGTACATGAGCCCGGGGTCGAAAATGTCGATCCCGGCTGGCACCGGCGTATGCGTGGTGAACACGTTGCTGACGCGCGCCGCTTCCACCGCCTCTTCGAAACTGAGGCGGCGCTCACGCATGTGGCGGCGGACTTGCTCCAGCGCCAGAAACGCGGAGTGCCCTTCGTTCATGTGGAATACCGTGGGCCTCAAGCCCATGGCTTCCAGCGCCCGCATGCCGCCAACACCCAGCACAATCTCCTGGCGGATGCGCGTGTCCGCATCGCCGCCGTACAGCGAATCCGTGATGTCGCGGTCCTGCGGCAGCGAGTTCTCCGGAATGTTCGTGTCCAGCAGAAACAGTGTCACGCGGCCGATTGCCAGCTTCCACACCTGAATGAAGACCTGCCCGGTGGGCAGCTTCACGGCCACCTTCAGGTCCTGGTCCGCGGCGTCCTTCACCGGAAGAATCGGCAGCGTGTAGAAGTCGTTGGTGGCGTAACGCTCCTGCTGCCAGCCGTCGGGGTTCAAGTACTGCCGGAAATAACCCTGCTGGTAGAGCAGGCCCACGCCGACCAGGGGATAATCCTGGTCGCTCGAAGACTTCAGGTGATCGCCGGAGAGGATGCCCAGGCCGCCCGAGTAGATGGGCAGAGATTCCGTGAGCCCGTACTCAGCCGAGAAGTAAGCGATCAGCTTTCCGTCCGCCGGCGCTTCCGCCTTCCGCGCACGCGCGTCGTGGATCTCGCAGGCGGTGCGGTAGAGGGCGAGGTAGCGGGGATCCTGGGCGTTCCGCTGCAGCGTGGACTGCGAAACCTGGCCCAGCATGAGCACAGGGTTATAGCCGGACTCCCGCCAAACGTTGGGGTCCAGACGGCGAAACACAGCGCGGATGACCGGCTCCCAACTCCATGACAGGTTGTAGGCGAGCTCCGTCAACCGGGATAACGCAGGAGGCAGCGCCGGGCGCACAAGCAATTCGCGTACCGGCTGAATGAAGAAGGGCATAAACAGACTCGAACATCAACGCAACGTAAGGAAAAGCGCACGCGTAATATCTATACACAATAGCAGATCGCCTCCTGGAGGTTCGCGTGTGAAACCGCACGGAGTGGCGGGGCGCGCGGGCCCGTAAGCCATCCTGCGCGCGGCGTGCGCCCCGGGCCGGTGCGCGGCCTTCTCCGGAGCGGCCATCACGGCCTACAATAGTTCTGGAACGTGTTCATGCGCTTGATTCTCGCCATACGTTGTTTCTTCAATGTCCTTTTTTCCGGAGAGCTTTCTCCGCGCACTCTCATCGACCTCAAGCTGGTGCGTAAGGGGCCAGTGGCGGCGAAGGAAAAGGCCGCGCCGCCACCGCCGCCGGTTCGCGTCTCCGACGGCGCTCTGCAAATTCTGTCGATCCTCCAGCGAGACTCCCGCCTGGTGGACTTTCTGATGGAAGACGTCTCCGGCTACGCCGACGACCAGATCGGCGCGGCCGTGCGCGAACTCCATGACCAGTGCCGCGATTCCATGGCGCAATACGTGAAGCTCCAGCCGGTGATCGACGGCGTGGAGGGAACCTTCGCCAAGGCGCCCGGCGGCGCGCCGAACGTTGTGAAGTTCGTGGGCAACGTGCCCGCACGGCCGCCCGAAGGGGGTATCCTGAGGCACAAGGGCTGGCGGGCGTCCCTGGTGGACCTCCCGGCGATCCCCTCAAAGGTAGACGCCACCATCATCGCGCCGGCCGAAATCGAGATTGAATAGCGGCCGAAAGCCCTCGCCGCGCATGGACGCGCGGAAGATTCAGTGCCCCGTATTCCGCGGACTCCCCAAGAAGCAGCCGCCAACATCCCCGTGCGAATGCGGGCAATGCTCGCGGCGCCCCGTGTCCCGTGGCGAGGAGTCGCCTTCTCCACGGCTCCGCGCCGCGGCGGCGAATGCCTTTGCAGGTATCCTTAGAAACTGGAGCTACGTTGCAAAGCAAATTCTTCATCGGCATCGACCTCGGTACCACCAACTGCGCCCTCGCTTACGCGGAGATCAAGGAGCAAGCCGATCCTTTCGCGCCGGCGGACGTCCGGCTGATGGGCATTCCGCAACTGGTGAATCCGGGCGAAGTGCGCGACGAGGACTTGATCCCTTCGTTCCTGTATCTTCCCGGCGCCGCGGAATTCCCTTCCGGATCGCTCGCCCTGCCGTGGGATGATTCGGGCGCCCGCATCGCCGGGAGTCTGGCTCGGAAGCGCGGCGTGGAGAACGCCGGCCGCCTGGTGTCTTCCGCCAAATCCTGGCTTTCGCATTCGGGCGTGGACCGGACGTCCGCCCTGCTCCCCTTCCGCGCGCCCGAAGGCGTGGCCAAAGTCTCTCCCGTGGAAGCCAGCCGCCGCTATTTGGAACATCTCCGCGAGGCGTGGGACGCCAGGATGCCCGACGCACCCTTTGCCGCGCAGCAGATTCTTGTGACCGTGCCCGCCTCCTTTGACGCGGTGGCGCGCGAGTTGACTCTGGAGGCAGCGCGCCAGGCCGGCTTCGACAATCTGACGCTCCTCGAAGAACCGCAGGCCGCCTTCTATGCCTGGCTGGAACGCCACGCCGATTGGCGCGAGCGCGTCAGTGTGGGGGACTTGATTCTGGTGGTGGACATCGGCGGCGGGACCACGGACTTCACCCTCATCGCCGTCACCGAACGCGATGGCGAACTGGAACTCACGCGCATGGCCGTGGGCGAGCACATCCTCCTCGGGGGCGACAACATCGATCTTGCCCTGGCTGGCGTGGTGGCCGAGCGCATCACAGCCAAAGGCGCGCGCCTGGACGGGCTGCAGATGCAAGCGCTCTGGGCCAATTGCCGCGCGGCGAAAGAGAAGCTCCTGGAAGCGGGTTCGCGTGCCAAGGAGCATCCGGTGACGATCCTGGGCAAGGGCTCGGGGCTGGTGGGCGGGACCATTCGCGCCGCGCTGCTCCGTGAAGACATCGACCGCGTGCTGGGCGAGGGTTTCCTGCCGGAGGCGGCCAGCACGGAAGCGCCGCCGCGGCAGAAGCGCGCGGGCTTGCAGGAAATCGGCCTGCCCTACGCGGCCGATCCGGCCATCACGCGCCAGCTCGCGCGCTTCCTCCGCCAGCAAGCGGCCACCTCCGAACACGGCGCTCTGCGGCGCGGCAAGAGCGGGCTGGCATGCCCCACGCACGTGCTGTTCAACGGCGGCGTGCTGCAGGCATCGCTGGTGCGGGAACGCATCACCGAAACGCTCAACCGCTGGCTGGCCGAGGAAGGCATGAACCCGGTGAAGCCTTTGGCCGGCGAAGACCTCATGCACGCGGTAGCGCGCGGCGCGGCCTATTATGGACTGGCGCGCGCCGGCCGCGGCGTGCGGATTCGCGGCGGCGTGCCTCGCGCCTATTACGTGGCCATTGAAAGCTCCATGCCGTCCGTGCCGGGATTCGCCGCGCCGCTCAAGGCTCTGACGGTGG
This sequence comes from Bryobacteraceae bacterium, assembly GCA_035524535.1. Classification (GTDB taxonomy): domain Bacteria; phylum Acidobacteriota; class Terriglobia; order Bryobacterales; family Bryobacteraceae; genus BOG-224. The sequence continues at coordinate 4,997 of DATKOS010000131.1, forward strand.
TTCCCTTCGGCATGGAGGAAGGAACCCAGACGCGCATTCCCGGCCGCGAATTCGGGCTCGTGGTGGGAGCGCCGGCCGAGTTTCGCTTCTTTACCTCCGCGGCGCGCAAGAACGACGAGCCGGGCGACCTGATTGACGATTTCGGCGGGGAACTCGAAGAACTCGCGCCCATGGAAGTGAGCTTCCCGGGCGGTGAAGGAGGCTCCGAGGTGACGCCGGTTTCCTTTGAGAGCGTGGTTACGGAGACCGGCGTGCTCCAGCTTTGGTGCGTGGCGAGGGACGGGCGCAAGTGGAAGCTCGAGTTCCAACTGAGAGAGAGGGTGCGATGAACCGTCTGGAGGAATTGAGGCGGCGGCGTGCGGCGGCGGACGCGGGCGGGGGACCCGAGCGGCGCGCGCGCCAACGCCAGGAGGGGCGGCTCACCGCGCGTGAGCGCATCGAGCTGTTGCTCGACGAAAACTCGTTCGAGGAAATGGACAAGCTGGTGACGCACCGCTGCCGCGACTTCGGCATGGAAGAGCAAGCCGTGCCGGGCGACGGCTTCGTGACCGGCTACGGCCGCATCGATGGCCGCCTCGCCTATGTCTTCGCCCAGGATTTCACCGTGCTCGGCGGCTCGCTGTCCGAAGCCAACGCGCAAAAGATCTGCAAGATCATGGATCTCGCCATGAAGACCGGCGCGCCGGTGATCGGCTTGAACGATTCCGGCGGCGCGCGCATTCAGGAGGGCGTGGTTTCGCTGGCCGGGTACGCCGACATCTTCCTGCGCAACACGCTCGCCAGCGGCGTGGTCCCCCAGATCTCCGCCATCATGGGTCCGTGCGCCGGCGGCGCCGTCTATTCGCCCGCCATCACCGACTTCGTCTTCATGGTGGAAGGCACGAGCTACATGTTCGTCACCGGGCCGGACGTGATCAAGACCGTCACCCATGAGGACGTCACCAAGGAGAAGCTGGGCGGCGCGGGCACCCACAACGCCGTCAGCGGCGTGGGCCACTTCATGGCGGCGGACGACGCCGAGTGCCTGCGCATGATCCGCGCGCTGCTCTCTTACCTGCCCCAGAACAACCACGACGACCCGCCGCGCCGCGCCTGCACGGATCCGGCGGACCGCATGGACCCGGCGCTGGACGCGATCGCGCCGCAAGAGCCCAACCAGCCTTACGACATGAAGGACGTGATTGCGCGCGTGGTGGACGACGGCGAATTCCTCGAAGTCCACGCGCACTGGGCCAGGAACATCGTGGTCGGCTTCGCGCGCATGGACGGGCGCACCGTCGGGGTGGTGGCCAACCAGCCGGCGTTCCTCGCCGGTTGTCTCGATATCAATTCGTCGGTGAAGGGCGCGCGCTTCGTCCGTTTCTGCGATGCCTTTAATATCCCGATCCTCACCTTCGAGGACGTGCCCGGCTTCCTGCCCGGGACCGAACAGGAGTTCGGCGGCATCATCCGCCACGGCGCCAAACTGCTCTTCGCCTACGCCGAAGCCACCGTTCCCAAGGTGACCGTCATCACGCGCAAAGCCTATGGCGGAGCCTATTGCGTGATGGGTTCCAAGCACCTGCGCACCGACGTGAACCTCGCATGGCCCACGGCGGAAATCGCCGTCATGGGAGCCGAGGGGGCGGTGAACATCGTCTACCGGCGTGAACTCGCCGGGGGCGGCGGCGAAGTCCGCAAGCAAAAGGTGGAAGAGTTCCGCGACCGCTTCGCCAACCCCTTTATCGCCGCGGAGCGCGGTTACGTGGACGACGTGATAGAGCCCCGCGAAACCCGCCCCCGCGTGATTCGAGCCCTCCGCATGCTGGAGAACAAAGTGGACACCATGCCCAGGAAGAAGCACGGCAATATACCGTTGTAAGCGCCCCGCGATAGTGCGGGTGAGAGCAGCGACGGCACGTGATTGGGGCGGCTCGATTGGGCGCGGATGCCTTAGTCGTACTATTCATCGTTCATGTTTACAGGGAGGAAGTCGATGGCGAAGAAATCACCCGCATTGGCTCGGCGCGATGGGCTAACAAAAACGACTTCCGAAGATATCAAGAACAGGAAATGGACTGAGGCGGAGCGGCGTTCGGTAAAGCGTCACGCGGCGAGGCAAGCCTCCGGAGACGATTCCGGCATCAACTACGACGACATTCCTGCGTTGACGGACGAGCAGTTGGCGCAGATGGTTCGGCTGCGCGAAATTCGGCCGAAGGTTCCCGTAAGCGTGAGGCTCGATCCAAGCGTACTCGAGTGATTGCGATCGAAGGGTGAGGGTCATCTGACCCGCATCAACGCTATTCTGCGGAACATCATGGAAGCCGAGCAGCGGATCGCACGGCGGTAACCTAAGCGGCTCATCGCATCGCTCTCAGTGGTACCCGCGTTCGTCGATCGCTGAGAAACATCAGATCTCCATCGCAAGTGACGCGGCGAGACGAACCTCGGGCGTTTCGGAATGCACGGGCCCGAAGTAACCGACTTTCCTGAATTCGGTCCACGGTATTCAGAACACTTGACATCCTATGTGATATAGTGATACATATCACATAGGATGCAGATCGTCGTCAATCCCTCCGACGAACTTCCTATCTACCGCCAGATCATGCGGCAGATTGTCGAGGCGACCGCCGTCGGGAGATTGAAAGCCGGCGAGAAGCTGCCTTCGCACCGCGAGCTCAGCGAGCGGATCGTGGTTGCGCCGCTCACGGTGAAGAAAGCCTACGACGAACTGGAAGCGCTTGGCTTCCTCGAAACACAGCGCGGACGCGGCACCTTCGTTTGCGCCACGCTGCCCAAAATCGACCGCGAAGATCAGCTCGAACGCATCCGCCAGGATGGCCGCAAACTGCTTTCGCAGGCTCACCTTGCCGGCCTCCGTTTCTCCGAGCTGGTGGAACTCCTCCGAAGCGCCAATCGCGAGCTTACCGGCGGCGCGCGCGATGAGAAAGGGAGAGTATGACCCCGGTTCTTGAATTCCTCAACGTCTCCAGATCCTTCAAGATAGGCGTCCCGGTCCTCGACGGCGTCAGCTTTTCGATGGCCGAAGGCGAAGTCGTCGGCTTGTTGGGCCGCAACGGCGCCGGCAAGACCACGCTCATCCACATCGCCATGGGGTTGCTCTCCACGCATGGTGGCGCCGTCCGCCTGTTCGGCGTCTCGCCCTTTGACGACCCGGTCGCGGTAAAGCGGCGCATCGGCTTCGTTTCCGAAGAGCAGGTTTTGCCGCCGCGATCCACCATCGCGGAACTGGTCGCATTTCACCGCTACCTCTTCAGCCGTTGGGACGGCGCGCTGGAACGCCAGCTTCTGGACCGCTTTGCGCTTTCTCCAACTTCCAAGATCCACCGCCTGAGCAAGGGACAGGCGCGGCAGGTCGCCTTGTTGTGCGCCGTGTGCCACCGTCCCGAGTTGCTCTTGCTTGATGAGCCTGCCGGAGGCCTGGACCCCGTGGCCCGCCGCGAATTCCTGGAGACATCCATACAATTGCTGAACCGCGAGGGCACGGCGATCCTGTTCTCCTCTCACCAGATGGGCGACGTGGAGCGGATCGGCGGACGCATTGTGCTGCTGGACGAGGGCAAGGTGCTCATCGACCGCGACCTGGACCGCATTCGCGAGGACGTCTGCGTCGCCATTGTCCCGCGCGATTCAGCCCCAAACGCCGCCGCGCTCGAAAGCCTGCCCGGGTGTCTCCGCGTCCGCGCTGTCTTCGACGATTGGCACGTGGTGGTGGAAGGAGACCCCGATGCCGTTCGCAGCGAGTTGACGGTCTTGTCACCAGGAAACAACATTCGTTGCGTCCGGGTTCCGCTCGAAGAACTGTTCATCGAACTGGTGGGCGGGGAGCGCTAGAGGACGCCATGATCTACCAACTCATTCGGCGCGACCCGGCGTGGAAGGCCACGCCATGGTTCGCGCTCGTAAGCGCCGTCGTCTGGGCCGGCGCCTCACCCATGTTCAATTTCGGCGTGCTGACCCTGGTGATAGGCCTCATTGGGGGGACGCCGAACCGGCGCGCCAGCCGTTTCCAAGCGGGCCTGCCGATTGAAGCGCGGGATCTTCTTCTGGCGCGTGCGCTTTCTTTGATGGCGATAGTTTGGGTACCGGCGCTTTCGGGAACCGCGGGCATCGTAGCCGTGAAAGGGTTCTCGGCATTGGCGGCCAAGCCGCTGGCAGTCGCGGCCTTGTGCACCCTGATGGCCGCCACTGCGCAGGCCGCGTGGCTGAAGGAACTCGCCGGGCCGCAGTGGGCCCTCTTTTCTCTATTCATGCTCTTTGTGTTTGCCGCCACGCTGACGGTGCAACATCCGGTCCCGCTGGTCCCGCCACTTTGCGCTTTGGCCGGCGTTGGGCTCTTCGGGTGGGCCAGGGTAGCCGTTCCGCGGTCGTTTCAGCTAAGTAGTGCAGGCGTTAAGACTTATCAGGCGGCTGGGCGGCACACGGGGACCGGCCCTCTGGCGGCGTTCCGCTGGGCGCCGGTCTTCCGATCGGTCTATTCGCTAAAGTACCTGTGCTTTCTGACCTTTGTTAGCTTTCAAGTGGCCACCGGCACATGGCTGTTCACCACGTTCTGGCTGCTGGTTGCATGGCTGCCTCTACGCCCCAGGACACGATGGTTATGGGCGCTTCCAGTTGGCAGGCGCACTCTCTTGTGGACCATGATGGGGCCGCTACTCGCCGCGCACGCGCTTGGATACCTTGCCAGTTTCCTCACCCATCGGCACGCGCCGCCGGCTTCCGAGCCCCGCGTCGTGGTCGCCGGCCTGGCAACCATTCTTGCCTGGGCGATGCTGACGATGCTTTTCTGCGTACTCGCCGATTGGCGGGGCTTCGCCCGTGTTCCGCGCCGGATTCTCTCCGCTGCCTTCAGTTCGCTCTTCGTGATCTGGTATGGGGCGAGCGTTGCCGCGTTGTTGTTCACTCGGTACAGCGCCGCGTGGGAGCAGCACGCTCTGTCCCAACTCGCCCGCGCAGCGCCACTGAGCCTGCCCGCGCTGATTGCAGCCGCGGCGGCGGTCTTGATCGCACTCTACCTGGCCATCGAAAAGGTATTCAGCGAGCCCGACTT
>DATKOS010000132.1:0-7617 GCA_035524535.1 Bryobacteraceae bacterium
GTTGAGAAGGGCGGGCGGTAAGCGGACGCTTGGGGGCTTGGCGCCCTCGGCTCAGCCGGTCAATCCCAGTTCCGCCAGCTTGGCGCGGGTGGATTCGCAATCCTTGTGGAGGATGGTGCGGATGCCCAGGCTTTCTCCAAGCTGGGCGAACATGGCCGTGTTCTCAATGTAGACAACCTGGTCTCGCGGGGCTTGCGTGAGGTCCAGCGCCAGGCGGAATATCTCGGGATCGGGCTTGCGCAAGCGGACGAAGGAAGAGGAGACGAAGCAGTCCACCATGGCGTTGAGCTTGAACTTGCGAATGCGGTAGTGGTTGAGTTCGCGGCCTTCGTTGCTCACCACGGCGATGCGCAGGCCATGGCGGGCCTTCAGGCGGCGCACGAGAGCGAGCATGTCCGGCAGGGGGCGCGACTGCTCCAGCATGAAACGGCGGAAGGCGGCTCGCGTGAAACTCCGCTTGCGGTCGAAGTACACGCTGCCAAGGTAGTCGTCGAGCGTTGTCTTGCCCAGTTCGTAGGCATCGAACGCCAGGCGGTGACGCTCCTCGGTCTCGGCCCAGTCATAACCGAAGTGCTTCGCGGCAAGCTTGCGCGAGCGGTGGTTCCAGCCGTCGGTAAGCAGCACGCCGCCGATGTCGCAGAACAGCCAGGAAATGGATGGGGCCTTGGGCATTGCGTTCAGTGGGCGGACTCGAGCGCGACGACCTTCGCCAAGCGGCGGCTGTGACGTTCCGCGGCGCTGAATTGGGCGGCGAGAAAGACTTGCAGCAGTTCCCAGGCGAGGCCGGGGCCGATGACACGCCCGCCCATGCAGATGAGGTTGACGTCGTCGTCTTCCACGCCTTGGCGCGCGGAAAAGCTCTCGGTCACCAGGCAGGCCCGCACGCCGCGCACCTTGTTGGCGGCCACGGAGGCGCCCACGCCGCTTCCGCAGACGGCCAGGCCGCGAGTCACTTCCCCGGACGCCACGGCGCGCGCCAGCGGGGTGACGAAATCGGGATAATCGTCGTCCGAGCGCCACTCGTGGTTTCCGTAATCGGTCACCTGGTAGCCGGCTTCGCGGAGCTTTGCGGCCAGGAACTCCTTGAGTTCAAAACCGCCGTGGTCCGCCGCGACGCCGATGCGATGGATGGGCATGGTTGGAGCCATTGTCCCATAACGGCGCTCGGCCGCCCGCACGACGGCGGTTCCGCGCGGCGCCGGAACGTACGATTCTTCAGGGTTTGCGGCCCGGCGCGAGACGACATGACGGCCAGATGACGGCGGGAATCGCGTTAGCATGGGAGCGTGCGGAATGTCTCCGGACTTTTCCTCCTCATTCCCGTTGTGGCGATGGTGGTAGCTGCCGCTGTGATACCAGACCTGGCTCAACTGCAAAAGATGAATGCGCGCTTCGCGCCGGTTACGTTGAAGTACGATGCTTCCAAGCTTTCCGAGGGCGATAAGCAAGCGCTCCCCAAGCTCCTGGAGGCGGCCCGCGTGATGAACGGCATCTTCATGGATCAGATCTGGAGCGGCAACCGCGCGCTTTACGCCAAGCTGCAAGAGGACTCCACTCCTTTGGGCAAGGCGCGGCTGCGGTACTTCATTTTGAACAAGGGCCCGTGGTCGGACCTGGACGGCCACACGGCGTTCCTGCCGGGCGTGCCGGAGCGGACGCCGGCCGGCGGCGAGTTCTACCCGCCGGACATGACCGCGCACGAGTTTGAAACCTGGGTGCGCGTGCTGCCGCCGGACCTGAAGGCGCAGGCCACGGGGTTCTTCTGGGTGATCCGCCGGAGCAACGACAAGCGGCTGGGCGTGGTGCCTTATAGCGCGGCCTATGGAGAGGACCTGCGCAAGGCGGCAAGCCTGCTGCTGGACGCCGCGGCGCTGACGGACAACCCGTCCTTGCAGAAGTTTCTCACGCAGCGGGCGCGCGCCTTCTACTCCAACGATTACTACCAGAGCGACGTGGCGTGGATGGACCTGGACGCGCCCCTTGACGTCACGATTGGGCCCTACGAGACGTACAACGACGAGCTGTTCGGCTATAAAGCGTCGTTCGAGGCCTACATCACGATTCGCGACGATGAGGAGACCGCCCGCCTGAAGAACTTCGCCCGGCGGCTTCAGGAGATTGAGAACAACCTGCCCATTGACCCGGCCTACCGCAATCCCAAGCTGGGCGCCGCGGCCCCCATACGCGTGGTGGATGAGGTGCTGGCCACCGGAGACGGCGCGCATGGCGTGCGTACGGCCGCCTTCAATTTGCCCAACGACGAGCGCATTGTGCAGGAGCGCGGCAGCAAGCGCGTGATGCTGCGGAATGTGCAGGAGGCCAAGTTCCAGACCATTTTGAAGCCCATTGCGGCGCGCGTGCTGCCCAAGCCGGCCTTGGGAGACCTGAGCTTCGAGTATTTCTTTACGCACATTTTGGCGCACGAACTGAGCCACGGGCTTGGCCCGCAACAGATCAAGGTGGCGGGACGGGATACGTCGCCGCGGCAGGAGCTCAAGGAGCTCTATAGCTCCGTGGAAGAGGCCAAGGCGGACGTCACGGGCCTCTTCATGCTGCAGTACCTTTTCGACCATGGGCTGGCGCACGGGCCCAAGGCGGAAGCGCAGCTATACACCACGTACCTGGCCTCGGCCTTCCGCTCGCTCCGCTTCGGGCTGACGGAAGCCCACGGGAAGGGAATGGCGATGCAGTTCAACTACCTTTTCGACAAGGGCGCGATTGCGGCCAATGCGGATGGCACGTTCGCGGTGGACATGACGAAGATCAAGGCCGCGGTACGCGACCTGGACCATGACCTGCTGACCTTGGAAGCGCGCGGCGATTACGCCGGCGCCAAGAGGATGCTGACGACGCTTGCGGTGATCCGGCCGCCCATGCAGAAGGCGCTCGACCGCGTGGCGGACATTCCTACCGATATCGACCCGGTGAACGAACGCTAGAGCCGAGGTGATGCAACATCCCAAGGGCCGGGCGGCGGCGGCGATCAGGCGAAATCCGGCTTGACCTGTCTATAACTATAAGGTTCACCCTGGAGAAAGGAGCAGCGCGATGACGGTGACCGGTTTGGCCCGCGCGTGCGGATTGAGCCGTACGGCGGTGCTGTACTACGAATCGTTGGGTCTGCTGCCGGCCGCCGGGCGAACCGCGGGAAATTACCGGACGTACGGCGAGAAGCAGCTCAACCGGCTGCGCTTGATTTGCGTCTACCGCGCGGCGGGGCTGAAGCTCAAGGACATCCGCTCGCTGTTGGAAGAGCCGCGCGGCAATGCGGCGTCGGTCTTGAAGCGGCGCCTGCTGGAGCTGGGCGGCGAAATCGAGAGGCTGCGAGAGCACCAACGCGCCATTGCGCGGCTCCTGAACCAGACAGATCGATTAAGGAGAATGCCAATGGTTACGAAAGAGAAGTGGGTTTCCGTGATGCGCGCCGCCGGTTTCAGCCAGGACGACATGCGGCGCTGGCACGCCGAGTTCGAAAAGACGGCGCCCGAGGAGCACCAGGAGTTCCTTGAATTCCTGCATTGCCCGCCCGAGGAGATCCGTTCCATCCGGCAGGCCAGCCACTAGAGGAGCCTCACGCGGACGGTTGCGGGGCAGACGGGTTTCTTCGTCCGCCCCGCGTCCGCAACCTACCCCTCGGCGCGCTTCTTCTCCAGCACGTCCACCAATTCCTGGACGGCAGCCGCGCTCTTCTGGAGCATGGCCTGTTCCTCGGCGTTGAGTTTCACTTCGTAGATCTTCTCAATGCCGCCGGATCCGAGCTTGACCGGCACGCCCACGTAGAGCCCGTTGATGCCATACTCGCCTTCCAGATACGCCGCGCAGGGCAGCACCTTCTTCTTGTCCAGAAGAATCGACTCGGCCATCTCCACCGCGGAAGCCGATGGAGCATAATACGCACTGCCGGTCTTCAAGTACTTCACGATTTCCGCCCCGCCGTTGCGCGTGCGGGTGACAATCGCTTCGAGCGTGGCGGCGTCCATGAGTTCCGTGAGCGGGATGCCGGACACGTTGCTGAGGCGTACGATCGGGACCATGGTATCGCCGTGCCCGCCCATCACCACTGCGGTGACGTTCTCCACGGAGACCTTCAGTTCGTGCGCGATGAAGGTGCGGAAGCGGGCGCTATCCAGCACGCCGGCCATGCCCACCACGCGGTTCTTGGGGAACTTGGAGGTCCACAGGGCGGTTTGGCACATGGCGTCCAGCGGGTTGCTGACGATGATCATCACGCAGTTGGGCGAGTGCTTGGCCACGCCCTCGGCCGCCTGTCGGACAATCTCGTAATTTGCCAGAAGCAGGTCGTCACGGCTCATCCCGGGCTTGCGGGGGAAGCCGGCGGTGATGATGGCCACGTCCGACCCGGCGGTGGGAGCATAATCGTTGGCTCCGGTTACCAAGACGTCCGAGCCGATCACAGGCCCGGCTTGCATCAGGTCGAGCCCCTTACCCTGGGGCACGCCCTCCACGACGTCGACCAGCACGACATCGGCAAGCTCTTTGTTCGCGATCCAAACCGCGCAATTGGCGCCGACGTTGCCGGCGCCCACAACCGTCACTTTCTTCCGCAAGGCACACTCCTCAGTTCAAATGAGATTCGTCTACTCCAAAATGAAAGTATAAAGCCTTGCGCGTGGAGTTGGATGTTCTTCCTCGGGAGAGCGGCCGCGGGGCGGTTCCATTGTGGGCAAACACCCCGATTTGCGGGCCCTGCCGCGCCGGTTGAGTCTTGTTCGGGAAGCGATTACGCTTCGCTACGCTCGCCGCGAGCGGCTCGCCGGCGAAGTAGGATCAGGCCCGCCAACCCAAGGGCCATGAAGCCGAACGTCGCGGGTTCGGGCGTAAGCTGCAGGTCGATCCAATTCGCGTAATCCGCCGCGCTTACGTCGGCATACATCTCGCCGAAATAGGAATTGTCCGTGGTACCTTCCGCGGGCGGTTCGGTGCACGTAGGACTAGTACCCAGGCAGACGCCCAAATCATGGACGCCGATGATCTGGCCGTCGTAAAACGTGGGGCCGCCGGAATCGCCCGGAGCAATATCCACCTCGCTGGTGGCGGTGTAGGGCGCCACGCTGCACAGTGGCGGAGGCGGGGTCGAGCAAGTGTTGTTGTACGAACAGGTGCAAAACGCGTTGGAGGATGGCGTGGAGGCGTCATAGAACTGGCCCATCAAGAGCGTATCCGACCAGCCGAAGTCGCTGCCATCGGTGACGTATTCGTTCGTGCCCACCCGCAAGGTGCCGAAAGCAGTCACCGCGCCCGTGGTTCCCGTTCCCCCAAGACCATAGCCGGCCAGAACCTCCGGACCGTCCGGCGCGGAACCGTCGTAAAGGGTGTACTCGGTGGCGAAAGAGGGCGCCTTGGTTGCCAAGCGCAGCACCGCCAGATCGTTGCCGGAGGTGCTGACCCCATTCCACAGCGGATCCACGAAATAGTCCGCGATGTTATCCGTTACCGTGCCGCTCGGCCCCAGGAACGTGGCCGTTCCGGTGGCGGGGAGCGTAGCGCCGTAATGGCTATCCACGCAATGCGCCGCGGTGAGGATGGAGATGCCGTCGGAGAGCAGGCTCCCCGTGCAACCTTCCTGCCCAAGAACGAGCTTGACTACGCCACTTAGATTGACGCTGTCGACGATAGGACTCGATCCGCTGACGACCCCGGAATAGTCCAGCGGATCTGCGATGACGATGGCATGAGACGGAACCGCCACGCAGACGAACAGTAAGAACGCGCCAAAGCAGCGAAACAAAGATCCTCCTCTTGGATAAAACCGCGCAGACGAACTGAAGCTGAGCGCCCCTTGACCCCTCGGGCAACGGACCGTCGAGCGTACCCGCCACAAGGTGGCACGGGCATGGAAAACTACCTCTTGTACGTTGTAGCACGGAATGGCGCGGGACTAGCGCCGTGAGAGTCCTACCGCAGTACTACGGAACTTGCCGGACCGCGGAGGTATCCGCGGCGATGCGGTAGTCCTCGTAGAATCCCGTAAGTTGAACCTGCGTAGTACTTACTTCGACTCGTTGCAAGGCCAGAACGAAGCCCGCGGGGCGCGAGAGCCGCTCCAGGACTTCCAGCACCGGAAGCCCGCCGCCCACGGAGGCGACCTTGGTGGGGCGTCCGGCGGAGGAACCCGGTCTCCAATCCTGTAGCAGCGTCAGGCCTCGGTCCAGAAGGAAGTCCAGGGTTTCGCGTGCGGCGTTCCGGGCGAGGCGCTCCGCTTGCGCGCGTGGGGGGCTAAGCTCCAGCCAGTCGCAAAGAAGGCGGTGCGTGAAGCCCCAGAGCGGCACGGGGCCCAGGGGAACCGCCGGGAAAAGCAGCGTGGGCGGATAGCCGGGGACGGGCAACAGCCGGTGACTGGCGGGGTTGCGTAGGAGGCCAAGCGGCGCCCATGCGGTTTCCACCGCTTCGCGGCCGTCCGGCGTGGCGGGAAGTTCGCTTTCCACGCGGAAGAGAAAGGGCGTGACGGGCAGCGCGCCGCCACCCTTCCGGCGCGCGGGGCGGACGGGCAGCATGGCGGCCAGGAGGCCGGGCGCGAGCCGGACGCCGCATTCCTCCTGCAGTTCGCGGAGCGCGGTGTGAAGGAGGTCGCGGTCCGTGGGGTCGCGGCGGCCTCCGGGCAGGGACCAGTGGCCGCTCCACGGGTCGCCGTCGCGCTCGGCGCGCCGCATCAGGAGCACGGACTCGGAAGGCCGGCGCGCACACACGATGGCTACGGCGGCTTCCGCGTCAGGCATTACGATCTAGGCCCCTTGCTTCCATGATGCCCAGGAAACGACCGGTTCGGCGCGGGAAATCAGGCTCTCCCGGCGAGTGAATTCACGGGCCGAGCCAGCGGCGGCGTGGACGCAGAACTCCGGGGCCGGGCCCAGAGTTAGCTGCCGCTGCCATACGGCCGCGGGCGCGGACTCGGCAAGCCGGAGCAAGCGGCCCTGATAATCCGCATAGGAGACGCCATCGGGCTTGGCAAGCCAGCAGCGCCAGCGCGCCGCGGCGAGAAGCTCCAGGAGATCCGGCGCATCGGCCGCGGGATGATACAGCCGGTACACGCTCCCAGTGCCCCACCCGGCCAGCAGCGCGGCGTGGTGATGCGGTTCGCGGCGCGGCCCGGCCGAGGCGGCGTCATTCAAGGCGCCCAGGGCGGTGAAGTCCTGGATCAGATACCAGTCCTCGTATGCGTCGGCGCCCGGCAGCCACGGGCAGGGCGAGACGGAGAAGCAGGCCGATGCAAGAAAACCGGCGGGGCGGTGTTCCCGCAAGGCGCGGTGAAAGCCGCCCATAGCGTCGCGGTACGCTGCCTTCGCGGCTCCTTCGCGGGGGGAATGCCAGAAGACGTAGGCCAGCATCCACCCATTTTAGACGGGGCGGGCGAGGAGCGCACGCGAGTAGCGCCGGAGGGCGCCCGCACGTGACGTGGCGGGAGCCGAGAGGCGCGCGGCGGGGGCGCGAGCGCGAGCGTGGCGGTCTTGAGGCAGGAGCGCGCTTAGGCGGGCTCCTGCGCTCGGATCAGCGCCGGATACTCGAAAACGCCGAATGCCGGAGGCCCTTTGTTATAATAGGCAAAACCACATCTTCCAGAACGCGGTGAGGTGCGAGAGTGGTTGAATCGGGCGGTCT
>DATKOS010000133.1:0-4951 GCA_035524535.1 Bryobacteraceae bacterium
GTACTTGCTGTAGAAATCGAAATTCGCCAGCACGAACGGCGAAGAGAGATAGGCCGATTTGGCGTGCGCCACGTGCCAGCGCAAGTAAGTCTTCCAATCGCCAATGGGCCGGGTGGAAAGCTGCCGTTCCACCTCCTTATAGAAATCCGGCTCGGTAACGTTCACCACCGCCGGCGCCGCCAGGCCGATTCCATTCCAATAGGCCGCCCAGCCGAAATGCGGCGTCAGGGCCAGAACCTGGGCGCGCTGCAGCTTGTGGAAGAGCTTGTAGGGGTCGCGCTGGTCCACGCGGGTCAGCGATGCTTTGGCGAGCCCGGTCTCGATATCCATCACGGTCTTGGCTTCGGCGTCCGCGGCCGCCGCGGAATCGCCCAGCAGACGGAACATAGCCGCCACGTGCTCCACATAACGCGCGCGCGTCTCCACGGATTTGGCATCCGTCTTCACGTAATAATCGCGGTCCGGAAGGCCCAGGCCGCCCGCCGCGGCGAATGCGATCACCTGGTTGGAATCTTCGAAATCCTGGTTGGAGCCGAAGTCGAACAGCGCGCCGACGTCTTCCAGGTGCAGGCGCGCGAGCAGCGGCGGCAGGGCGTCGGTGCTCTTCAGCGCGGCGATGGCGTCCAGGTCCGGCTTGAGCGGCGCGGCGCCGGCGCGCTCCACGGCGGCCTCATCCATGCAGGAGGCGAAGAAGTCGCCGATCTTCTGCTGATTGGGAGGGCGCGAGGCGGGCTTGGCCGCGTCCTCCAAGATGCCCCACAAATAGCGCAGGTTCTCATTGCCCAGCTTGGAATAGACATCCCAGCGGGGCTGGTCGGGCGGAATCGGATTCAGCGAATTCCACTTGCCGCAGGCGAACTTGTAGAAGTCCACGCAGGGGTCGGCGGCGCGGTCGATGAACCTGGTTTCGAGGCTCGGCGTATAAGGCAAGGAAGTGAGGGGCTGCTCCTGCGCGGGCAGCAGCCCGGCGGAGAGGAACAGCGCCGCGGGAAGCAGGCAGCGATGAAATCGTTCCACTCAGGCAGCGTAGCATGGAGGGCCCGGGGCGTTGGACGGGTGGAGGATAATTAGGTTCATGGCTCGGAGGGTGCTTCCGTTAGCGGTCTTGGGGGCGGCGCTGGCGGTTGGCGCGCAAGCTCAGAGAATGGCGCCCACGTTCTACCGCGACGTTTTGCCCATTTTGCAGGAGCGCTGCCAGTCTTGCCACAGAGCCGGGGAAATCGCCCCCATGCCGCTGGTGACGTACGCGCAAACTCGCGCGTACAGCCGCCAGATCCGCGCGGAAACCACGTCGCGGCGCATGCCTCCCTGGTTCGCGGACCCGCGCTACGGGCACTTCTCCAACGACCCGTCGCTGACCACCGCGCAGATCGCCACGCTAGCCGCGTGGGCCGCGGCCGGGGCGCCGGCAGGCAACCCGCGCGACGCTCCGCCTCCCCGCCAGTGGGCCCAAGGCTGGGTGATTCCGCAGCCGGACGCCGTGGTCAAGATGCCCAAGCCCGTCCCGCTTCCGGCCAGGGGCATGGTGGACTACACCTATGAGATCGTGCCCACCGGCTTCACGGAAGACAAGTGGGTGCGCATGTCGGAGATTCGTCCGGAACGCCGCGGCAACGTGCACCACGCTGTGGTTTACATTCGCCCGCCCGGTTCGGAGTGGCTCAAGCACGCGCCGGTCGGCGAGCCGTTCACGTCGAAGACGCTGACCGACCTCAACGACCGCCGCGACGCCATGTCCACCAAAAGCGACATGCTGCTGGTCTACGCGCCGGGCAGCTCGCCCGATGAGTGGCCGGAGGGAATGGCGAAGCTGGTGCCGCGCGGCTCGGACCTGGTCTTCCAGATGCACTACATCAGCAATGGCAAGGCCACCGAGGACCAGACCAGCATCGGCATGGTGTTCTCCAAGACGCCGCCCGCCAAGCGCGTCCTCACCCTGCAGCTCGCCAACGACACGTTTGTGATTCCGCCCGGCGATCCGGACTACTACGTGGAATCCCACGGCACGCTGCCGCATGACGCGCTGCTGCTCAGCTTCTTCCCGCACATGCATCTGCGCGGCAAGGAGTTCACCTACAACATCGTGCATCCGCAAAAGGACGCGCCGCCGGCCGTGGAGCCGCTGCTGCACGTGAACTACAACTTCTATTGGCAATTGTCCTATCGCCTGGCGACGCCGCTGCCGCTCAAGGCCGGAACGGAGCTGCAGGCCGCGGCCGTATTCGATAACTCGCGGCGGAACCCGCACAATCCCGATCCCGACGCCGCCGTAACCTGGGGCGACCAAACCACGGACGAGATGATGGTGGGGTTCTTCGATGTCGCGGTGGATCCCACCATGGACAAATCGCAATTCTTCGATCGCGGCGACAAGCGGTGACAGGCGGCCATCCCAGTGAGGCGCCCTTCCGCGCCGCGCCAACCGCGGACTACCGGCGCAGGTGATCCCAGCCGAGCGGCGCCAGCGGCGCACCGTCCAGATGCACCTCGCCCGCGCGTCCCTTCCGCATGAATCCGAGGCGCGTGAGCGGCAGGCCTTCGAACGCGGCCGGAATGCGGACACGGGCCGGCGCAGTGAAGAGCAGTTCGTAGTCTTCGCCCCCGTGCAGCGCCTGATGCAGCGTGGCGCCCGGGAAAACAGGCGGCGCGGCAATCTCCGCCGCCAGCTTGGAGGCCAACGCCATGCGGCGCAAATCGATAGACAGTCCGTCGCTGAGGTCCATTGCGGCCGTCGCGCCGCGCCGCCGCAGGAACTGTCCGAGCGCCAGGCGCGGCTCGGGGTGCGCGTGACGGCGCCAAGCCCTGCCCCGCCCGGTGTCCAATCCCAGAGCGGAACCGCCCAGCGCGCCGGAAACGTAGATGGCGTCGCCCGCGCCCGCGCCGCCGCGGCGCAGGGAGCGGCCGCGAGGAGCGGCTCCGCAGGCAATCACGTCGCACATGGCCTTCTCCGCGCGGCCCAGGTCGCCTCCAATCAGTGGGGCCCCAGCCTCCGCGGACAGGCGCAGGAAGCCGCGATAGAAACCGTCCACCCAACGGGCCCCGGCCCACGGCGGCAGGGCCAGCGAGAGCAGGCAGAAGCGCGGCTCAGCGCCCATCGCGGCGAGGTCGCTGAGAGCCCGCGCCAGGGCTTTCCAGCCCACGTCCTCAGGGCCATGCGTCTCGCGGCGGAAGTGGGTGTCCTCGATCAAAAGGTCCGTGGTGAAGAGCAATTCCTCGGAAGCCCGGGGGCGGAAGATGGCGCAATCGTCCCCGATTCCAAGGGCCACGCCGCCCGCGGCGGGCGGAATCTTCTTGCGCAGGCGTTCGATAAACTCGATTTCGCCAGCCGATTTGCTTCCGTGGTTCTGCTTGACCATAGCCCTGCCATCTGAGAGAATACCTTACGCGGTTTCAGATGTTAACGGTTGTTTAGCCGCCTCGAAAGTTTTCCGCAAGCCTCGCAAATCCAGCTTTCCTTGCCAGGGTAACCCGAGACGACGAACAATGAACCAGGAGAATGTAGTGAAGGAAAAAGGCACTGTAAAGTGGTTTAACGCCGCCAAGGGCTATGGATTCATCCAAAGGCAGAGCGGCGACGACGTGTTCGTTCATTTTTCTGCGATTCAGGCGAACGGCTATCGTTCCCTGGAGGAAGGTGCGGAGGTGGAGTTCGAGGTGAAGCAGGGCCCCAAGGGACTGCAAGCCGAGAACGTAAGTAAAGTTTAGGTTAGGTCTCGATTCGAGATTGGCGAAGGGGCTCCGGATTCGGGGCCCTTTTGCTTTTTGGCCGTCCGTTTCTAGCCATCATTCGCCCTCCGGCCGCCCTTGGCCTTCCGCCGCTTGTCCGTGCGTGATCCGCATGGCCTTCCGCTCCATATCGGATAGCAGGGATCTCTGGCAATTCGACAAGAAGAGCGAGACAAACGAGTTGAGGCTTTTCAGAGGAAGCGAATAGGCGGTGGAACGCTGCCTTTCAAAAAAATCCCTCTGCGGCAACCAACAAGGGAAGATTAGTGAGCAAAAATTAATGCAGAACAGCGGCTCCCGCAAGCGCGTTGTCTCTTCGGCTCACTCTTCTTCCGCCTGCCTGTTGCAGCAGAGGGGCAGGTTGAAAGGTACTTCGCCAATTCATCACCATAAATAGCAATCGGACACCCAGGTGTCAATCGTTTTTAACTCATTTTGAATCAAAACTTTTCTGCAAAACTGCGGACGCAGGGTGTAGCCCGCCCGTCCAAGGGCTGTGTCGCTATGACACAATCGGTGGCATGAAGCGGGCGGCGGCGGCTCTGCTGGCGGTATGTTGCTGGACCGGGACGCCGGATCATGGCTTGCGCGGGCAGTCGGCGGCAGTAGCCGTGGAGACCGAACACCCCAGGCTGTTCCTCACGCCGGCGCACCTGCGCCTGCTTAAGCGCGAGCGCGAGCGCGGCTCGGACCGCTGGCATGCTCTGGAAGCCGTGGCGGGCGCAGGGGTTACGCTCCCGGAGCCGGGCTTCGCGCTGGCCCTGGTTTACCAGGTTTCGGGGGATGAAGCGGCCGGCCGCCGGGCGGTCTCTTTTGCCCTCGACCCCGCCAACTCAGCCCCGGACCTGCGCCAGATGGCGTTGGTTTTCGACTGGTGCCAGGATCTGCTCACCGATTCGCAGCGCGCCGCCTTGGCCCAGCGCATCGCCAAAGGCCTGTTCGCGCTTGCCGGCGACCAATCCGCGCCCGCCGCAAGCGCCCGCGCCCTGGCGAGCATCGCCATTTATGACGATTACCCCGACGCGCCCGCGGCCGAACTGAACCGCGTGGTCCGCGATTGGTGGGGCGGCAGAATTGCTCCCGAGCTGAACGCCGGCCATGACGTGTTTTCGCGGGACGACGCCCTGCCGCTTTTCGAACTGCTCCAGGCCGTCCGCGACGCCACCGGCGTGGACCTGCGCGAGGCCTGCCCGGGCTACTTCGTGAACCTGCCCATAGAGCGGCT
>DATKOS010000134.1:0-4049 GCA_035524535.1 Bryobacteraceae bacterium
TGTATCATTGGCACGATGGAAGTAGCCCGCAGCCCGTATCTGCGCAGCCGAATCACGTCGTTCTTGAGCTTCTGCCGGCTGGAAAAAGGTCTGGCGGGGAATTCAATTTCCGCATATGCATCTGATTTAAAACAGTTTAGCGATTTCTTCGAAGACCCGGGGGATTTTCCGGACGGCGAGGCGCTCAATCGCTATGTGGAACACCTGCATGCCTCGGGTCTCGGGGCGCGCTCCGTTGCGCGTCGCCTGGCGACCCTGCGGAACTTTTATTCCTTCCTCTTGCGGGAGGGTGAGATCGAGTCCGACCCCTCGGACCGGCTGCGTTCGCCCAAACAGTGGCAAACTATCCCTAAGTTTTTGAATCTAGAAGAGATCAACAAGATCATCGACGCCCCCGAGGTTTCCAAACCGGCGGGGCTTCGGGACCGGGCCATGGTGGAACTGCTGTACGCCTCGGGCTTGCGGGTGTCCGAGTTGTGCCAGCTTGGGATTGGGGATCTGGATCTGGATTTCGGCGTCTTGCGGGTCACGGGGAAGGGCAACAAGCAGCGGCTGGTCCCGGCTGGGAAAGCGGCGCTGCTCGCCGTGGAACGCTATTTGGCGGAGGGAAGGCCTAAACTGTTAAGGGGACGGGTGAGCCAATTCCTGTTTATAACGGCTCGCGGCGGCCCCATCACCCGGCAGGGATTCTGGAAACTCTTGCGCGGCCACGCCCGGAAGGCGGGCATATTTCGCAATCTTACGCCGCATGTATTGCGGCATAGCTTCGCTACCCACCTGTTGGAGGGCGGAGCAGACCTTCGAAGCGTGCAGGCGATGCTGGGGCACGCGGACATTTCGACGACCCAAATCTATACCCATGTCATGAGATCGAGACTGCGGGATGCAGTCGAAAGGCATCACCCGCGGGCCTAGACGGGCCGCGGAGCGAATCGAGAGCGCGCGATGAGCGATTACATTTACATGTTGGAGAACCGCCTGAGTCCGGATCAGAAGCGGGTGGTGGAACACGTTCAGGCGGCGGCCGCACAGGCCGGCGTGACGCTGTTCCTGACCGGCGGCGCGATGCGGGACATGCTGTCCGGTTACCGCATTCGGGACCTGGATTTCGTGGTGGAAGGCGACGGCCTGAAGGTCGCTGAAGCGGTCCGCAAGGCTGCGGGCCTCAAGCGCATGGCGGAAGACACGGCGCGGCGCGGCGCGGAACTGGTGTTTCCCAACGGCGTGACCGCCAGCATCGCCATGTCGCGCCAGGAGAAGCGCGGCGCGCGCGGGGGCAAGGTGCAGGTGGTGGCGGCGACCATTCAAGAAGATCTGCGCGGGCGCGACTTCACGTGCAACGCCATTGCGCTCTCCTTGAACAAGGCGTCGCGGGGATTGCTGCTCGATCCGCTGAACGGGCTTGCCGAGATTGGGCGGCAGGAACTGCGCGCGGCCAGCTCCTATGCGTTCTACGACGATCCGGTGCGGTTGCTGCGCCTGGCTCGCCTGCAGGTGCGGCTGGCGTTCGCGGTGGAAGAGCGCACCAAGATGCAGGTGGCGAACGCGCTGGAGGCGGGCGTGCAGGATTCGATTCCCGCCAAGGCGCTGGGCGAAGAGCTGCGGGCCATCGCTCTGGAAGACGCCGGGGGAGAGATTGTACGCGTGCTGGACGAGATGGGGCTGCTGAAGCTCTTCTCCCCGGCGCTGGCCGGGCCGAAGGTGAACGCCGCCGGCCTGGCGAAGTTCGAGAAGATTGTGCACACGGTTCCGGACGACATCCCGGCGCGCCTGGGGCCGTTCCTCTACGTGCTGACCGAGAAGCTGACGCCGCGCGAGGAACAATCGCTGGTGAAGGCAACCGGGCTGACCAAAGCGGATGAAGCGCTCTGGAAGAAACTGGGAGCGCGGGCCAAGAAGGTGGAGACGGCGCTGCGCTCGGCGCGGATCAAGAAGCCGTCGCATGTGTATCACGTGGTGTCTCCGGCGGCGGGCGATGAAATTCTCTTTCTGCTATACCACTCGGCGCTGCGGCCGGTGCAGGAGCGGCTGAAGAACTACTTCCAGAAATACTTGCCGGCGGTGCAGGAGATCACACCGGAAGAATGGGCGACGGTGGAAGGGAAGCCGGGCACGCCGAAGTACGCCAAGGCGCGCGAGGCCTTCATCAAGAACCATCTGGACCGCCGCCCGAAGAAGCCCACGCCGGAAGAGACGCCCGCGCCCGAGGCGACGCTGGAGGCCGGCGCGGGGGCGCGAGCCCCCGGTCCAATGGGAGGGCCCAGGGGACCGGCGGCGATGCGCGGACGGATGATCTGAAGAAGGTTACCCGTCGTCAGTCTTCAGTCATCGGTTAGCGGAATGCGCGCGCGGCGCTAGATTGAGCCCACGGCTCCGTCTTCCTGAAAGGCCATTACGAAGGGCTTTGTTCCTTGGAATGGGTAGCGTTTCAGGGCTGCTTCGTTGACGTCCACGCCCAGGCCGGGCCGTGTGGGCAAGGGGTAGCGGCCGTCCACCATGCGCATGGCGGGGAAGCCCATGAGATCTTCCCAGACGCGGTTCTTTTCGCCGGCGTCCACGGAGCCGCAGATTTCCTGAGCCAGGAAATTCGGGCCGGCCGCATCCACGTGTAAGCTGGCGATGCCGCCGATGGGGCCTTCGCAGGCATGCGGCGCCATGCGGATGCCCGAGGCTTCGGCCGCGGCCGAGACTTTCCAAAGCGCTGTGATGCCGCCGACGTGGTTGATATCGGGCTGGAGAATATCGATGACGTCCATGTCGATCAACTCCGAGCAGCCGTAGGAGGCGATGAGGCGCTCGCCCGTAGCGATGGGCGTGGTGGAGTGCCGTACGGCGCGCGCCATGGCGCGGACGTTTTCCGGCGGGCAGATCTCTTCGGCGAACAACATTTGCAGCGGCTCGACCTCGCGCAGCAGAATGGCGGCGACAGTGGGGCTGGGGCGCGCGTGGAAGTCGACGGCGAAATCGAGATCGGGGCCCAAGCCTTCCCGCAGCATCTCCAGGTGCGCGACGGCGCGCTTGATCTTGGCGTTGGTTTCCACCCATTCGAGCAGGTCGGGCAATTGGAATTTCAGCGCGGTCACGCCCGCCGCTTTCGTCTTGTCGCGCAGCTCTCGGGTTTGGGCCAACGTCCAGACGTCGGCGTGGTAATAGCCGCGCACGCCGCGCGGATCCACCGGGCCGCCCAGCATCTCATAGACCGGCATGTTCATGACCTTGCCCCGGATGTCCCAGAGCGCCTGATCGATGCCGGATATGGCGGACCCCAGCACGGGGCCGCCGCGATAAAAGCTGCCGATATACATGAGCTGGTAGAGATGCTCCACCTGCATTGGATCGCAGCCGACGATCAGGTCCTTCAGGTCCGCCACGCATGCCATCGCGGACGCGGCCTTGCCTTCCAGCGTGGCCTCGCCCCAGCCAACCACTCCCTGGTTCGTTTCGACTTTCACGAAAACGTAAGGCCGGTCGGCCTGCGCAATGCGCGGATCGAGCGTAACGCCGACGGTCTGAATGTTCGTCACTCTCAGGTTTGAGATCACGTCGCGAAACGCGGTCTCGCCCGGCGGGACGTCCCTCGCGGTGGCCACCTGGAAGCCGCACCCGCAGTCCTGCAACGGCGAGGAAAGGACGCGGCGCTGTCCGGAAGCCGCGCTCCAAGCGCCGGCCCCGGCCAGCGCGGTCAAAAGCTGCCGCCTCTTCATATGCGCTCCTCACTATAGGCGTCCAGCGCCTTCTCGTTCACTTCAAATCCCAGGCCGGGGCGGTTCACCAGGGCGAAGAAGCCCTTCGTGCCGCTTTCCCTGAGTCCGGATGTGATCTCGGCGCGCATGGCGGCGTCGCGATCCGAAGAGGGTACGGGAATCTGCTGCGCGTAGGCGTTGAGGAGCGCCGCGTTCAAATGGATTCCCGCCAGCGCGCCGATAGGCCCTCCGTCATGGAACGGGGCGATGGCCACGTAATGCGTTTCGGCGATGGCGGCCACGCGCTTGATCTTGGTCAGGCTGTTCCGCCCCAGGTCGGGCCTCACCACGTTCACCGAGCCGTTG
>DATKOS010000135.1:0-24295 GCA_035524535.1 Bryobacteraceae bacterium
GTCCGCCAGCGCGCGGGTCGTGCCGGCGCGCCCGACCACGGGCTCGCTGAGCCGGACGTTCGTCACCGCGAACGTCGTGTAGCTCAGGCCGTAGCCGAACGCGTATGCCGGCGTCACATCGTCAAACAGGTAGCCGCGCCGCGCCGAAGGTTTGTGGTTGTAGTAAGCCGGCAAGTGCCCCGCCGAGCGCGGAATCGTAATCGGCAGCTTGCCGCTCGGGTTCACGTCGCCGAACAGCGCATCCGCCACCGCGCGCCCGGTTTCCTGTCCCAGGTACCAGCATTCCAGAATCGCCTGCGCCGCCCCGCTGCTTTCGCCCAGCGTCAGCGGGCTGCCGTTGAACAGCAGCACGACCACCGGCTTCCCCGTCGCCAGCATCGCCGCCGCCAGTTCTTCCTGCCGTCCCAGCAGCCCCAGCCGCGCGCGGTCGCCCATGTGCACCAGCGACCACGCTTCGCGCGACGTCTGCTCGTTCCCGCCGATGGCCAGAACAATTACATCCGCCTTGCGCGCTACCTTCACCGCCTCGGCAATCTGCTTCCGGTCCTCGGCCGGGTCTGAAGGCACAACCGCGTCCTCCACCCAGGAGCCGCCGATGGTGATCTTGCAGCCTTCGCTGTAGAGTACCTTCGTCTTCGGCCCCACTTTGGCCCGAATGCCTTCCAGCACCGTGACGTCGTAGTTCGGAACGCCGCTGTACCCGCCCAGCAGGCTCCGGTTGGCGTTCGGCCCGATCACCGCGATCGTCCGGATCTTATCCTTATTAAGCGGCAGCACAGGGCCGTCGTTCTTCAGCAGCGTGATTACCTCGCGCGCGCCCTGCAGCGCGAGTTCCCGGTTGGCCTCGCTGCCCACCACGCGATCCGCCTCGTCCGGGTCCACGTACGGGTCCTCGAACAATCCCAGACGGAACTTCGCTTCCAGCATCGGGCGAACCAGCTCGTCCAGCTCCGATTCCTTCAGAACGCCCTTGCGCACCAGTTCTTCCAAGCTCTTGTAGCAATCCGGCTCAGGCAGCTCGATATTCACCCCCGCCTTCACCGCCAGCACGCACGACTCGCGCTTGTCCGCGGCCACATGGTGTCCGTGCGTCTCCGGCCGGTTGCCCAGCTCCCAGATGGCATAGTAGTCGGACACGATGAAACCCTTGAATCCCCACTCCTTGCGCAGCACGTCGCGCAGCAGCCATCGGTTGGCGTGCGAGGGAACCCCGTCGATTTCGTTGTAGGAAGCCATCACGGACATGGCCCCGCCCACATGCAACGCCCGCTCGAACGGATAGAGAATCACGTCCCGCAGCACCCGCATGGAGAGGTTCGCCGGCGCGCAGTTCTGCCCCGATTCCGGCGCGCCGTGCGCCGCGAAATGCTTCAGCGTGGCGATCACGCGGTCCTTGCCCCGGAATGTGGCGTCGCCCTGAAAGCCGCGCACCGCCGCGATGCCCATGCGCGAAACCAGGTACGGATCTTCGCCGTAAGTCTCCTCCACGCGGCCCCATCGCGGGTCCCGCGCCACGTCCACCACCGGCGTCAAAGCCTGATGCGTCCCCCGCAGCCGCGCTTCGGCCGCCGTCATCGTGAATAGTTGCTCCACCAGCGCCGTGTCGAACGTCGCCGCCAGCGCAATCGGTTGCGGAAAACTCGTGCCGCCCGGCGCGGCGTGTCCGTGCAGGCATTCCTCGTGGAAGATCGTGGGAATGCCCAGCCGCGTATTCTCCACAAAGAACTTCTGAATGGCGTTGGTCAGCTCCGCCATGGCGCGCGCGCCTTTGCCCCCTCCGGCGTCGCTCGGCCGCCCCACCTGTCCAATGGCGATGCCCTTGAACGACTTCTTGGCCTTCGCTCCATCGAAGTCGCCGTTGGCGTCGAGAAGCGTATCCGCCTTCTCGCGCCACACGCATCTCATCTGGGACGCTTTCTCGGCCAAAGTCATGCGGGAAAGAAGGTCCGACGCGCGCCGCTCCGGCGCAAGCTTGGGGTTTTTGTAGGCTGGCGGCTTGTTCTTGGCGCCAGCGCTCGAACGCTGTTTCATCGGTATCACCAGTAGGGTTCTTTGGCGTTTTGGTGCGGAATCAAACTATAACCACCTTAACCCTGGAAAGCAAGCCTAAGCCCATCCGCAACAATCCGCATGGCGCCGCCCCGTCTTTCCCCGCCGCCTACTTCTTCGCCGCGCGGTAGCGCCGGATTAGCGCGTTCGTGGAACTGTCGTGACGAAGCGGCGGTTCCGCATCGCCCTCCAGTTCCGGCACAATCCGTTGCGCCAGGGCCTTGCCCAGTTCCACACCCCACTGGTCGAACGAGTCGATATTCCAAATCACGCCTTGCGTGAACACGGCGTGCTCATATAGAGCCACCAGCTTCCCCAGCGCCGCCGGCGTCAGCCGCCCCGCCAGAATCGTGTTGGACGGCCGGTTGCCCTCAAACACCCGGTGCGGCGTAAGCCAGTCCGCCGTCCCCTCTGCCTTCACCTGTTCGGCCGTCTTGCCGAATGCCAGCGCCTCGGTCTGCGCGAACACGTTCGCCAGCAGCATGGCGTGGTGCCGCCCCAGCGGGTTCAACGGCTCCAGGAATGCGATGAAATCGCAGGGGATCAGCCGCGTCCCCTGGTGGATCAGTTGGTAGAACGAGTGCTGCCCGTTGGTTCCCGGCTCGCCCCAATAGATCGGCCCCGTGGCCTCCTTCACCGCCTTCCCCTCCACCGTGACGTGCTTCCCGTTGCTCTCCATGGTCAATTGCTGCAGGTAAGCCGGGAACCGCTTCAAATATTGCTCATATGGCAGAACGGCCACGGTCTCCGCGCCGAAAAAGTCGTTGTACCAGAGCGACAACAGCCCCAGCAGCGCCGGAAGATTCCGCTCGAACGGCGTGGTGCGAAAGTGCTCGTCCATCTCGTGGAAGCCGTCCAGCATGCCGCGGAAATGCTCCGGCCCAATCGCGCACATGGTGGAAAGCCCGATGGCCGAATCCATCGAGTACCGTCCGCCCACCCAATCCCAGAAGCCGAACATGTTGGCCGTGTCGATCCCGAACCGCGCTACTTCCGCCGCGTTGGTGGACACCGCCACAAAATGCCGCGCCACGGATTTCTCATCCCCGCCCAGCCCGGCCAACGACCATGCCCGCGCCGTGTGCGCGTTGGTCATGGTCTCCAGAGTGGTGAAGGTCTTGGAGGAAACCACGAACATCGTCTCCGCCGGGTCCAGATCCGCCACCGCTTCCGCGAAATCCGTGGCATCCACGTTTGACACGAAGCGGAACCGCAAGGATCGCTCGCTGTAGTATTGCAGCGCCTGGTACGCCATGGCCGGTCCAAGGTCGGACCCGCCGATCCCGATATTCACGATGTTCCGCACCGGCCTCCCGGTGGCGCCCAGCCATTCGCCCGCTCGCACGCGGTTGGCGAAGGCCGCCATCTTGTCCAGCACTTCGTGCACGTGCGGCACTACGTTCTCGCCATCCACCAGAATCGAAGCGTTCCGCGGCGCCCGCAGCGCCACGTGCAGCACGGCGCGGTTCTCCGTGATGTTGATCCGCTCCCCGCGGAACATGGCGTCGATGCGCCCGCCCAAATCGCACGCCTCGGCTAGTTGGACCAGCAGCGGGAGCGTCTCCACCGTGATGCGGTTCTTCGAGTAATCGAGGAACAGCCCCGCCGCTTCCGCGGTCATCCGCTCGCCGCGCTGCGGGTCCAAGGCGAACAAATCGCGCAGGTGCAGGTCGCGCACCTTCTTGTAGTGGTCCTGAAGCGCCTTCCAAGCCTGCCGTCGCGCCGCTGCTGGCATATTCGCCGCCTTTGTGGGAATCGGCCCGCAATGCGCGCTCCGCGTGTCGCCGACCGTGCATCCATTTTATCGCCGGGCTGGAATGCGAACCGTCCGCCGTGGCGTCCTGGCGTACGGAACTTATTCGAAATATCACAATTCCGAAGAGCCGCTGTAACCCGCGCGTCGCACACTACCAGTGATGGCGCTCATGCCGTATTGGACTGCCCGGTTCAGAGAGGCATCCCTGGCGGTATTGCGGATGCCCGAAGAGGATCTTGCCCTCAGCATCGCTCTGGGCATCGTTTTCGGCATATTTCCGGCGCCGGTTTGCCCCACCGCGCTGTGCGCCCTGGCCGCGCTGGCGCTCCGCCTGAATCCCTCCCCCATTCAGGCGGTCAATTGCCTGGTCTCCCCGCTGCAAGTAATCCTCTTCGCGCCCATGGCGCGCCTGGGAACCTGGCTTTTCCACACCGCGCCGGCGGCCATGTTCCCCGTTCCGGCCTATATCGCGCACACCATCGCGTGGCGCATGGCGGCCCGCGCCGTGCAAGTTTCCGGAAGCGCCGCGGCCGCCTGGTTGTGCCTTTGCGTGCCCTGCGGCCTGCTCACGTATGCGGCCGTGGTCTGCTGCAAGCGCCGCGCGCGGCAGGAGGCCGTCTGATGCCCCGGCTGGACGTCGCCCTCATCTACATCGATTCCGGCGGCGGCCACCGCGCCGCGGCCAACGCCCTCTGCCAGTCCATTCGCGAGCGCGGCCTGGCCTGGGATGTCCGCCTCGTCTCCATTCAGGAAGTGCTCGATCCGGTCGACTTCATCCGCAAGTTCACCGGCATCCCCTTCCAGGACACGTACAACCTCATGCTGCGCCACGGCTGGACGCGCTTCAGCAAGCAGCTCATCCCGGTCATGCACGGCCTCATCCGCGCCTCGCACCGCGCGCAGGTCAATGCCATCCAGTCCTATTGGCGCACCGAGCGCCCGGACTTGGTGGTCTCTCTCATACCGCACTACAACCGCGCCATCAAGGAAGCGCTGGATAACGCCTGGCCCGGCGTGCCTTACGTCACGCTCCTAACCGATATCGCCGACTACCCGCCGCACTTCTGGATAGAGCCCCTGGACCAGTGGGTCATCTGCGGTTCCGATCGCGCCGCCGCCCAAGCCCGCGAAATCGGCCTCGGCCCCGGCCGCATCCTCCAAACCTCCGGCATGATACTGCATCCCAAGTTCTACGCGCCCGCCTCCGCGGATCGCCAGGTCGAGCGCATCCGCCGCGGCCTGCACCCCGATAAGCCCACCGGCCTGGTTCTCTTCGGCGCCGAAGGTTCCCGCGAGATGCCGCGCATCGCCCGCGCCATTGAGGCGGCCCGCCAGGACGTGCAGCTCATCTTCATCTGCGGCCGGAATGACGCGCTGGCCGCCGATCTGCGCGCCATGCGCTGCCGCGTCCCCATCTTCGTCGAGGGCTTCACGCGCGAGATGCCGCTCTACATGGAGATGTCCGACTTCTTCATCGGCAAGCCCGGACCCGGCTGCATCAGCGAGGCTCTGGCCAAGCGGCTGCCGGTAATCGTGCCGCGCAACGCCCTCACCCTGGCGCACGAAGTTTACAACGCGCAGTGGATTCGCGAAATCGGTGCCGGAATCGTAATCCCGGATTTCGGACAAACCGGCGAGGCCGTGCGTGAGCTGCTGGCGAATTACGCCGCCTACCGCGAGCGCGCCGCCGCCATTCGGAACCACGCCGTCTACGAAGTCCCGGAGATGCTCCTGCGAATCCTCCGCCAATCCGCCCGAATGCCCCAGCAAGAGCCCGAACCCGAACTGATCCCCACACCCTAGCCCCAATTTCCGAGCCGCGAACGTAAGTGAGCGTCAAACCACTCCCGCCCAAACCTCCCCGCCCACTCCGAAAGAGCTCTCCAACCCCTGGGCCCCGCGCCCCGCGAGCGGAGACTGAACCCCCTCCGCGACTCTAGCCCTAAAGGGCGAACGCCGCCCCGCCCCGAAAATGCTACAGTTCGGATAGCGCTTCGCTCTAGAGCCAACCTATGGCGGAAGGTTTCTTTCCCACTCTGTCCTGGGTCCGCGCGGCTGCCTTCGCCGTGGCTCTGCCTCTCTCTTGCCTCGGCCAGCCGCCCGCGGAAACGCCCGCCGCCGCGCCCCCTAAAGCCGATCCGGCAGGCGTGAGCTTCCGCGCCGAGTCGAACCTGGTAGTCATTCCGGTCTCCGTCACCGACGCCACCAACCGCTTTGTCCTCGGCCTGCGCAAGGAAGATTTCACCCTCACCGACGACGGCGTCGAACAGCCCGTCGCGCACTTCTCCGGCGAGGACGTTCCCCTCTCCATCGGCCTGGCCTTCGACGTCAGCGGCAGCATGAGCGACAAGCTGGAAACCTCCCGACAGGCCGCCGCCACGCTGCTCAAGAGCCTCAATCCCGGCGACGAAGTTTGCTTGGTGGAGTTCAACGACGCAGCCTCGGTCACCGCCGGCTTCACCGGCAAAGTCGATGAAATCCAAACCGCGCTCGATCGCGCCCAGTCCAGCGGCCAGACCGCGCTGCTCGATGCCGTCAGAACCGCCCTCGCCGAAATGCAGAAGGCCCGGAACGCCCGCAAGGCCATCATCGTGGTTTCCGATGGCGGCGATAACAACAGCAAGTACACCGCCGCCCAGATCGAGGAATTGGTGCGGGCCGCGGACGTGGAGATTTACGCCATGGGCGTCTTCAGCCCGCTCCTCTCGCTTGCCCTCAGCCCCGAGGAGATCTCCGGGCCGCGCCTGCTCTCGGAGATCGCCACCCAGACCGGCGGCCGCGCTTTCGCCGCCTCCCTGGCGAGCGATTTGCCTAGCGTCGCCACCCGAATCGCCATCGAACTCCGCAATCAATATGTGCTCGGCTATTACCCCAAGGACCAGGCGCGCGACGGCAAGTTCCACACCGTCGAAGTGAAGATCGCGCAACCCCGGGGCGTGCCGCAAATCAAGGCGCACTGGCGCCAGGGCTACTACGCGCCATCGGCGAACTGAGCGGCTCCGGCCCGCCTAGCGGTGTCCGCCGCCGGCGTGAATGCCGCCGCGCGGCAGCGGGGCCGGAGCCGCCGGTCGCGCCACGGGCGGATGATACGCCGGAACTCCAACGTGCGTGATGGGCGTGGGAGTCACGCCCACGCGCGTCCCCGGCACGGTCAGCGGCGCGTAGATCGTGTGCGCCGGATACAACCCGCGCTGCGCCCGGAAAATCGGCATGGACCGCACGAACACCGGAATCGAAATGAACGTCGGCAGGTACATCGAGTAGAGGCCCAACTGCGATCCGTAGATGCCCGCCTGGTACGGCAGCGTCGGCGTGTATCCGTAGCTCGCCAGCCCCACCATCGGGAAATACGTGAACGCGTCGGCGGAAAGGTCTCCGCCCGGCATATCGGCCGGGTCCTGGATGTCGGCCGCCACCTCGTTATCCGCCGTGATCGATTGCGAACGGCCGTCGGCCCACTCGTCCAGACCGTCGGAGGAAGCCGCCCTCGGCTCCGGAACCAAAACGGCCGCCAGCGGCACGTCCAGCCCCTGCGCCACGGTCACGGGGTCCGCGCCCGCGGCG
Organism: Bryobacteraceae bacterium; assembly: GCA_035524535.1. Taxonomy (GTDB): domain Bacteria; phylum Acidobacteriota; class Terriglobia; order Bryobacterales; family Bryobacteraceae; genus BOG-224. The sequence continues at coordinate 7,370 of DATKOS010000135.1, forward strand.
GTAACCTGCGCCTCGCCATCCCGAACAGTCACGCGCGCCGGATCGGAATCCACCCGGTAATCGCCCTTCTGCGCTTGGTGGACGCTCCAACCTTTGTAGATCAGCGTCACGGCGGTGTCCGGCGCCGGGTCGCCCGAATCCACAATGGCCGAACCGTGCAGCAGCTCCACGCGGGCGTCGGATAGGGCGCTGGAAAGCAGGCGAACCGACGTGTTTTCATCCACCCGCAGGAACACGCCGGGCGTCAGAAGGATCTCCGCGCGCCCCTTCCCGGTGCTCAGTTCGGCGCCCTCCGGAATCGTGTGGAAAACGCCCAGGCGGTAGTCGATCGGCTGCCCCGCAACCGAAACGGCTCCCTCGAAGAAGTGGACCACGCCGGCGCGCGTGGAAACCACGGCTTGGGCATGGGCGGACGGCGCCAACAGGGCCGCGGCCAGAATGGGCAGTGCGGGAACGGCGATTCGAAACATACCCCCTCTTTCCCATCTTGAGTATCGGGCCAAGCCGGACCGGCGTCAAGTAGGGCGAAAGGGCTAGCGCTCAAGCTCGCGCCACGGCTTCGTCCGAGGCGGCTTCCGGCCGCTTCAGCCAGGTCTGCAGGCGCTCCATGTAGAGATAAATCACCGGCGTGATGTACAGCGTGAGGAACTGGCTCACCAGCAGCCCTCCCACCACGGCCAGGCCCAGCGGCTGACGGGCGTCGGCGCCTTCGCCATACCCCAGGGCGATGGGCAGTGTACCGAACAGCGCCGCCACCGTGGTCATCATGATCGGCCGGAACCGCAGCAAACAGCCCTTCCAGATGGCCTCCTCCGGGTCCAGGCCTTCGCGCTGCGCCCCGATGGCGAAGTCGATCATCATGATCGCGTTCTTCTTCACCACGCCAAACAGCATGATCACGCCCACGAAGGCGAACAGGTCCAACTGCTTGTGGAAGATTACCAGCGTCAGCAGCGCCCCAAACACGGCCGATGGAAGCCCGGAAAGAATCGTGATCGGGTGAATGAAGCTCTCGTACAGGATTCCCAGCACGATGTAAATCACCAGTACCGCCACAATCAGCAGGATCGAAAGGTTGCGGAAGGAGTTTTGAAACTCCCGCACGGTTCCTTGGAAGCTCGGGGTCACCGTGGGCGGCATGCGCAGGTCCGTAATGGCGTTGTCGACCTGGTCGGCGGCCTGGCCAAGCGAGTATCCCGGCTTCAGGTTGAAGGAAAGCGTCACCGCCGGCAATTGGCCGAAGTGGTTGATGCTCAGTGGCCCGCTCTGCCGCTTGCTGGTCACCACCGCTTCCAGCGGAACCAGAGAACCGCCCGAAGAGCGGAGATACAGCTTGGAGAGCGAGTCGGGCGTCCGCTGGTATTTCGGGTCTACTTCGAGAATCACCAGATACTGGTTGGCGGGCGCGTAGATCACCGAAGCCTGGCGCTGGCCGAAAGCGCTGAAGAGCGCATTCTGCACCTGCTCCGGAGTGATTCCCAAAGCCTGCGCGCGGTCGCGGTCAATATCCACCATCACCTGCGGGCTGGCAATCTGCATGTCCGTGTTCACGTCCACAAAGCCGGGCATCTGCTGCATTCGCGCCATGAGGCGCGGCGCCCAATTGTAGATCTCCTGGAGGTTCGTCCCCTGCAGCGTAAGCTGATACACGCTGGTGGAATTCTGTCCGCTTACGGTCACCGGCGGCGGATTCTGCATGAAGGAGAAGATGCCGGGCACGGCGAACAATTGAGCGCGGAGTTGCTCAATGGCTTGGTCCACCGACAACGCGCGCTGGTCCTTGGGCTTCATGCGGACGAAAAAGAACGCCTGGTTGCCGCCTTCGACGAATGAGCCTACCAAATCGGAGTAAGGCTGCTTCTGAACGATGGCGGCTACGGCCTGCTGGTGCTCCACCATGGAATCGAACGAGATATCCTGCGGGCCCTGCGTGACTCCGAAAAAGAAGCTGCTGTCCTGCGACGGGATAAACCCCGTGGGCATGATTTCGTAGAGGTAGACCGTACCCACTAGCATCAGAATGGCTACCGTCAGCGTGACCAGCCGGAAGCGCAGCGCAATCTTCAGCGTCCTCTCGTACCCGGAGGCCAGCGCGTGGAAGCCGCCCTCCAACGAGCGGTAAGCCACTCCGTGGCGCGCCTCGCGGCTGGGCTTCAAATAACGGCTTCCCAGCATGGGCGTCAGGCTCAGGGAGACCACGCCGGAAATCAGAATGGCCACCACAATCGTCACGGAAAACTCGTGCAGCAGGCGTCCCACAATGCCGCTCAGAAACAGCACCGGAATGAATACCGCGATCAGCGAAACCGTCATGGAAATGATGGTGAAACCGATTTCGCGTGAAGCGTTCAGCGCCGCCTGCCGCCGCGTCTCGCCCATCTCCATGTGGCGCACAATGTTCTCCAACATCACAATGGCGTCGTCCACCACGAACCCCACGGAAAGCGTGAGCGCCATCAAAGACAGGTTGTTCACGCTGTACCCCAGCAGGTACATCACGGCGAACGTTCCCACAATGGAGAACGGCACGGCGGCGGAAGGAATGGCCGTGGCGGAGATGTTCCTCAGAAAGAGGAAAATCACCAGGATCACGATGCACAGGGTGAGCAGAAGGGTGAACTCCACGTCACGGATCGACGCGCGGATGGACTGGGAAGCGTCAAAAGCAATCGTGAGGCTCACCGCCGGCGGAATGGCGTGGCGCAGCTCCGGCAGCAGCGCGCGAACCCCATCCACCACGTCCACTGTGTTCGTGCCTGGCTGCCGGTTGATGGCCAGAATCACCCCGCGCACCCCGTCGATCCACGCGGCGACTCTGTTGTTTTCCACGCTGTCGATCACATGGCCAAGCTGCTCCAGGCGGACCGGCGCGCCGTTGCGGTAAGCCACGATAATCGGGCGGTACTGAGCGGCGTCGAAAAGCGTACCGTTCGATTCGATCGTGAAAGTCTGCTTGGAGCCGTCGAAACGCCCGGTCGGCAGGTTCGTGTTGCTGGCGGCGATGGCGCTCTGCACCTCATCGATGCCGATGTTGTGCGCCGCCAGTTCGTCCGGGTCCACTTGTACCCGCACGGCGTACTTTTGGGTGCCGTATACCTGCACCCGCGATACGCCGCTCACCATGGAAATTCGCTGGGCCAGCAGAGTTTCCGCATATTCGTCCACGGTGTAAAGCGGCAGCGTGCTCGACGTCAGCGACATGTAGAGGATGGGCTGTTCCGCCGGGTTCACTTTTTGGTAGCTGGGCGGCCGCGGCATGCTGGGCGGAAGACGGCCTCCGGCGCGCGAGATGGCGGCTTGAATATCCTGGGCCGCGGCGTCGATCTTACGGTCCAGGGTGAACTGGACGGTGATCGTGGTGCTCCCCTGCGCATTGGTGGAGCTCATTTGCTGAACGCCCGCGATGGTGGAGAACTCGCGCTCGAGCGGCGTGGCCACCGCCGAGGCCATGGTGTCGGGATTCGCGCCGGGCACCGAAGCGTCCACTTCGATCGTTGGGTAATCGACGCTGGGCAGCGCGGCGACCGGCAAAGCGCGGAAAGCCAGCGCGCCGAAGAGCAGGATGGCGAAACAGATGAGCGCCGTCATCACCGGCCGCTCAATGAAGATGCGGGAGAGGTTCACGAGGGTCCGCTCCCCGCCTTAGCCGCGGGTACGGCGCGGACCGGCGCGCCCGGGACCAGCATCATCATGCCGTCGGTAACCACCGTCTCGCCAGGGCTTACCCCTTTTTCAATCACCGTTTTGCCGTTCAGCGCGGCGCCGGTGGCCACCACCCGGCTTTCCACCGTCTGGTTCGCCTTCACCACGTAGACGAAGAGCCCGTTCTGCCCGGCCTGTATCGCTTCCGACGGAATCACGGTGGCATTCTGAACCGTTTCAAGCGTCAGCGCGACGGTCACGAACTGGCCCGGCCACAGCATGCGGTCGTGGTTGTCGAAGGTGGCCTTCAGGTGAATCGTGCCGGTGGAGGCGTCCACCGTGTTGTCGATCACCGAAAGGTAGCCCTCGGCCGGGTGGCCCGGATTGCCCTCCACCAGAGCCTTCACCGCGAGCTTATGGCCGGCGCTCAGGCGGCGAATCTCCTCCAGCCGCTGCTCGGGGATGCTGAAGTTCACGAAGATCGGCTCAATACGGTGAATCACCACCAGAGCCGCGTCGTTCACCTTCACTAGGTTGCCCGGATGCACCAGCAGATTGCCCGTGCGGCCGCTTATGGGTGCGCGGAGCTCGCAGTAGCTCAGGTTAAGCTGCGCCGCGGCGATGGCCGCTTCATCCGCCTGAAGCGTGGCCTTGGCGGAATCGATGCCGGCCTGCGTGGCGCGCACCGTTTCCCGGGCCACATCCGCGTTGGATTTCGATTGATCGTACTGCGAGCGCGAAGCGAGGCCTTCCTTGACGAGTTGGTCGTTTCGGGAGGCGTCGGTCTCGGCGTACTGCGCCTGCGCCTGGTCGCGCGCCAGCGTCGCTTGGGACTGCGCGATCTGCGCCTGGTCGCGCGCCGCGTCGGCCTGGGCCTGGCGAAGGGCGTCCTGGAAGGGTTGCGGATCGATCCGGAACAGCAGATCGCCCTCCTTCACGTCCTGGCCTTCGGTGAAGGCCACGCTGGCGAGCTGGCCGGCCACCTGCGATTTCACCTGCACGATGGCCGATGCTTCCACCGTCCCCACGGCGCGCAGCTCCGCCGGGACGGATTCCTGTGTGGCTTTGGCCACGGTGACCGGCATCATGGGGAAGCCGCCCGCCGCGCCCGCCGCCCCCTTCTGATCCTGCTTGCACCCGCACAAAAACAAGGCGGGAGCAATGAGCAAAAACGAACGCAGACCTACCGTCATAAAAATCGCCGAACCACGACCCCGATCTCCGAAGTTTAGCAAACGGACCGTGAAGAAGACCCGCGGGTCTTGAGCCTTTGAAGGATCCGAGCTGGTTGAAGGGCCGTGGTGGGGCAGGCGGTTTCGCCTGCCGTGGCCTCTCCGCGAGCCTCTAGCCCCGCGGCGCTTCCTTGGCGATCACTTCGTACGGCCGCATCATCTCATTGTCTTCGTGTTCCAGGACATGGCAGTGCCATACGTAGCGGCCGGCGTAGCCTTCGAAGCGCACGATGATGCGCGTCACCATTTTCGGATCGGCGCGCACCGTGTCCTTCCAGCCGGCTTCCTCGGGCGCGGGCGGCGTCGCGGCTCCTGTGTACAGAATCTGGCCGCGCGTCTGGTAGAAGTACGGCTCGAAGCGGCGCCGGTCCAGAATCTGAAAACGCACCAGGTGCAGATGGATGGGGTGCGAATCGTCCGTCGTATTGATGAAGCTCCAGATCTCGGTGGAATCGAGCGTGGGATTCTCCGTCACCGGCATGTGCCAAGGCGTGTTGTTGAGCAGCATGGCCCGCGATTCCCCGTTCATCTTCATCGTTTCGATGAGCGACAGCGGCCGCGTCTTCACCGCGGAAGCCTCCGGAGTCCTCGGCACGGGACGCAGCGATGCCGGCAGCGCGCTGGTATCCGGCGCCTTCGCCGGCCCCACGCGGAACTGCATCACGGAAAACGAGTCGTTCATCATCACAATCTGCTTGCCCGCCTGACCCGCAAAGTCGATTACCAGGTCGGCTCGTTCGCCTGGCGCCAGGCGCGTCGCTTCCAGCGTCACCGGCGAGGGCAGCAGCCCCTGGTCCGTGCCAATCTGATGGAAGCTCTGCCCGTTCGCCAACGAGAGATTCAGAAAGCGCCCGTTGCAGGCGTTGAGCACGCGGAAGCGGTACTTGCGCGCCTCCACATTGAAGAAGGGGAACGCCTTGCCGTTGGCCATCATCACGTCGCCGAACACCTCTGGAACCCAGGGCTTCGCCGGATCTCCCGACACCGGGTAGTACAGCGACCCGTCTTCACGCAGCAGGCGGTCGCAGATGGCGAGCGGAATTTCGTAGGCGCCCTTGGGGAGGTTGAGCGCATCTTCCACGTCATCGCGAACCAGGAAGAACCCAAACATGCCGGCGTAGATATTGAGCCGGTTGATGCCCATGGAGTGGTCGTGATACCACAGCGCGGCCGGCTCCTGGCCGTTCGGGTAGAAATAGGTGCGCGACGAGCCGGGCGCGTACCAATCCTCGGGATATCCGTCGCTCTCCGGCGGCGTCTTGGCGCCATGCACGTGGGCCACGCCGCGCGCCTCCGGCAAACCGGCCTCGGCGCCGTGGAGCGAATGGTCGATCGGAAGGAAATGCGCCGCCGGCAATTCGTTGGGCCACTCGATGGCCACCCCTTGGCCGGTCCGCGCCTCAATGGTGGGGCCGGGGAAAGCGCCGCCGTAGGTCCACAGGCGCGTGGGCGGAAGGTCGCGGTGCAGGGGAGCCAGAATCTGCCGCATGGCGACGCGGTAATGCGCCACCTTCGGTCCGGATGCATCGCCCGGCGCCGGGCCGAAGCTAACCGGCTTGGCGGTTGGTGGAATGGGCAGGGGGTCTGCGAACTTCGCGAGAGAGTCGGGTTTCAGAATTGGCGCCGCCGATTTGGCGGAGCGTGAGAGGGCGGCAAGCCACGCGGCGTGGCGGAGTAGAGTGCGGCGAGTCACGTTTCGTTGATGTACGGGCCGCCGCGCTCCTCCGAACGCCTCGTCGCGCGGCGGCCCCTTTCTGTTTACCTGCTCTTATTCTCGATCGGTCTTACGGAGTGGAAGTGCGAAAGCGAATCGGGCTTCGCCGATTGCGTCGGGTCTACCGGCAGGCCGCTCACCTCGGAAAGAACGAACTTCGTGGTGTTGGGCGTTGCTCCGAAGTCGAACATGTTGTCCAGAGGTCCGGCGATCGCGTCGAAAGAGCCCTGCCCCAGGCGCTGCCCGTAGAACCAGTTGTCCTCTATGAAGCGCAGGATCGAGCTCTGGTCCGTCACCGTGTGGTCCACAAAATTCTGCTTGGCGTAGGGCGAAATCACCAGCAGCGGAAGGCGCGGCCCGTATCCGCAGCGGCCTTGCGCCACCACGTTGCCGGAGGCCACGGTCGAAAGTCCCGCCGTGGCGCTGCCGCAGGCCCCCACGCCCGTGATCATATCCGCGCTGGTGGCGGACTGGTTCACCAGCGGGGGCATCTGGTGGTCGTACCAGCCATCGGAATCGTCCCAGGAGATCACCACCGCCGTGTTGGCCCAGTACGGGCTGTTCTGCAGGAAGTTGATCACATGCACGATGAACTGCTGCTCGTCAATGGGATCTGAATAGCCCGCGTGGCCATCCTCGAAACCGGGGGCTTTCAGGAAGCTCACCGCCGGGAAGTTCGCCGCGTTCACGGCCGCATAGAAGTCGTTGATGTCGTATTGATGGTTGGCGCCGTCCCCGTTCTGCCCGATCATCGCCACGCTCGACGGTCGCGAGTGCGTCAGGTTGGCCGTCGACTTGTAGTATTGGAACGGCTGGTGATGCGGAATGTAATCCGCCTTCTTCGTGCTCGTAATCAGGGACGTCGTGGTGCGGTTGCACCCCGTGGAGCCATCCGGGTTGGTCTGCGTCAGGTCGAAGCCGCCCGAAAAGAATCCCCACGTCACGCCGGCCGAGCTGAGCAGGTTGCCAATGTTCTTCCCGCTCATGGAAAACGTTTCGCCGGTGGAGGTGGAACAAACGTCGCCCGCCGGATCGGCGTCGCTGATATCCGTCAGGCCCCCGTTTCCGTCGCCGATCAACGCTCCGGTTCCGTTCGAATTGTTGATCACGCCGTTGGTTTGTCCCGCGATCAGATTCAACGCGCCCGGCGTGGAAGGCCCGAACGTCGTGCCGTAGGAATTATCGTTCATCGAATAGTGCTGCGCGTAATTCCACAGCGCCGTCACCGTGTTGCCGTCGTAATACCCCATCACCAGACCCGTGGTCAAATCCTGCGGCGCCCCCGCGGGCGGCGCGCCGGGCGTGCCCAGGTCCTTCGGAAACAAGTCCAGCAGTCCGGCGTGATACGCCATCTGCTCCGGCGTGTAGTTGTGGTCCTGATCCGCGGTGGCGGCCTGTGAGCGATCCAGCCGGAACGGCGGCGTCGCCCCCGCTCCATTCGCGGTGTTCGCCAGCGTCGCAAAACCGCTCGTCGCCGCCGGGCTGAACCCGTTCACGCTAGGCGTGCTGGCGAAGGGAAAGAACTGCGGTTCGCCTTCCGGGTTGGCGGCGAAAGGATAGGTGCCGAAGTAGTGGTCGAACGAAACGTTTTCCTGGAAGATCACAACCAGGTGTTGAATTGGCGTGGCCGGCCCAGCGGTGGGCGCGGGCGTTTGGGCCTGTGCGGCCCCCGCGCCGATGATAGCTCCCGCCAGCAGAGCTTCGCCGATGAAAGTCGGCAGACGTCTTCCCATAATTCCCCTCCAGTGTTTGGACTTCAAGTGATGCGCAGCGTCCGAAAATCGATCGACCCAGTGTAAGCGTCCTTGATAAACGTCGGATGAAGTCTCAATGACAGACCCGTGAATCGGCCCAAAGGGGCTATATCCGTCGTCGGGTCGCGCCCGTTTCGGACGAAAGCTCACATCGCGGTCTGCGGCGCGCGCCCGTTCTGCGCCGCCTGCCACGCGTCCAGCGCCGCGCCCAGCGGCGGGACGCCGATCCGGAAGCCCTCTTCGTGCAGATCGTCGATGAGTTGGAAGTAGCGCGCCGCAATCGCCGTCCAGTCATACTCCCACGCCGTGCGGCGCGCCTCCGCCGTCCGTCTCTCGCGTTCCCCGGCGTCGGCGAACACGGATTGCACCGCCTTCGCGAATTCCTCCGCCGCCGGCGCGCACAGCCAGGCGTTGCCGGAGTGCGCGTAGGAAAGCACGCCGCCCTCGCTTGGCGCTACCACCGGGACGCCGCACGCCATGGCTTCCAGCGGCGTAATGCCGAATGGCTCGCGCGCGTTCGGGTGCACAAAGACATCCGCGTCCGCCAGCTCCTGCGCGAATTCCTCGCGGTTCTCAACATGCCCCTTGAGCTCCATCCGCCCGGGCAGCGCCGCCGCCTGACGTGTGAGCCACTCGCGCTGCGGCCCTTCGCCGATCACCGTCAGCGAGTACTCCTCCGGCAGCCGGCGCATCAACTCCACCAGCACGCCTGTGTTCTTCTCCACGGACAATCTGCCCGCGTAGAGAACTCGCTTGCCCGTGTGCGGGCGCCGCGTCTTGCCGGCGAACACCCGGTTGTCCAGGCCCATCGGGCAAACCCAGATGCCCCTCCGCGTGGTGTGCCCAGCGGAGGCCGGCGCCAGTTCCGCCGCCGTGTAATGCGAGTTCGCAATGTGGTGGTCGAACATCGGGAAATACAGATAGCGCATGTATAGCCGCGCGAACCACGCGCCCACCGCGCCGTTCGTCAGGTGCGCGGAGACGTTCACGTCCATCCGCTCGTGGCTGGTGGCGATCTCCGTCGGCCGCCGTACCCCCCGCAGCAGCCGCTTGCGCAGCATCCCGGATATATAAAGGAGCGTGTACTTGTCGGATACCTCCAGGATGTCCGGCTGCTCCGCTCGCAGAATCCGCCCCACCTCCCGTAAACACGGGCCCAGCGGCAGAATCAGGCGGTAGCGCCGGTCCCCGGCCGGAGCCCGCGGCGCTTTCACTCGATAGATCCGTCCGTATTCCCCAACCCGCTCCACGCGGCTCTCTTCACCCGGCGCCACCAGCCGCATCTCGCGGCCGGATTCGTTGGCGCACTCGAAAAGCGCCCGGTAAAATGCGCTGATCCCCCCGGATGCGCCGTGGTAGAAGTTCGTCAGGTGTAGCGTCTTGGGGCGCTGCATGCGAGCCATTCTTGCGTGCGGCGTTCCAGCCGCCGGATGATCCAGCCGGAATCCGGTCACGGCGTGGAAACGGCGCCCGCCGCGGCAGGCGCGCATTCCGCCTCGAAAGCCAGGCGCAGGTAGGGCTTCGGCTGGTACTCGATGCGCAACGGCAGCGGCTGGCCGGTGTTCGCCGCCCAGATCTGAAAAGTGATCTCCCTGCCGCCGTCCTCCGCGCGCAGCTTGCCCTCCGAGCGCGTCACGCCGGTCCCCGCCGCAATCAGGTTCTTCTTCACGAAATACGCCGCCGCTTCGGAGTCCGGGGATCGGCCCAGCCAGAGGCGGTACAGCCGCGCGTTGTAGACATAACGAATCTCCTTGCGTGAAGGGTCTTGCAGCATCGTCGCCAGCGCTTGCAGAAACGTCGGCCGCGCCCCACCCGCCGCGTCGAATTGCGGAGCCTTGCGCGGCGCCGCGGAGAGCGCTTGCCGCGCCATCGTCAGAAGCTCCTGGCGCTGCGCCACGGAAAGCTGCGCCGGCGCCGAAAAGTGCGCCGTCGCGGTAACCGCCTCGCCCGGCCCCATGCGCCCTTCAATCGCCGTGTAGAGCTGCTCGCGCGTTTGCCGGTGCAAGGCCTGCCGCGCTTCCGCCGCGCTCTCTTCCGGCGAAGCCGTCATCACCCCGAAATACATGGACTCCGCGGCGCCCGGTTCCGTGCGCGCCAGTTCGCGAATGAAGCCCAGCCGGTTCAAGCCGGCCGCCCGGTCCGGCAGCGAGTAGCCCATGAAGTCCAGCAACCGCACGCTCGCGTTCTCTGACCAGGAGGCGCGTCCCCCGCCCACCCCCGCCCGGCGCAGCACCGGCACGGAGAGGACCACAATTTGCGCGTCCGCCCGATACGTCCGTGTGAAGGCGCAGCCCGGATCTGGCTGCGCATCCCAATCCAGTCCCGGCGCCCCCAGCGCGCGGCTGGCCGGCAACAGGCCCGCGAGCCCGAGCATTCGCCCCAATCCCCGCCGTGTCATCTGCGCGTGCCAATTCATTGTCTCCCTCCGATGCCGGAATTCCTACAAGCTCGGAGCGGCTCGGTCATGCATCCCCGAGCGAATCGCCCGGGCATGGCCCGCGCCCCGCCATTCCGAAAATTCGCCGCAAGTCCGTGCCGAGCGAAGCGCCGCCCCTGCTCGTCATCAGGATGCCCTTCCGCATCAACGCCCAGTTCACGGCGAACGAGAGCGCGCTGAACGCCGCGGAAACCACCGTCACCGCCCCGGCCCGCGTCGCGCCCCCCGCGCGCAGAACCGCATATTCCAACCCATGCGCGCCGGCCGGCAGGATGCCCACCATCAGAAGCCCGGCCAGCCACGCCGGCTGCGCCGTCGCGAACGCCTGCAGTAGCGATCCCCAGAAGCCTCCAATCGCCAGCCGAAACACAAACTCAATCGCCATGCCGCGCAGGGAACCGGCCGCCACTAGCCTCGCTCCCGTCAGTTTCGTCGCCGGCCATACCGCCATCCGAAACGCCGCGCTCAGCAGCGCCGTCTTCCAATTCCAATCCGTTAGGAAAACCTGCCGCGCATGCGTCGCCGCATACCGCGCGGCTTCACCCACGCTGGTACCTTCAGGCGCCGGTAAAGCAGCGCGCGTACGCGTCATAGACCTCCTCAAAAACGCGGTCCCAGGTCTGCCCTTCCACTTGCCGCCGCGCCGCTTCTCCCATTTCGCGGCGCAGGCGTTCCTCGCGCGCCAGTTGCACAATGCGCTCGCTGAACTCCTCCTCGCTCGCCGCCACAAAGCCGCTCACGCCCGGCCGCACAATGAAGCGCGGGCCGCCGCTCGCCGTCACCACCGCCGGCGCGCCGCTCGCCAGCGCCTCCTGAACCACATTGCCGAACGTGTCCGTGGGCGAGGGGAATGCGAAGATATCCATGCCGGCGTAGGCCTCCGCCAGCGCCTCGCCGAACAGCACCCCAGTGAATTCGGCGTTCGGAAGATGGCGCTCCAGCCACTCCCGCTCGCTGCCCGCGCCCGTAATCTGGAAGCGGAAGTTCGTGACCCCGCCGGCCCGCAGCGCCTCCGCCACTCGCGGCAGCAGCCGCAGGTTCTTCTCCGGCATTAGCCTTCCCACAAACCCAATCACCACCGCGTCGTCCCTCCTCTTCCGCCGCGCCGGGTGGAAAAGCTCCGTGTCGATGCCGCGGCCCATCGGGAACACGGGCCTTCCCGTCCGCTCCTGCAGCAGCGAGCGCAGCTCCGGGTTGGGAGCGAACAGAACGTCGCCCCGTCCGAAAAACCAGCACACCCGCCCAAGCACAAAGCGCTCCACCGCCGCGCCCGTGCGCCCGCGCCAGCCTCGCGGCATCCAGCCCAGGAATTGCTGTGCGCGGCGCGCCGCGAACTCATGAAGGTTCGTGTGCCAGGAGAGCGTAAAGCGGGTCTTCAATCGCGCCGCCAGAATGGCCCCGGCGATTCCCAGGTCGCCCGGGCTCGTGGCGTGAATCACCTCCGGCTCAAATCGTTCCAGCTCTCTCTGGATCGGCTCCAGCGCGCGGAAGAAGCACGGGTCGAAGCGCAGGTCCGGATCTATCAGAAAGGCAAAGCGGCTGCGCGCCAGCTCGCAGGCCGCCTCGGAGAACTCGCGCGCCCGCCCCCAGCGCACGCACAGAAAGGGCAGCCCGCGGCGGCGCGCAAAGGCGTCCCATTCCCGGCAAGTGCGGGCCGCGCCATTCACTTCATGAAAGGTATCGGCGAAGAGCGCCACGCGCGGCGCGGCCTCGCAAGCCGTCATGCGCCCACCTCTCCCTGCTCCCCAAACGCCAGCCGCAGCGCGCCGCGCATATGGGGCGCCGCCAGAAAGCCAATCGAGGAAACGAACCCGCGCACAATCGCCGGGCCGCCGTCGGTCCACTCCGCGGAGAGCGGCACGGCCACGCCGGGCTGCCCGAACGGCTCAAAGAAGATGCGGTCCGTCCACCGTTCCCGGCCCGGCATATCCGGGTAAGTCCGCACCGCGTGCCAGATGAAATGGATATACCGCGCCGCAATCGATTCCCGGTACTGCGGCAGAAACAACACCCGGCTCAAGCCCTCGTGCCTGACTTCGTGCACAAACTCGCCGAAAGTGCCCGCGTTCGTCAGGTTGACGTTGGCGTTCGGTTCCAGGCAGTGCCGGTCCCCGCCGGAGATCGCGGGTATCCCGCTTTCCCCGGCCAGCCGCACCACCTCGCGGTTGTCCGAAGCCGGCTGCAACCCGTTCAGTTCCAGCGCGTGCATGCGCAGCCCGTGGCGCGCCAGAAACTGCATCAGCAGCCGCACATGGTCCGCCCGTTCCAGCCGCTCTTCGCTCAGGAACGGATGGTTGAGCACCAGCAGCACGCCCTCTTGTTCGTCCAGCGCCGCCAGAATCTCCGCCAGCAGCTCCTCCCGCGGCTGCGCCGTGTAGCGCGCCATCCACGCGAATAGCGCTGAAGCCGAAGCCGAAGGCAGATTGTGCACGCCCAGATGGAAGACCGTTGCGCCGTATGGAACCGTCCATTCCACCGAATAGGGGCACGGAATGCCGATCGCTTGCAGTTCCCGGCACGCCTCCAACTCGTCGTGGTCCGTCAGCGAGACCATCGGCCGCAATCCAAGCGCGTCGCGAATCTGCCCTGCCTCCAGGTGGTACGCCGCCTGCGGATTCAGCGGAGGCCGCCAGTACGCGCGGTCATACCCCACCGGCCGGCCGCTGCGCCGCTCGTGCCGCCGTTCCGCCATGCGGACAATGGCGTGCGCCCATCTGACCTTCCGCAGCACGCGCGGGATGAAATCCAGCCCCTCCCGCGAGTGCATCGTGTGGCTGTGCAGGGAAACCGCGCCTTGAAACTCGCGCGCCGCCGAAGGCGTCCGCCAAAGGCATTGCACGCCGGCCGCGCCGCTGGGTCGTTGTCTCTTCATAAGACATTTAGGCTCGAAAATGTTTTCAGCCGGATGACTGGACCTTGAAGAAGCCCGCAAGAACCTGTGGTGTTTGGTACGGCTGTCGGCGGCGCGGCCGCGTACGGCCCTTCAACCCCGCCAAATGGCATGGTTGGTGGTCAGGAAGAACAGGGGTGTGACGGTCTTAGCGCGCCCGGCGTGTCGCGCCGATGACAGACGGGTTGCGAAGCGTTGACTGGCCCTCGGGGTTCTCGCCGCGCCGGCTACAAAGCCGTTTCAGCCGTGCGAGGGCGCGCGCCAGCCCGCCGGCTTCTGGAACTCGTGCTTGGCGTCTTCCGGTTCATTGCCGCGGGTCCAGATCTCGTCCGGGTCCCACGAGCCGAATCCGCGCTTTTCCCCCAGCGCCAGGTACGGTAGGTCGTCCGGCTTGAAGCCCATCAGCAATGCCGCCGTGGAATCCACCGCCACGGCCTTCATCCCCGCCACGGCCACGTTGAAGCGCACCGGCTTTCCATCGCCCTCCGTGCCCTTGCTGCCGCAGACCAGGGCGAAATCGGCCGGCTTGTAATTGAAAAGGTCCAGTAGAGCCTCGTCACTGTCCGTTGGCTTGGCGCAAAGCGCCGCGTAATTCGCCATCGAGAGCGCCACGCCCCGCTTGGCGTCGGTGGCCATGGGGGCAATCGTGATGATCCGGTCGCACTCTTGAACCAGCTTCGGGATGCTGTAGCTCACGCCCGGCTTCCCATCGGCCGGCAGCTCGATCGTTGGAGCGCCGCTCAAATCCGTCAGCTCGAACTTGGCGGACTTGAACTTCGCGGCCATCTGCGCCATCAGCCTCGTGTACTCTAGCGGCCAGGATTTCTGGGCGCCCCCCAGCCGGTCAATCAGCGTGAAACGCGCCCCGCGCCTGTGCTCCGCAAGGTAGTTCAGCATCGCCCCCGCCACCCGCGCGTCGTTGCGAATCGGCGCCAGCAGCGCCACCCAGTCGTCCGGCGCGATCATCTCATATAATTCCGTCGCCCGCAGCCCGCCGATATCGATGGCCTTCCGCACCATCGCCTCCAATTGCGCGTCGCTCAGCTCGGCGTTCGTCGGCTGCGGATCTTGCAGCCCGGCGATCTTGGTCCCGTCGTGGTCTTCGCCCTCCTTGAAGCTGGAGAGCACGATTCCCACCCGCGGCGTGGGGTCTTGCGTCGCCCCCGCGACAATCTCCGGCGGCTTCTCCTCCGCCTTCTCCTGGGCCAGCGCGGCCACCGCTCCAACCCCCGCAAGCAGAAAATCACGCCTCAATATCTTTTTCCGGACCATAAAACCAAATATAATCCAAATTATGACGACCCGCCGCCAATTTCTGCTCGCTTCGGCCGCCGCGCTGACAGCAGCTTCACAAACGCCGGCCAAGAGCCGAATCGGTTTCGTGCACTCCACCCACAAGGGTCTGGCCCACCCGGCTTCGCCCGGGGATGACCTGAATTACGAACTCGTCCGCGACATGGTCTGGAAGGCCATCGGCTACGGCACGCCCAAAGCCGGCAGCCTGGAAGCCAAAATCAAGCCCGGTTCCTGGGTGGTTCTCAAGATCAACACCTGCTTCCTCCCCGGCCAGCCCATGTACCGCACCGGCGACGTCACGGACTTCCGCGTCTGGAAGGCCGTCATGGAGTACCTCGCCCGCAACTCCCGCGCCAGGCGCATCACCCTCGCCGAAGGCGGCAGCTACCGCAATATGACGGATACCTCCCAGGGCAACATCGTCATGCAGGATGGCCAGCGGGTCACCGGCTCCAACATCATTTGGGGCCCGGAGGACTTCCCCGGTGTGAAGGGCAACTGGGAAGGCGTCATCAAGGATTTCGCCCAGCAATTCCCGGATAAGACCTTTGATTTCGTGGACCTCGCCTATGACGTCAAGCGCGACGAGAAAGGCGAAATGCTCGCCCTGCCCGTCCCCGTCCGCAACGGCGTCGGCTCGTTCAGCAACAAGAAAGAGTATTACGTCACCAACACCGTCCTCAACTGCGATTTCCTCATCTCCGTCCCAGTGGTCAAGGTCCACGAAAACTGCGGCATGACCTGCTGCTTCAAGAATTACGTCGGCACCGGCCCGCGCATCGCCTACGGCGCCCGCAACATGACCAACAACGGTCTGCACAACGAACACTCCGTGGATACCCGCATCGACCCCTTCATCGGTGACCTCTCCACCTTCCACCCCCCGGACTACAACGTGGTGGACTTCATCCGCGGCCTCCAATACACCGAGCACAACAACCGCCAGGCCGACCAGATGGTCCGCACCAACGTCGTCATGGCCGGTGAAGACCCCGTGGCAGTGGACGCCATCGCCGCCACCGCCATCGGCTACAATCCCGCCGATATCGACTACCTCCACATGGCCGTCGCGCGCGGCATCGGAACCTACGACCTCAGCCGCATCGACGTCGCCGGCGACGATCCCGGCAAGTTCGCCGCCAAATGGGGCAAGCCCCGCACTTGGTACGCCCGCTGCAACCGCGATTGGCGCGTCACCGGAGATCCCTCCATTCCGCCTGCCAACTGGAAGAAGGCAACGTCCTTCGGCGACATGCTGGACCTCGTGGCGGCCAACGGCGCCGAAGCGCCGCAGTATGTAGCCTCCGCCACCGTGCGCAATGAAGGAACCGGCAAGGGCTTCCTCCGCCTCGGCCTCACCGGCAAGGCCACCGTGGAGCTGAACGGCCGGCAAATCATGCAGGAAGAAGGAGTCACCCGCTTCCGCCCCGGCCAATTCCAACAAGCCATCGAGCTGCAGCCCGGAGACAACCAAGTGGTCATCCGCGTCCAGCCCGCCGACGGCAAAGCCGCCATCTCCGCCCTCATCGCCGGTCCGGAGAACAACGGAGACAGCCTCAAGGGAGCCACCTGGTCGGCCTAAGCCCGGGCGGGCGCCTGTTTCTTCTATCGGCGGATTTTGCTGCGCCGTCCCCGGGCGCACACAGCTCGAAGGTGGGGCAGGCGCTTTCGCCTGCCCGGCCTCTGTCTGCCTTCTTCACTTGCGTTGGCGGCCAAAACCCAGGCCGGTTCTCAACGCCCGTGCGTTTTCAACCCGCCTCCGCGCGTCCGCCCTACATCTCATGCCGCGCGGAACTACTCGGTTCCGAGGATGGTAATACCCTTCCGCCTTCCTTATAGTCAGTGGGGATACCCCTGATTCATTTCCGAAGAGGAGAAGCGCGTAATGCTTCGTACCATTCTTGGCCTGGCCCTCGTCCTGGCCCCCGTATACGGAGCAGACCCGACCGCCCAAGAGCCCC
>DATKOS010000136.1:0-4205 GCA_035524535.1 Bryobacteraceae bacterium
CTGGAAACCATGCAGCCCAGCATGGTGCGCATGCCGAACGCCTTCGCCATTTCAATCATGCGGTGCGCCTGCAGCACGCCTCCGCACTTATCGAGCTTGATGTTGACGCCGTCGTACGCGTCTTTCACTTTGGCGATGTCCGCCGGCCGCTCGCAAGCTTCGTCGGCGATGATGGGCAGGTGCACCTTGCTCCGCACCCAGCGCGTCTCTTCAATCATCGCCGCGGGCATAGGCTGCTCCACGAACTCCACGCCCTGCGTCTCCAGCCAGTTGATCTTGCGCACGGCTTCTTCTTTATCGGTCCAACCCTCGTTCGCGTCCACCCTCAGCGGCTTCTTCGTCACGCTGCGCACCGCTTCGATGGTGGCTTCGTCGCTCGAAAGCCCGACCTTCACCTTGAGGATTGGGTACTCGGCGGCTTCGCGCGTCTTCTGCTTCGTGATCTCGGGCGTGTCAATGCCGATGGAGAACGTCGTAATGGGCGCATCGGCCGGGTCGAGTCCGAAATACTCGTAAAGCGGCACGCCCAGCTTCTGCGTCACCCAATCCAGCAGCGCGATGTCGATGGCGGACTTGGCCGCCCATTCTCCCGGAACGCGTTCGAAAACCCGTCCCAGCGTCTTGCTGAACTGCATCGGGTCGGATGCGAGCAGCAGGCTGCGCACCGATTCCACGGCCTTCTGCGCCGAAACCGCGTCTTCCTTGTACCGCACGATGGGCGCGCCTTCGCCATGCCCGGTGATGCCGTCGCGCGAATACGCCGTGTGCAGCGTATCGCGGTACTGGCTGGCGGACATGGTGGTAGTCCAGGTGTGGATCAGGTTCAGCCGCACGATCTTGGTTTCGACCGCGGCGGTATGCGCCCCCGCGCCTGCCGCGGCCTGGCTTGCGGCCATTCCCGCCGCCGCTCCCTTCACAAAATCGCGCCGCCTCACTTCGGTCTCCGCATGGCTACCAGAATCCGCGCAAAGTGCGGATCGTCCAGGCTGTCGACATGCACTGTCGGCGTCTGGTAGGTGGTCGCATTGATGAACTTGCCGCCGCCAAGATATATGCCCGTGTGCGTGATATGTTCGGCCGAGCTCCCGAAGTAGAGCAAATCTCCAGGCGCCAGGTTCTTGTGCCCCACGGCCGTCTGCCCGCTCCAATCCGCTTGCGGCTGGGCGTCGCGCGGCATCATCACCCCACGCTGCCGCTCCAGCATTTGCACGAAACCCGAGCAATCGTACCCGAAAGTGGAAACGCCACCCCACGTATACGGCAGCCCGATGAAGCGTTTCGCGAACTCCAGCATCTCGGGGACCGTCAGCTTGGGCGGGTCGAAAGTAACATCGCCGCGTTGAATGTATCCGGTCCGGTGATCCGGCAATCGGACCGCCACCCACTCGTTGCCCTCGTCGGCGCCCAGCGAGTCCGGGTCCACCGCCAGCCGCGTTTCCATCGGCACGGTGAGTAGCGGCTCATGCTTCGTGACGCTCGCTTCGCGGTAGAGGTGCGCGAACATGCTGCGCACTTCGGCCACCCGCCCGGCCGCGGCGTAGGCCGGTCCTGCTTTCAGTTCCGAGCCCGGCATCCAGCCCGCGTAATCGTCGAACGTGCGCACGTGCACCCAGTCGCCCTGCTGCTCCAGAATCGCCACATTGGAGGCGTAAATCGCCTGCGAAACCACGTCCGCGTCCCGGCTCGGCTTGGAATACAAATTCGCCACCGGGCGCAGCACGACGCCGTTGGGCAGAGCGGTGGCGAATAGGGCCGCAACCAGGATTCCAGGCATGTTCCTCCTCTCAGAGTACCGCAGGGGAGGGAAGCGGAACAGCTTGAAAAGAATGACGAATCGATGACCGGTCGGCGCGCCGCGCTAAGATACCCGATAAGGAATACAGCCCGAGCGCATGACACCCACCTGGCTTGCCACACTCGAACGATGGAAGAGCCGCTACGGCGATGGCGAAGATGCGCGCTTGGAGGGGCTCCTCGCCGCATCTGTCCGGCGCAAGCTCCAGGGCGCCGCGGCGCTGATTGAGCTTCATGAAACCTTGCTGTTCTTGCGCGCCTACCCGCGAAGCGCGGCTGTCGCGCGCCTGGCGGACGCCGCGCTCGCCGCATTTCCCGCGCGCCTCGCGGAGTTCGCGGCTTCGGGCGCGGATCTCGATGCCTTCGAGGACCCGGAAATCTCCGGCATCGCCGGAACCTCCTTGTGCGGCGTATTTACCCACGAATTCGCGCGCCGCCTGGCCGCCCGCCACCCGCGTTCCATCGAGATCGGTTGGGACCGCTACGACGAAATCGACCGCCTGGGTCCCCTCCTCGCCCGCCTTCTCGCCTTGTTTGCGGAAGATTGGCCCGTGGAGGCCCACGCCCCGTTCCGCCAGTGGATCGAGGCCGCGAAACCGCGCGGCGCCGGCGATCTCGCATGGCTCCTGCAATGCCTGGCCGCCCTGCCCGTCCCGCCGCGCGATCGTGCGGCTCTATACGAGACGCTGGGCCTGCCGCTCACCTGGCGCTTCGACGCCCGCACCTCCCGCGGCGCGCTGCGCCTTCCGCGCCGCCGGCTCTTTCTGCATCGCGAGCCCCTCCTGCGCCGCGCCGATGTCTCCATCGCCCGCGAACTGGCCGGTCCCCGTTTGCCCGTGCGCCGCCTTGCCCGCCCGGAAGCCCGCCGCGTCCTCGACCTCATCCTGGATGTCTCCGCCATGCGCTTCCGTGAGCTCTATGGCTTCAGCCACCCCGACGAAGCCGGCGTCTATCACGCCGATGCCGGACGTGGCGTGGACATCTATTATTTCGGCGTTCCTCCCGAGTGGCGCTTGCCGCTGCGCGCTTATCACGGCGGCATGTTCTTCAAGAACGGCGTGCCCGCCGGTTACGTGGAGTTGCTGTCCTTCTTCGAGCGCGCCGAGGTGGGTTTCAATCTCTACTACACCTTCCGTGAAGGCGAATCCGCGTGGCTCTACGCCCGCACCTTGAAGCTGTTTCACCAGGAGCTAGGCGTCAGCGTGTTTTCCGTGGACCCGTACCAGATCGGCCACGAAAACCCCGAAGCCATCGATTCCGGCGCCTTCTGGTTCTACCGCAAGCTGGGGTTCCGGCCGGTCGATCCCGAAGCCGCCGCGCTCATGGACCGCGAAGAGCGCCGCATGCGGCAAACCCCAGGCCATCGCAGTTCCAAGCGCACGCTGGAGCGCCTGGCGCGCAGCTACATCCTATATGAAGGGCCCGCCTCCGAGCCCGGCGCCTGGGACCGTTTCCGCATTCGCAATCTGGCGCTGCGCGCCGAGCGCAACAGCGCCCCAGCCGCAACCCCGCTCGAGAAGGCGTTCGCCCTGATGCCCGGTTGGAGATCCTGGAGCCCGGAAGAGAAGCGCGCAGCGGAGGAAATCGCGCGGGCTAAACAAAGCGGCAGCGAAGCACGCTACCTGCGGCTCATGCAGCGCCACGCCCGGTTTCGGGCGGCGCTACTGGCGGCAGGATCGTGATCAACGCGTAGAGTGCCTGTCACTAGGCAACTTCCACCAGTTCAACCTGCGAAGGCTCCGGAATTTCCTCACCGTCTTCACGCATCGCTGCTAGATGCATTTCAATTGCCTTGCCCATCAGCCGCTTAGTCTCGGCTACGGTCTTACCTGCCGCAATACAGCCGGGGAGATCCGGCACGTGGGCGCTGAATCCAGTGCGGGTCGGAGCAATCAGTATCGGATACCTACTCATGTCAGGCCTGCTTGTTTCAGTATAGACTTCTTCGTCTTGGGGTCCAGTTCGGCGGACGGATGCCCCGCCACCGTTACCTTTCCAGGCTTTGACGGGTGGGCGAACTGGCGATGGCTGCCTTCCTGGTTCTTCAGAATCCAGCCGTCATCCCGAAGCGCCTTCAGAACATCGCGAATCTTCACACCACGACTGTAGCGAAACGCTCGCTGATTTGCTCTTCAGTACTTCGGCACGCTGGGATCCACCTGGTCGCTCCAGGCCAGGATGCCGCCTTTCATGTTCCGCACGTGCTGGAACCCCGCGTTTCGCATGATGGCGCAAGCCTTCGCGCTGCGCCCGCCCATCTTGCAGTGGATCACGATGTCGGCTTCCAGGTCGAACTCGCCCAGGTGCTGCGGAAACTCGCCTAGCGGAATCAGCTTCGATCCCGGAATCCTGCCGATGCGAAACTCATGCGGCTCGCGCACGTCGATCAGCTCGAACTTATCCCCAGCGTC
>DATKOS010000137.1:0-3000 GCA_035524535.1 Bryobacteraceae bacterium
AACCAATCCGAGCGTGGTTATGCGTGGCCGTGCGGCCGTAGTCGCGATGCTGAGAGGCGAGGTTCGCCAAGGCGGACTCGTCGGTCAAGATCGCTCCTCCGTCCCCCATGGCGCCGAGGTTCTTGGTTGGGTAGAAACTGACGGCCGCGATCTTCCCCACGCTTCCGGCCATCCGTCCGTTCCAGCGCGCTCCGATAGCCTGGGCGCAATCCTCCACGATGAGAAGCTCATAGCGATCGCGAAGCGACGCGAGGCGGTCCAAATCCAGGCTGTGCCCGTAGAGGTGCACGGGCAGAAAAAATCGAATATCCGGACGTTCTTGCAGGATTCGTTCGCAGTCGTCGAGGTCGATCAGCCCGCCCGGGCCAATGGCGGCGAAGACGGGGACGGCGCCGATCTTGAGAATCGCCAGCGTGGTGGCGAAGGCGGAGACTGGAGTGGTGAGGACGGGATCGCCCGCGCGGCAACCAAGAGCGCGCAAGGCGATTTCCAGCGCGTCGAGTCCGGAGCCGACGCCCACGCCGTGGCGCAAACCCCAGAACCGGGCCAAGGCGCCCTCGAAGGCGGACACTTCTCGCCCCAGGACGTAGCGACCGGAGGCGCCCACGGCTTCGAACGCGGCCGAGAGAGCCTCGCGGCAGTCCCGCCACTGTCGGCCGAAACGATCAAACGGAACTTCGAGAGGCGGTGTGAGCGATGGCGAGGAATTCGGCATAGTCGCGAATGTAGTCGGCCGCGTCGTAACCATCCGAGGCGAGTGTGAGCATGACCGCTTCCGGCGAGTACTTGTATTGGACGCACCAGAGGAGAGGAGGAATGTAAAGGGCCACGTTGGGGCGGTCCAGGATGAACTCCTCGCGCTGGGCGCCGTCGTCCACCACGCAATGGCACGAACCGTGCACCGCCAAGAGAAGCTGGTGAAGCCGCCGGTGGGCGTGCTCTCCGCGGACCTCTTCACCGGGTACGCCGAAGACCAGGAAATACCGCTTGACTTCGAAAGGCACGTGACGGCGGGCCTCGCCGAAACTCAAGAGGCCGCGCATGTCCTGGATGACCGGCATTTCCATGAGCGCGGCGCCGCGAACTCGCAGGCTCGAGCTCTTACTCCCTGGCTCCGGGCGCCGCGGTTCTTCGCGGGCGGAGGAAGCTGCGTTTACGTAGCCGGAGATACGCGCCGGGTTGCCGGAGACAATGGCGCCCGCGGGCACATCCCGAGTGACCACCGCGCCAGCCGCAACCATGGCGCGCGCTCCGATGCGAATGCCGGGGAGAATGGACGCGTTGGCTCCGATGCAAGCGCCGCGGCAAACCAGCGTCCGGGAAGCCTGATTGGAACCGGCGGCGCCGCCCGGGAAGGGATGATTCGCGAAACCCACGTTCGGCCCGATGAAGGCGTCGTCTTCTATGGTGACGCCGCCGACCTGCACATAGCACTGAATGGTGACGCGATCCCCGATGGAGGCGCCGTTCTCAATCAGGACGTGATCGCCGATGGAGCAGTCCGAACCCACGCACGCTTCGGGCTGGACGCGCGCGAACGCTCCGATGCGCGTATGAGTCCCGATTTTCTCCGTCTCCACAATGGCAGCGGGGTGCTGCAAGTGAAGCGCGCTGGATGGCATTCCCCCTCCGTTTCTCGATGATAACAGCAGCAGAGCTACGGCCTCGCCCGTTTGCGCCGCGGCGGACGCGGCTGGCGCGGGGAGGCAGCGGATTAGTAATGCAAGGCCATCAGTCCGGCGGTGACCGGCGGGCAGGCGGGGTTCGCGAAGTTCCCCAAGGACAATGCCTGCCCGGAAGTCTTCCAATCCGCCATGAGGCGTATCTCCCGGCGGGCGAAATTATAGAGAACCAGCTTCGGACCGAGGGGGTAAACCTCGTAATCGCCTTGCAGGGCGCGAAGCGAAGTGGCCGACAGCGAATAGTCCGGCGTGATCAGGTTGCCGGAAAGGGTAGGATCGCGGTAGAGAACCCGCAGCGCGCCCGTTACGTCCGTCCCGCCGTGCAAAAACGGGACGGGCCCTGCCGCCGTGCAGACGCCGTCCAGGAGGATGGTTGTTCCCGGCGCGGGGTGCGGCAGGCCGGCTTGCAGGGCGCCGAGGACCGCGCGCTGGCGAACCGCGGCGTCCTTCCATGCGCCGGCGATCGCGGAAGTCGCGACGAGACCAGACCCGCAGTACAGACCGACCAATAAAGCCAGCGCGAGGGAACGTGCCCTCGCCGAAATGGAGGCGGATACCAGCATGAAACAGCCGGCCATGAGGATAGCTGTCCCGACCGCGGAGCCGACGGTGAAACGGCTGTCGATGCCGGCGAAGTCCGTGAAGTCAAAGCCCCAGAGATCGAAGAGCGAATATCCGACAGCAAAGACGCCGGCGCCCAACGCGATGAGGCCTAGCGACCGCCGTTTGGAGCAGAGCGGCGCTTCACCGCCGCGAGTAATCGCGAAGACATGTAGGGCAACCACCCCGGCTAGAGCGGCCGAAGATACCAGCACCGCGAGGTTCCGAGTCCGCGCCAGCAAGCGAAAGGCGAGCCAGGGAAGTCCGAGGGCGGCGGAACCGAGATTGAAGAAAAGCGGGTCATGGAACGACCGCCGAAGCAAAGGCGCCAAGCTCGCGGATTCCGCGGGTATGGAAAAGGAACTCTGAGTGGCGGCTTTGAAGACCACAACGGCGAACCAGACGGCGGCTAGTGCAAGAGCCGGGGCCAGGCTCCTGGAGCGGAACCACCCCGCGCTCCCGGCGCGTGAGGCGGCGGAAGACGTACGCAGGTACAGAATTACCGGAACGCCGATCAGGATCGGGATGCCGACCTCGTAGGCCATTGCACTGGCGGCCATGGCTCCGGCGGAAACCGCGAGCCACCACCAGCGCCGCGGCGCGATGGCGCGCGAAGCCCTGCCCGCCGCCGCGAAGGCGAAAAAGCAAAGCGCCATGCAGATGCAGGCCATTCCCGCCGCAATCCAAAACTTGCAAGCGCTGTAATGCGGCAGGGAGG
>DATKOS010000138.1:0-20876 GCA_035524535.1 Bryobacteraceae bacterium
TTTGCGCGTCCGTCATCACGAAGGCCAGCGTGGTGGCCATATTCGGCTGGATCATGCCGGAGCCCTTGGTCATGCCGGCGATACGCACCGGCCCGCGCCGCAGCTTAACCTCCGCCGAAGCGGTCTTGGGTACGAGGTCCGTGGTCATGATGGCATGCGCGACATCGTCAAAGCGGTCGGGGCTCAGCCCCTCCACCAGACGGGGCAGCGCATTCGTAATCTTGGCGCCTTCCAATTCCACGCCGATCACTCCCGTGGAGGCTACCAGCATCTGCGCCGGCGGAAGGCGCAGCAGCTTAGCCGCGGCCTTGGATGTGGAGAGCGCCACGCGGTCGCCCGTGCGCGTGGCGCAGTTGGCGTTGCCCGCGTTCACCAGGATGGCGCCCGCCAGCCCGCCGGAGCGTTTCAGGTTCGCCCGGCTGAGGCGCACCGGGGCGGCTTGCACGCGGTTTTGGGTGAAGATGGCCGCCGCAGTGGCTGGCAGCCCGCTCACGATCAGGGCCAAATCGTTCCTTTCCACCTGGCGAATGCCGGCGTAGGTGGCGGAATAAAGATATCCAAGCGGAAAATTCACGTGCGGTCTCCTAACACATCGAATTCGGTGAGGCGATGGCCGTTGCCGAAATCCGCGCCCGTCATGCGGCGGCGGCCTTCGAGCTGAACCTCTGCGAGTTCCAAGGCGCCTTCGCCGCAGGCGACAGTCAGCGGCTTGAACGCGGCGAAATGGCCGGGCGGCGCTCCGTGCGCGGCCGGACGCACCCTGGCTTTCCAGAGGTGCAACTTCTGCCCCCGAAACGAGGTATATGCGCCGGGCCACGGCTGGAAGCCGCGAATCTGGTTGTGAATGGCCGCCGCGGAGCGCGCCCAATCCACCAGCCCGTGCTCCTTCTTCAGAATGGGCGCCAGCGTCGCGTGCACTGCATCCTGCGGCCGCGGCTCAATGCTTCCGTCCTCCAGGCCATCCAATGTCTCGATGAGTAGGTCCGCGCCCATTGCGGCCAGGCGCTCTCCCAATTCAGGCGCCGTCTCTTCCGGCCCGATCGGGGTTTCGCGCGCGAGCAGCATGTCGCCCGTGTCCAGTCCGGCATCGATGCGCATGGTTGTCACGCCCGTGGTCGTTTCCCCGTTCGCAATGGCCCACTGGATGGGCGCTGCGCCGCGGTACTTCGGCAGCAAGGAGGCATGCACGTTGATGATGCCTAGCGGCGGGATATCCAGGATCGATTGCGGAATAATCTGGCCGTAGCCAACCACCACCATGGCATCGGGCGCCAGATCCCGCAGCATCTCCACGGCCTCCGGCCGCCGGACGCGCTCCGGTTGAGAGACGGGGATGCCAAGGCGCTGGGCCGCTTCCTTCACGGGCGACATCGCCAGGCGCATGCCGCGCCCAACCGGCCGGTCGGGCTGCGTCACCGCCAGAATCACGTCGCGACCCGAGACGGCCAGCTTCTCCAGCGTGGGAACAGCGAATGCGGGTGTGCCCAGAAACACCAGGCGCATGGCGAGCCTCAGTCCCAATCGCCCGCGCGCTGCAGCTTGACGATCTTGCGCTTGATCAGCTCGCGCTTCAAGGCGCTCAGGTGCAGAATGTACAGCCGGCCGAGGAGATGCTCGGTCTCGTGCAGAAATGCCCGCGCCAGCAGGTCTTCGCCGGTCTTCTCCCAGAACTCGCCCTTCGCGTCCTGCGCCCGCAAGGTGACGCGCTTGCCGCGGCGCACCTGCTCGCGGAATCCCGGTATGCTGAGGCACCCTTCCTCGCCAATCTGGCGCCCTTCCACGCGGACAATCCGGGGGTTGATGAGCACCAACTTGTCCTCGGGGTTCTGTCCGTTGGACACATCGATGACCGCAATCTTCCTTCCAAAGCCGATCTGCGGCGCCGCCAGGCCGACTCCTTTGGCTGCGTACATGGACTCGAACATATCCTCGATGAACTTGTGCAGTTCCGGCGTATCGAACTCGGTCACGTCGTCGGCTTCGCGCTCGAGTACCGGGTCGCCGAATTTCACGATCGGGTAAATCATAGTTTCAAAAAGCTCTCACCTGTGCAAGATAGCCTTCGTAATTGCGGCGTGTTTCGGTGAGCGAATCGCCGCCGAATTTCTCAAGAAACGCCTGCGCCAGAACAATGGCAACCATAGCTTCGCCAATCACGCCCGCCGCCGGAACCACCGCCACGTCCGACCGTTCGTAAGCCGCCAGCGCTGGTTCGCGCGTTTCCAGGTCCACGGATTCGAGCGGCCGCCGCAGCGTGGAAATCGGCTTCAGCAAACCTCGCACAATCACGTCCTGACCGTTCGTGATGCCGCCCTCCAACCCGCCGGCCCGGTTTGCGCCGCGCGTGAAGCGCTGTTCCTCGCGGTTGTAATGGATCGTGTCCTGCACCTTGGAACCGAAACTCGCGGCCCCTTCCGCGGCGAAACCCACCTCAACGCCCTTCACCGCCTGCATGGATACGATGGCTTGCGCCAGGCGGCCATCCAGGCGCGAATCCCAAGTGGTGTGCGAACCAAGCCCCACCGGCACGCCGTGCGCCACCACTTCAAACACCCCGCCGATGGTGTCCCCCGTGCGGTAGGCCTCGTCCACCAGCGCCTTCATCCGGGCTTCCGCCTCCGGGTCCACGCAGCCCAGAAGCACTTCCTGCTTCTGGCTCAGTTCCACTAGCTCCGCCCATTCGACCGGTCGCTCCAGGCGCGCCGAACCAACCGCGATCACGTGGCTCAATACCTCGATGCCGAACTGGCCCAGCAGCGCCTTGGCAATGGCCCCCACGGCCACGCGCGCCGTGGTTTCGCGGGCGCTCGCCCGCTCCAGAATGTACCTGGCATCACGGAAGTCGTACTTGATCGCGCCCGCAAGATCCGCGTGTCCCGGGCGCGGACGCGTGACCGGCTTGCGCGCGTCCGCCGCCCCTTCCGCATCCTCCACGGGAAGGACGGCGGTCCAGTTCTGCCAGTCCTTATTACGGATCACGATCGCAATCGGCGAGCCAATCGTCTTCGAGTGACGCACGCCCGCGACAATCTCCGCGCGGTCCGTCTCGATCTTCATGCGCCCGCCGCGGCCGTAGCCTTGTTGGCGGCGCCACAGCTCGCGATTGACGGCTTCCAGCGATATGGGGATTCCCGCCGGAAGACCCGCAAGCGTAGCCACAAGGCACTCGCCGTGCGATTCCCCGGCGGTCTCAAATCGAAACATGGGAAAGAAGTTATATGGTAGCAAAACCGCGCGGGCCGTCCGCCTGGCGGAGCGCTCGTGGGGGAAGGCCCGCTGACCGAAACCTGATCCGGATCGAGCGCCCCCGCCGCCCTGAGCCGGGGTGGCCGGCCCAGGCCCCTGGCTAGAGCGCCCGCAGCAAGCGCGCCGGCAGCGTCACCACCGCCCACACCAATTCCAGCGCGCCCCCAACTGCGATGCCTACAATCCGGAACGGCAGCAAAAAGAGCCAAACGAGCGGATAGAGCACCAACGCCACCAGCGCCAACGGCCAGCAGAAGAAGAGCAAAAGGCACCACAACAGGAACTTGACCATGACAACACTACAAACGAACGACCCGGCCTGATCGTTCCAGTGTGGCGCAGACGCCTCGGGATTTCCTCTTTCTGTTGCAATTTCGCAACGGTAACAATTTTATAAGCCCTTGCGTATCAATTATATGGATCGGCCTGCTACAGTATAAGAGAGCTCGGAGATGGGTTTTGCGTTTTGAAACGACCATCCAACGCCCGGTAGAGGTCTCCGGCGTTGGCCTGCATCACGGCGTGCCGGTGAAGATCCGCATTACGCCGGCTCCTTCCGCCGCCGGCATCGTCTTCGTCCGCACGGACCTCGACAATTTCCCCATCCCCGCCAGTTGGCGGCACGTGGCGCGCGTCAGTTATGCCACCAGCCTGATGCGCCAAGGCGTGCTCGTTTCCACCACGGAGCACCTCCTCAGCACCCTCTACTCGATGGGCATCGATAATGCCTACATCGAGATCGACAACCTGGAGGTTCCCATCCTGGATGGCAGCGGCCTTCCGTTTGTCGAGATGGTGCGCGAAGCGGGCATCGTCACCTATCGCCGCAAGCGCCGCTACCTCCGCATACGCCGCCCCATTTCGGTGGAGGACAAAGGCAGACGCATCAGCATCCTCCCCGCCGATTCGTTCCGCCTGACCTGCGACATCGACTTTCCGCATCCCCTGGTCGGCCGCCAGTCGATTGAAATGGAAGTTACCCCTGAGCGCTACGCCGCTTCGCTCGCGCCGTACCGCACCTTTGGTTTCGAGTACGAGCTGGACCAGTTGCGCAACATGGGCCTGATTCGCGGAGCCTCCCTCCAAAGCGGCGTCTGCTTCACCCGCGATGGCATCATGAACCCCGAGGGCTTGCGCGCCCCCGACGAGTGCTGCCGCCACAAGGCCCTGGACCTGATCGGCGACCTGGCCCTGCTCGGTAAGCCGCTCCTCGGGCACGTGATTGCCGAACGCGCCGGGCACTTCATGCATGCCGCTCTGGTGGCCCGCATTATGTCCGACCCCACCACCTACGAACTCCTCACCTTTGACGAGCTGGCCTCGCGCGTCGCCGAGTCGCTCGTCCGCGCCGGCTCCGCCGAAGTCTGAGCGCGGCGCTGCGTGTTACGCTGGCCTCGATGAGGTGTTTTTTTGGGGCCGCAATGTGCGGCTTGGTGTTTTTTCCTTTACTTCCCGCCGCTAATAAGACTCTTCAGATCTGGGAAATCGACTCCGAAGGCGCAAAATCCGAGTTGCTGGTTTCGCCCGACGGGGAGTCGATGCTCATCGACACCGGCTTTCCCGGATACCACGACCGGGACGCGAACCGCATTCTAGAAGCCTGCAAAGACGCAGGCGTGACGAAGCTCGATTTTCTGGTGATTACGCACTACGACATGGATCATGTAGACGACGCTCCGGCCGTGGCCAAGAAGATTCCGATCACCACGTTCGTGGACCATGGCCCGGCCGCGGTGCACGACTTCGGAACCACGCGGGGCGTGGCGGCCTACGATGCGCTGTGGGCTAATGCCAAGCACATGGTGGTGAAGCCGGGCGACAAGATCCCCTTTAAGGGCGTCGAGGTGGAAGTCATCACCTCCGCCTCCCAGCACATCCAGACGCCGCTGCGAGGCGGCGGCAAGCCCAACGCCGCTTGCGCCGTGACGCAACACAAGGTCTGGACGCGCCCTCCCGACGAAGACGTCTCCGAAAACGCGAACTCGCTATCGCTGCTGATCACCTACGGGCGGTTCCGCATGATGGACATGGGCGATCTCACCTGGAACAAGGAGATTGAGCTGATGTGCCCGAACAACCCCGTCGGCAAGGTGGACCTGTTCATTACCGGCAATCACGGCAACGACAATGCGAGTTCGCCGGCGCTGGTGGACGGCCTCGACCCGCGCTTGATTGTGATGGACAACGGCGAGCGCAAGTTCGGCGCCGAATCCACCATGAAGACGCTCCGGGCCGTTCCGGGACTGCAGGCGCTTTATCTGCTCCACTGGTCCGCCAACGCTCCTAACGA
Organism: Bryobacteraceae bacterium; assembly: GCA_035524535.1. Taxonomy (GTDB): domain Bacteria; phylum Acidobacteriota; class Terriglobia; order Bryobacterales; family Bryobacteraceae; genus BOG-224. Next base: position 5,537 of record DATKOS010000138.1, read on the forward strand.
TAATCCTCCGGACGAATACATCGCCAATCTGCACGATTCCCCGGACGGAAAGTGGCTCAAGATCACCGCCGACCAGAAGGGCGTGGTTACCGTCACGAATCAGCGGACCGGCGATACGAAGACCTACAACCCCCGCTGAACGTCACGGAAATGCGGCATGAGCGGTGAGCAGGGGCGCGTCGGGCACGCGGGTTCGCATGGCAAGGGGCCGCACGCGGAGAACGGCGCCGCGCACAGTTCTGCGGGGCTCAGATCAGCTAAGCGAAAGAGCGGAAGTGCCACCGGGTCCCCTCCGGAGGCATCCATTATGTCATTTCCGCTGGGTGGCGTCAGCCTTCGTTTGCTGGCTAAAAGTCAGGTCGCCGGCATCCGGCGGCCCATCCACCAGGATGGTTTGGCCGTCGCGAACGCCGCCGGAGAGCAGCAGACGGCCTAGCGGCGTCTCAATGCGCTTCTGGATCGCGCGTTTGAGCGGCCGCGCGCCATAGTTCGGATCGTGCCCGGTCCGCACCAGGTTGGTGCGGGCGGCTTCTGTGAGTTCTAGCCGGATCTGCCGGTCCGCCAGGCGCGCCCGCAGGCGGCCGAGTTGGATCTCCAGAATCTGCTTGAGATGCTCGGTCGAGAGCGAGTGGAACACGATGGTTTCGTCCACGCGGTTCAGAAACTCGGGCCGGAACTCGCGGCGCATTTCCTCCAGCACCGCTTCCCGCATCCGTTCATACGACGCCCCGGCGAAGGACCCCTTGTACTCCAGGATGCGCTGGCTGCCGATATTCGACGTCATGATGACGATCGCGTTCTTGAAGTCCACCGTGCGGCCCTGCCCGTCCGTCAGGCGGCCATCGTCGAGAATTTGCAGCATCACGTTGAAGGCGTCATGGTGGGCCTTCTCGATTTCGTCGAACAGGACCACGGAGAATGGGCGGCGGCGCACCGCCTCCGTCAATTGGCCGCCCTCCTCGAAGCCCACATATCCCGGAGGCGCTCCGATGAGCCGCGCCACCGAGTGCTTCTCCTGGTACTCGGACATATCGATGCGGATCATGGCGCGCTCATCGTCAAACAGAAACTCCGCCAGCGCCCGTGCGAGTTCGGTCTTGCCGACGCCCGTGGGCCCAAGAAAGATGAAGCTGCCGATCGGCCGGTTGGGATCCTTCAAACCGGATCGCGCGCGGATCACCGCCTCGGCGACGGCGTTCACGGCTTCGTCCTGGCCGATCACGCGGCGGTGCAATTCCTCTTCGAGGTGCAGCAGCTTCTGCACATCGCCCTCCAGCAGCTTGGTGACGGGAATGCCGGTCCAGCGGCTGACCACCTCGGCGATGTCTTCTTCGTCCACCTCTTCCTTGATAAGGCGCGAGGCGGATTGCTGGCCCGCGAATTTCTCGGATTCCTCGCGCAGCTTTTTTTCGAGGCCCGCCAGCTTGCCGTACTTCAGTTCCGCCACGCGGTTGAGGTCGTACTGGCGCTCGGCCTGCTCGATTTCGAGCTTGGTCTGCTCCACCTGCTCGCGGAGCTGGCTCAGAGATTGGACCCCAGCCTTTTCGCGCTGCCAGCGGGCCGTCAGGGCGTCGGACTCGGCTTTGAGGTCGGCCAGTTCCTTTTCCAGCTTGGCGAGTCGCTCCTTGGAGGGCGCGTCGGTCTCCTTGCGCAGCGCCTCGCGTTCGATTTCCAACTGCATCACGCGGCGGCGGGCCTCGTCCAACTCCGCGGGCATGGAGTCGATCTCGGTGCGCAGGCGCGCCGCGGCTTCATCCACCAGGTCGATGGCTTTATCCGGCAGGAAGCGGTCCGAGATGTAGCGGTTGGAGAGAACCGCCGCGGCGACCAGCGCCGAGTCCTTGATGGCCACGCGGTGGTGCACCTGGTAGCGTTCGTTGAGGCCGCGCAGAATGGAGATGGTGTCCTCAACCGATGGCTGGTCCACCATCACCGGCTGGAAGCGCCGCGCAAGGGCGGCGTCTTTCTCCACGTGCTGGCGGTACTCATCGAGCGTGGTGGCGCCGATGCAATGCAGCTCCCCGCGCGCCAGCAGCGGCTTCAGCAGGTTCCCGGCGTCCATCGAGCCCTCCGCCTTGCCCGCGCCCACTACCGTGTGCAGCTCGTCGATGAAGAGCACGATTTCACCCGCCGATTCCTGCACCTCCTTGAGCACCGCCTTGAGACGTTCCTCGAATTCGCCGCGGAACTTGGCGCCGGCCACCAGCGCTCCCATGTCCAGTGAGACGACGCGCTTGTTCTTGAGGCCGTCCGGCACGTCGCCGCGCACGATGCGCAACGCGAGGCCTTCCACAATAGCCGTCTTGCCCACGCCCGGCTCGCCGATGAGCACGGGGTTGTTCTTGGTCCGCCGCGAAAGGACCTGAATGACCCGGCGGATTTCGTCGTCGCGCCCGATCACCGGATCGAGTTTGCCCTGCGCGGCGAGCTTGGTGAGGTCGCGGCCGTAGCGTTCGAGCGATTCGTAGGTGGCTTCGGGATTCTGCGACGTGACGCGCTGAGAGCCGCGCACCTCGCGCAGCGCCTGCATGAAGCGGTCGCGCGTGAGGCCGAACTCCTTCAGCACGCGCGCCAGGTTCGCATCGTCAAGCGCCGCCAGAAGCACGTGCTCCACGGAGATGTACTCGTCCTTGAGCTTGGCGGCCTCTCGTTCGGCGGAGGCCAGCAGCCGGCTGAGGCGCGAGGTGACGAAGATCTGATCGACAGCGCCGGTGGGCGAAGAGACTTTGGGCAGGCGCTCGAGATCCGCATCCAGGCGCCGCGCGAAGCCTTCCAGATTCATTCCCGCGCGGAGCAGGATGGAGGCGGCCAGTCCGCCCTCCTGCTCCAGAAGCGCCACCAGCAGGTGTTCGGCGTCGATCTGCTGGTTGCCATGCCGGACCGCAAGGCTCTGCGCCGCCCGAACGGCCTCCTGGAGCTTTTCGGTGAAGCGATTGAGGTCCATGGATATATTGTGGCGCCGCATAGAGGCGGCCTCAAGGACAGGATCTTCTTCGGGATCGCAGCGCCGCCTCTGCGCTGTTGGCGGCGGTACGGACGTCGTAATTTGAGGAGTGTATGATCCGTTCTTGCCGCGACGGGGCCGGGTGCGGCGAGCCTGTCAGCGAGAATCCGCGAGTGGCTTACTTGCCGGCGTACTTCACCCACAACCCCGCCACGTCCGCCGTCTTCGCATCTCCCGGATGCACAACCACGCGGTACCGGTAGCGCAAGGTCTGGCCCGGTTCGATGGTCACGGCGCCGTTCTGCGACTTGTCGTTGGTGAAGACGTTCAGGCCGAAGACGTTCGCCGCGAAGAGGCCGTACCCGCGGACGTGCCAGCGTACGGGGTGGCGCGGATTGGCGGGATTGTCGAGTACCGCGATGCCGAGCTTCTCGCCGTGCACGTCGCCCGAATAGTCGCACCAGTTCGAGGGCTTGCCCCAGACCTCCTTCTCCGTGGCGAGGCCGTCCGCGTTGACGATGCGCCCGGTCCCTGTGTCCTCCTGGAGAATGGGGCGGATGCGGATGCCGAAAACGCCGTCCTTACCGTCGCCGAAGGTCACCCGTTGGAGCGCGGTGAGCGTGATATCGAAGTCGATGGTCCGCAGCTTGGGATCGCGGTAAAACGTCATCACGCGGTCCTCGCGCAGGAGCGCCGCGCCGCCGCTCATGGGCGTCCATTCGAACGTGGCCGCAATGGAGCCGGAATCCGCGCCGCCTTTCACCGCGCCGAGTTCCTTGAGCGCGATCCTGCCGCGATTCGGCGTGGTGTAGGAAGCTTCGTTGTTCCAGAAATCCAGGCCGTTCACGCTATCGTGCGCGAACCAGACGCCGCGCTGGTGGGGATGGTCTTTCTGGTCCTTGGCCTCTTCCTCCACATTCTCCATGGGCCACATCCGCGTCACGTACGTGCCGGAGGCGGCGCGCAGCGGATGTAGGTAGGGCTTGGTGACATCGGCCCCGGCGACGTAGAAATCGGTATAGGGCTTGCCGTCGATCTGCACCGATATCTTGTCCGGCCCCGGAGTAATTTGAACCTGCGCGGCGGCCGGGAAAACGGCTAGCGCCCCCAGCAGAGCGGGAAGAGCGGGAAATCTCATGGCACTTCTAATGTATGGCAGCGGCGGAGGCGGAGGAAAGCGACATCACGGTTCCGCCGCTCTCAGGCAGCGCAGGGATTCGGCCGCAATGCGCTCCGGGCCCGGCGTGAAATCGAAGACTTCCAGGGAGACCCAGCCGCTGTAGCCTCGCCGTGCAAGCGCTTCGAGCAGCGGCGCGAAATCATAAGAGCCGGCGCCGCAGTGGCGGCCGTCGGGCTCGTTGACGTGCACATGCCGGATCCACTCGAAGTAGCGGTCCACCAGCGCCTCGTGCGGCTCGCTTTCATCGGCGGCATTGTGGACGTCGAACATGGTGCGGAGGCCCGGGCTCGCGATTTCGCGCACAATGGCCACCGCCTCGGCGAGAGTCTGGACTACGTCGCCCTGGTTCGAAGGCAGGGCCTCCAGCAGCATGGTGACGCCCCGGCCGGCGGCGTGCGGCGCCAGGGCAGCCAGGCCATCGGCGAAGTGCCTCGTCGCCTCCTGCCGCGTGGCGCCTCCCGTGGCGCTGCGCTGCTGGGGCGAGCCGAAAACCACCACGCCGTTGGGGCCGAGGTCGGCGCACAGGTCAATCAGGTTCCGCACGTGCAGCCAGCTTCGCTCGCGCAGAGCCTTGTCCGGCGTGGTGACGTGCAGGCCCGCCGGGCTGGCCATAATCCAGTGGAATCCAACGAATTCCAGCCCTTCCGATTGCATGATGCCGCGATATTCGGCGCGCTGCGCCGCGCTGACGCGGGCGGGGTCTTCATTCAGCGTGAACGGCGCGATCTCGATACCCTCGTACCCGGCTTTCCGCAGGGCGGCGCAGGCGGGGGCGAACGCCCATCCCTGGAATGCCTCATTGCACATCGAATAGCGAAACGTGCGGGACATCGATTACAGTTTAGGCGCTCGGAGGCGCCGGCGAATCAAACCACGCTCAGCTTGATGAGGCGCTCTGCGTTCTTGAGCGCTTCGGGAGTCAGCTTCTGCCCGGAGAGCATGCGGCCCACCTCGCGCGTGCGGGAAGCCTCGTCCAATTCCTCCACCAGGGCGCGGGTCCGCCCGTTCGCTTCCTGCTTTTCCACGCGATAGTGATGGTCCGCAAAGGAGGCGATCTGCGGGAGGTGGGTAACGCACAGCACCTGGTTCGATGCCGCCAGCTTCTTCAGCCGCCGCCCCACGCCCTCCGCCGCGCCGCCGCCCACGCCGGCGTCCACTTCATCGAACACGAGAGTGCGCACCACCTCGGTCTTCGGCCCGGCCAGGCACGTCTTCAGCGCCAGCGCGATGCGCGAAAGCTCGCCCCCGGAGGCCACGCGCTCCAAGGGCCTGGGCTCTTCTCCCGGATTGGCGGAGACAAGAAACCGCACCGCGTCTGCCCCGTGTTCGGACCATTCCGCCGGCCCCAGATCCGCGCGAAAAACCGTGCGCTCCATGGCAAGCTCCGCGAGTTCCTCTTCCACCTTCTTCTCCAGCTTGCGCGCCGCGGCCGTACGGCGCTCCGTCAGCTCCGCGGCGGCTTTCTCGAATTCCGCCCCCAGGCGCTTCTGTTCCTTGCGCAACCACTCCATCCGTTCCCCGGCGTTCTCCGCGGCCTCAATCTGGCTCCTCGTCTCCGCAAGAAAAGCGAGAATCTCCGGGATGGAGCCGCCGTACTTGCGCTTGAGCCGGTCCATCAGCGCCAGGCGAGCTTCCACTTCCTCCAGCCGGCTGGGGTTGGCCTCCAGCCCGCTAAGGTAATCGCGCAGCCCGTAGGAACACTCCTGCAAGCTCAGCTCCGCATTCTTAAGATGCTCGCGCAGCGGTTCCAGTGAAGTGTCGATCCGGATCAGCTCGTCCAGGCGCCGCGCCGCCGTACGCGCCAGGGCCGAAGCGGATTCCGGAGCGTCATAGAGCGCCTCATAGGCCGCCGCGGCCGCCTCCTGAAGGCGCTGCACGTTCTGCAGCACGCGCCGTTCGTTCTCTAGAGCGGTATCTTCCTCCGGCGCCAGGCCGGCGCTCTCGATCTCCTTCCGCTGGAAGGACCACAAATCCAGCAGCCGCAGCTTCTCCTGCTCCGCGCGCGCCAGCGCCTCCAGTTCTTCCTCCGCCCCGCGCCACTCCCGGTACGCCGCCGCTACGCGCGCGGCCGGCTCCCGCACGCCCGCAAAGGCGTCCAGCATGTCGCGCTGCGCATCGGCCACGAACAAGAGCTGCTGATCGTGCTGCCCGTGAATATCCGCGAGGTGCGGCGCGATGTCCTTCAACAGCGACGCCGATACCGGACGGCTTCCCACGAACGCCCGCGACTTTCCGCCGGAAAGGATTTCACGCTCCACCAGCAGCTCGCCGTCTTCAATTTCCAAACCCACCGGCTCCAGAGCGGCGCGCAAGGCCGCGTTGTCCCGCACATCGAAAATGCCCGCCACGCGCGCGCGGGATTCTCCCGTGCGGATCATGTCGGAGGAAGCGCGCGCCCCGAGAAGCAGCCCCAGCGCATCCACCACAATCGATTTTCCGCTGCCGGTTTCGCCGGTCAGCAGGTTCAGCCCGGCATGGAATCGAACGCGCAAGCGTTCCACCACGGCGTAGTTTTCCACCACCAGCTCCAGCAGCACTGAAGCGATTATAGTTCGCGGTGGGCCCAAAGAGCGACTTCCCCAACCGGCGCGATTCCCCTTCTAATCCGCCGCGCGCGCCGCCACGTGCAGCGTCAGGTCCACATGCTTTTCCACGCGCAGGAACAGCGTGCTCGGATCCTTCATCCCCCACTCCACGAAGGGCACGGAGAACTTCACGGTAGCGCGGTATTCGCCGCCGCTCGCTTCTACCTCCACGGGGAACTCCATCTCGTGGTCGGCGCCGTGGATGGAGAAAACGCCGTGGAGCTTCACCTGAGACGAGCCTTGCGCCGCGACTGGCCCTTCCACGCGGTCCGGACGGAATACGATCTCCGGAAAGCGCGCGCTTTCCAGCACGGACTTGTGCATGGTCTTGTCGCGGGCGGAATCGCCCGTCTCCGCGCTCACCGCGTCCAACACCAGTTCGCCGCTGGCGGCGCCGCCGGCCGGGTCGAAACGGATCTCTCCGCGCTTGAATTTGAAGCTGCCATGCACCGTGTGCAGCACCGCGCCCAATGTGAATTCCACTTTGGTCTGGTCCGGATCCACGCGCAGAAGAACCGCCGCCGTGGAGGGCGGCGCGGCTGGGGCCAGCGCGGCCAGCAGAGCTGCCAGGCAACAGGAATGGAAGAGTTTAATCATAGCGTCAGCATGCGCCAGCCCAAAGCCAGCCCGTCGGGAGCGGATTGCAACGGCGACCGTTCGCCCATGTGCAGCGCCAGCATTCCCGCGAACAGCCGCGGCTGCCGGCGCATGGCTTCCATGGCGCGCCGCCGCAGCCCGCCGAAGGCCCCCATGGAAACCATCAGGCGGGCCATCATCTCCGGTCGCCGCCCGATGCGCGTGTGCGCTGCTTGATAGCGCCGCAAGTCGCCCGCCGCCAGCGCGCCGGCCAATGCCTCCGCCTGCTGGAACAGCGTGCACAGCCCCTCGCCCGTGATGGCGTCCACGGACCCGGAGGCGTCCCCCACCAGCGCCACGTTGCCGCGGTAGACCGATTTCAAGCGGCGCGACGCCGATACCCCCCCGCGCTCCACGCTGGAAGGCCCATCCGCCACCCAGCGCGCCACCTCCGGAAACTGCGGCAGCGCGGCCTCCAGCCGCAAATGCGAGTCATCCGAAATGAGAGCCACGCAAACTTCCCCGGGGCTCACCGGCGTGATATAGAGCTGGCAATCGCGGCCCCAATGGATCTCCATGAAGTCGTTCGGAGCGGCCACGCGATAGTGCCTCCGGAATCCGTAGCGCCGCCGGTCGCGCCGGAAGGCTTCGAGCCCCGCCCAGCGCCGCACCAGCGAACGGCCGCCATCGGCGCCGGCGATCCAGCGCGCGCGAACCTTCCGCCCGTCAAGCAGCGCACCGTCGCCGCACAGGCCGGTCACGCGCACGTCCCACATCAGGCGTACTCCGGCCGCTTTGGCTTGTTGCGCCATCATGGCGTGCAACGTGGTGCGCCGCAGGCCCAGCCCGTGCCCGTGGGGAAAGGCGGCTTCCACGGAGACTTTCCCCTCGCGAAAGCGAATGCCGCGAAAGGGCATGCCGCCCGCCCTCTCCAAATCGATGCCGATAGCGCGCGCGGCGGCGATGCCGTCCGGCATAATGCCTTCGCCGCAGGCCTTGTCGATGGGCGGCGCCGAGCAATCGGCTACGGTCACGCGAAAACCGCGGCGGCGCGCGGCGATGGCGGCGGCGAGACCAGCCGGCCCGCCCCCGATTACAAAAAGATCGGTGTGGTCAGGGATAAAGGTCATGAGCGCGGCGAACGGGTAGGAAGAGCCGGCCGCGGAGCGTTGTGCGCGGCCGGTGGCCGGTGGTCTTCGAGACGCACCGGGAGCGCCGCCTCCGTGCTCCATCCCCTCTTGGCAGCGGCCTCTCCACTTGCCTGTCTGACGCCGCGCCCGCTCGCGCCGTTACGAATTTCTTGGCCTGCGCCAGGCCGCCTAGTCCTTCTTTGGCGCGGGGGCGGCCGGTGACTCGCTCGATGGCGGGACAATGCCCTTGAGCCGCATGTACGTTACCAGATTCCCGTAGTGCTCCATCGTGTGCGCAATGTTGAAATCCATCACGCCCAGGCGCGTGATGCGCATGCCGATGAATGGCGCCAGATCGGCCGCGTTCGCGTCGGTCATCTTGCCGTAGGCCGCATCGCAATAGGCGAAGGCTTCCTTCAGCGCCGCCTCGATCTCAGCCCGGGTCTTCTTCGTCTTCTCGATGTTCTTGGAGACGCTCTTGCCTTCCGCCGCCACGCCGCAGAACTCGTACTGCCCGTCGGCAATGTGCGCAAACAACTGCGCCACGGTTCTTACATCGGGCGTCGGCTGGAAGGACCACAGATTGTCCGGAATCTTGGCGGCCGAGCGCAGAATGTCATCCTTGGCGATGGCGTAGGTGCTCTTGGAAACCGTCACCAGCGGATTCGCGGGAACCGCCTGGCCCCAAGCCCCGGCGGCCAACAGGACGAGCGAAATGGTAAGCCTCATGGTGTTTCCTTTCCCTGGAGATCTCGATTATTATGCCACGCGGGAGGGCCGCGGACGCGTCAATCCAAGCCCGGCCTTCAACGGGCGGCGGCCGCGGCCTCCGCCTCGGTCACCTGCACCGAGTGCCGGCCGCTGGGAAGTATCAGCGTCCTGGGGCCGGCGAGTTTCGGCTGTTGCGGAGCGCCATCCACCCGCACCCGCACCGGGGCTCCGCTCAGCACGGCGAACGCCCGCCCCGCGCTCCGGTAGGAGAACTCCAGCGTCCCGGCCGACGGCGTCTTAGCGTTCTCCAACTCCGCGTTGAGCCATTCGAGCAGCGGCGCCGCCGTGCCCGCCGCCACCGTGTGGCGCCCCGGCGGCAGCCACACCGTCTCTCCATCGCCCACCGGCCACGGCGCGCCATCCACCGTGGCGCCGCCCTTCCACGGTACGCCGGCGCCCGCGCTGGATTCCACCGTCGTCTGGCCGCGCGAAACCTCTTCGTGGCCGCCGGCGGCCGCCGCGAACGGCAGCAGCTTCAGATCGGCGGCCTGCAAGGAGCTTTCAAAATAGAGCGCCACGCGCGCAAAACCCGCCGCGGCCTGATGGACCAGTTCGAAGAGCTCGGCGCCGGTTTGCTGCTTGGTGGGGTACACATCCTGATAGCGCTCTACCACGTTCAGGTCGATGGCCAGCCGGTCGCGCCGCGGCGTAAGAGCCGCATAGCGCTCCGCCAGCGTCTGGTAGCGCTGCGGGCCCAGATTCCAAATGGTGGCCGGGTCCTCGATGAGAAAGGTGAACGAGTGGTGGTCCAACAGCGGCAGCGCCCGCGCCGCGTCCGCCCCAATGGCGTCGCGCATGCCCGCGTCGAAGCGGTCGTCCACGTGCGTCAGCGTCAAATCGAGGTCCGGCTTCGCGCGGCGCATGGCCTCCACTTCCGCCAGCCAGTCCTCCTGCATCTTGCGCGCCAGCTCCGCCCGGAAGTCCAGAAATTGTTTGCGCGACGCCGCGTCTTTGCGCCCGTGAAAGAGTTCCAAGGGGTCATACCCGTAGCGCGCCCGAAATTGCGAGCGGACATCGTCGTTCATCGGCGTGAAACGCGCCGGATTGTCGATGCCTTCGAGCGATTCGAAATACAGCTCCGCGAGGTTGACGCCGTCCCAATCGAACCGCTCCACCAGGCGCTTCACGCCCGCCGATACCGCGCGGAAGCAATCCCGATTGGTCAGGTTCATGAGCTTCCGCCAGTCGAGCTGCGCATCCTGGAGAAGCGCGGTCTTCTCGCGCCATTCGGGATGGTCCGCCCAGAATTTCTCGCTCACATGCGGCAGCTCTAGCCACGCATAAACCTGGATGCCCTGGCGGTGGCAGGCGGCGATAAGCTTCTCCAGGTAGGCGTCCTGCTCCGCATCGGCGTCGTAGAAATGCCAGGCCGCCACGTGCAGCGCGGCGATGCCCGCCTTGCGCCAGCGCGCCGCAAAGTAGTCCACGTCCACGCGCAGGCGGTAGGAGGAATCGAAGAAGGCCCAGAGGCGGTCGGAGCGAAAGGGCGGCTCCAGACCAAGGTCGCAGAGCGCGTTGAGCAGGTACGGGAAACGCTCGTAGCCGCGCGCTCCCGGGTCTGCCGCCACCCAAAGCACCGCGCCCGCGCCCCGGCGGAAGCCGGCGGTAAGCGGCGCCGCGGACCACCGCTCGCGCGCGAACACTTGCGCCCCGTCGGGAACTTCAAACACCGGCAGTTCCACGCCCTTCTCCCAGAGGATGGATTGGCCGGAATTGTGCGCGTCCACAAGGCTATTCACCACCGCCTTCGTCGCGGTTACCTTGAAGCCGAAGCCCTCCGCCAGCGGCGAGCTGCCTTCCAGCACGAGAATGGCGCCGCGCGCGACGCGTTCCGCCATCTCCGCCGAGTAAGCCGCGCCCGCGCGCGCCACCAGCACCTGCGCTTCCGCCGCTGCGTCGGGCTGCAATCCGATCGAGGAGAGAAGCTGGGGCCAAGATCCGCCATCCGGAGCAAGCACCGCGAAGCTGGGAGTGGCCGCGCTCCCCCCGGCCGCGGCCGCCAGAGCGAAGAACACCGCGCCAACCACCGCCCTAACGCGTAACCGCATACCAAACTCCCACACGCAGATCCGTGAAGCCGGGCGCGCCGCCCACGGTGTACCTGCCCCGGAGCGCGTTAAAGGTAAAGTAGGCGCCTTTCGGCAGGGGTCCGCCGGCCAACTTCACGCCCGGCCCCGTCTCCAGGAAGTTCGCCCAACTCTGGCGCTTCAGGTCGAACGTCATGTCGGAATTCCAATACGCCTGCAGGCGCTCGTTCTTCGGACCGGCGACGTACCCGCTGCGCGCCTGCGCGTAGACAAGAGTGTCGTTTCCAAAACGGCTGACGAACACCGCATCCAGGTTCGACTCCGCGAACCAGCCCCGGCTCTCCGCGCTTAGCGGCCGGCCAACGGCGCGCGCGTAGCTCACGCCCGCGCGGTAGTCCGGAACGGCGTGGCGCGTCAGATACCCCACCGAGATTCCCGCCTCCGCCCAGGCCATCGCCCGATGCCACGAGACGCTGCGGACGCCGATCGCCGGAATCATGGCGCTCTCCGAGAGGTACGTGGGGAACACCGCGCCAATCTGGCCGCGCGTATCGCCGATGAACCGCAGGCTCGCATAAACGCGCAGCGGCAGGCGCGTGGCAAACTCGCCCTTCGCCTGGGCATAGCCAAAAGCGTCGCTCCAGCGCGTCGAGTACATCGGGAACGCCCACGCAGTGAGGTGAAACGGCGCCGCCTCGCCCCGCAGGTTCTCGTAGGCCTGCCGCGCTTCCGCGGAGATGTGCGCATCGCTGCTCGCGCGCGCCTTGGCGAACCACTCGATGGCGTCTGCGTCCTGCCGCAGCAGATTGTACGCCCACCCCAGGCGCAGCATCACGGAGTAATCGGCGGGGTCCGCTTCGTTCGCCTGAAGCAGATACTTCACGGCGTCTTTCATGTAGCCGGCCTTGATGCTGCGCTCCGCCATCTCCTTGGCGTCGGGCGCGGCCGGTTTTGGGTCCGCCGCCACCTGCTGGCGGCGCAGCACCGCGCGCACGCGGTTCGCCAGGTCCGCATCCTTGCCCGCCAGCACGCGGTCAAAGAGAGGTTGCGCATCCGCTAGATCCCCGCGCGCATAAAGAAGAAAGCCAAGTTGCGTGGCGGAAAGCAGATCGTCCGGAGCCGTCCGCGCCAGGTATTGGAAGACCGGCTCGGCCTCTTCCTCACGGCCCAGCTTCAGCAGCAGGAACCCCAGGTCGCGGCGCAGTTCGGCATTCGTGGGGTCCAGTTCCAGCGCTCGCTCAAACTCCGATACGAAGGGATACCGGCTCGGCAGCAGTTCGCGCGCGGCTTCGGCCGCCCGCTGGCCGCCGCCGCGCGAAGCGGCTAGCAGGGCGGCCATCGCATCTTCGGAACGCCCGAGCGCCTGCCAGACCCGCGCTAGGTCCACCAGCACGTAACGGCGCCGCGGGTCGAGCCTCCAGGCCGCCTCGTAGTGCTTGGCCGCAAGCTCGAATTCATCGCGCTCCTCGGCGAGTTTCGCCAGCTCGTCGTGCACGCTGAAATCGTCCGCGCCCAGGGCGATCGCCTTACTCCAGCGGTCAATACCTTCCGCCAGCGGCCTGTCCACATTCTGGAAAGCCTGCTCGGCCGTGGCGGCGTAGGGCGCCTGTCCCGATTTGCGAACCCGGTCGAAGATCCGGCGCGCCTGCTGCCGCTGGTTGGTTTCGTACGCCAGGAAAGCGAACTCCAGAGCCACCTGCGTATCGGCCGGGTCGATCTCCATCGCCTCGCGAAACTGCTCCCGCGCCAGGACGTTTTCCCCGACCTTCAGGTAGGTATACGCCAAGTCCTTGCGAATGGCGGCCCGGCGCGGCGCCGCTCCCACCGCCTGGAGAAAGGCCGCAATGGCCGTGTCGTAATCGCGCGATTGCACCGCCGCATAGGCGCGCGAAAGCGGCGCGTACGCCGCGTCTGCCGCCTGCGCGCGCAATCCACAGGGCGCAAGCGCGAGAGCCGCGGCTAGAATCACGAGGCGCATGGAGGCTTTCGTGAGAATAGTGGCCCGAAAACCGGATTATTGCAGAAATATTTTGCGCGCGCCCTCGGCTACCCCAACAGATCCAGCGCGCCTTGCAGTTCAGCCTCGGCGTGACGGTCGCCCTTCTTCCGGGCCGCCTGAATGCCTTCCTCGTAGAGCGCCCGCGCCTCGTCGCTCCGGCCCATCTGCTCCAGCGTCTGCCCGCCATGGAAATAGGCATAGGCGTAGCTCGGGTCCACCGCTACCAGCGCGCGAAACTCCCGCACTGCGGCTTCCGCATCGCCCGAATTCCGGTATTCCATGGCCAGACCGTAGCGCAAGAAGCTATCCGCGGGGTTCTGCTCCACCATTGCTTTAAGGGCTTCCAGACGAGTGCTTGGCATTCCTTGTGCTACTATACCAGCGAAATGGCGTGCCCCTACTTCTATCCGGTGGAATCCGGTATGGAGGGGACCAATCCGCGCGCGGCCATGCTCCCGCTAGGCGATTCCTGGTCCGGCCTTTGCCGCGCGGTTCCGGATGCGCCTGGCCGCCCCGATAACGCCTTGCTCCGCCCGCTGTGCAACCTGGGTTATGCGCGCGGAACCTGCCCCAGCTTTCCGGCCGGCGACGGGCCCGATGCCGTGCGCTTCACCATCCGCGCGGCCAACGACGCCGGCGTGAGCCTGTATTACGTTCTGGAACGCGACCACCATCCCTTCGCGCACGGCCCTCTCGAATATTCCCGCCGGGAACGGGCGCTCGTCGCGCCTCCGCCGGACCAGAACCTCAACCGCCAGGCGCTGGCCTACATCGAGAGTTACTTGCGGCGCATCGAATGGAAATGAGCCGGCCCATGGAAGGCAAGCCCGTCCGCGAATCCAAGTCCGAGTACGCCGAGCTGGCGCTCCCCACCGACGCCAACGGCCTGGGCAACGTCCTGGGCGGCAAAGTCATGCACCTGGTGGACTTGGCCGCGGCCATGGCTGCCATGCGCCACGCGCGCCGCCCAACCGTCACCGCCGCCGTCGATAGCCTGCGCTTCCTCTACCCGGCCCACATCGGCGATCTGATCACGCTGCGCTCCTCGGTGAATCGCGTGTTTCGCACCTCCATGGAGGTGGGCGTCATGGTGGAAACCGAAAACCTGATGACCGGCGCCAAGCTCCATACCTGCTCCGCTTACTTGACCTTCGTGGCGCTAGACGATCAAGGCAAGCCGGCCCCCATTCCGCCCGTGATCCCCGAGACCGAAACGGAACAGCGGCGCTACCGCGAGGCCGGCGAGCGAAGGGAAGCCCGCCTGGCGCACCGCAAGCCAAAGTCCTAACCCTCATCGCCGCGCGCCGCCGGCCGTGCGTCCTATTTTCCGAATAGCCCGCGGACTTTGGCCTTTAGCCTGGCGAACCACGACGTACTCTTCGCCGGACCGCCGCTGCCCGCTCCTGGCGCCGCCTGCGGGAGCGCGGGCGCCGCGAAGGTCTGGGCGCCGCTAGTCAAGCTCACGGGCGCCGGGCAATCCCGTTCTCCCGCAAAGCGCACCGAAGGGTTCAGGAACGCGTAGTCCCGCATGCGCCGTGAGCCATCCGCCTTCTGCACACAAACGGAAAATCCCGGGTACGTCGCCCCCGCCCCCTGGGCGCCCCGCGGTCCGGCCAGCGTCACCTGTCCCAGCAGAACGGGCGAATGGCCCTGGATGTTCCTCTCGATGTACGCCGTCTCATAACGGTGGCGTTTTATGCTCCACACAAACACCCGGAAGCTGTCGAAATCGTACGCCCCGGCCGGGCCGGCGATCGTCGTCCACAGCCATTGCTGGCGGCTCTGGTCGCCGTCCCGCACCTCGCCTAGCGGAAAATAAGAGACAATCCTGTGCCCCTCGGCATACTGCGCCACTTCATCCGGAATCGCCATGTAGATGCGCCGCGTCAGCACCCATCCAGACTGGCCGTCCTTGGTTCGGATCAGGCTCCAATTGTCCGTCGCCACCGGCTTGTCCGTTTGCTCCTCCCCGGCCGGAGGTTCTTCGCCCTTTTCGTCGGCGTTGTATCCGGAAAGCTCCAGCCAGTTGGGCGGCGGGCCGGGCGGCTTCGGCATGGGCGGCGGAGGAACCGTCTTCTCCGCGCGCGACGTCTTTTTGGCTTTGGCCTTCGTCTTCTTGGGCGGCGGC
>DATKOS010000139.1:0-6307 GCA_035524535.1 Bryobacteraceae bacterium
TCGGTGGACGCGATGTACAGCGCAATGCTGCTGCTGCGCTCCCACCACTTGTACTTCAAGCTCTCCGGCGCGGCGAGCGCGGGTTTTATTGTGCTGCCTGTGCTGGTGGCGCTCGGGGCGTACATTGCGCGCGGCGGATTCGAGCCGGAGGCCGGGCTGCTGAATGAGGACGAGGCGCCGCCCGAGCCGGAGCCGCAAGCGGCGCCGCCCGAGCCGGCCTTTTCGGCAAGCCGCTACGCGCCGCTCAGCATGCGCCGCCGGCTGCTTGCCCTGGCGCTGGCGGGCGCGGGACTGCTGGCGCTGCTGGTTCACCCGAGCCGCTTCGGCGAATCGCCGGCCTACAAGCTCTCCGGCGGGCAGGCGAAGGCTGCCGCGGACGCTTTCCTAAAGACGCGCGGGCTGGACCCCGGCGTGTTTCGCACTGTGACCTTTCCCTCCGTGCATTGGGGCGGGGACGATAGCCAGGCGGCCAAGTATTTCCTGGAGCGGAGTTCGGTGGCGAAGACGGCCGCCATGTTTGAGCGCAACCGGCCGGTGCAGGTTTGGGACACGCGCTACTTCAAACCGCTGGAGCGCGAGGAAGTGACGGTGGCGGTTCAGCCGGAGAGCGGCAAGGTGACCGGCTTTCAGACGGAGGTCACCGAGGATCAGCCGGGCGCGGACCTGACGCCGGAGCAGGCGCAGCAAGTGGCGCTGACCTTCGCGTCCTCGTTCGGCTGGGACCTGAGCGCCATGCCGCTGAAGGAGAAAAACTCGGAGAAGAAGAAGGCGCGGCGGGATTACACGCTGGTGTGGGAAGCGCCGCCCGGGGACGCGCGCAACATGGGGGAAGCGCGGTATCGCGACGAAATTGTGGTTTCGGGGGACCGGGCCACCGCCGCGCGGTCGTACTGGAAGCTGCCGGAGGCGTGGACGCGCGAGCGCGACCGGCAGAATGGCATCTCCGTGGCCATCACCGCGCTGCGCCTCGCCGTGATGGCGGGGGCCGCGGTGTGGGGGCTCTGGCTGCTGGTTTACAGAACGCGGGCCGGATTGGTGCCGTGGCGCGCCACGCTGCGGCTGGCGGCGATTCCGGCGGCGCTGGCGGTGGTTGCGCCGCTGCTCTCGCTGCCGCTTCTGCTGACGGCTTATCCCACGGCGATTCCGCTGGAAACGTACCAGGCGATGGAATACGCCATGCTCGCGATGTCCGTGATCTTCGCGTTCATCGTGATGGTGGCGGCCGCGGCGCTGCTGCTCTCTCTGTTTCCGGAGAGCGTTGCTTCGCTGCGCGCGGCGCATCGGGGTCCGCTGGCGTGGGACGCCGCGCTGACTTTGCTGGCGGCCGGCGGGGTGTTCGCGGCTGTGGGCGCGCTGCGGGGCGCGCTGTACGACGCTTTTCCGGCGCAGGCGCTCCTTTCGATGGATAGTCCGAACCTGATTGCGAGCGCGTCGCCCGCCTTGGCGGCGCTGGCGGATGCGACGCGGTCCGTTCTGACTTCGGCGGCGGCGCTGGCGGCGATTGTGACTGCCGTGCGTGAGGTTCCCAAGCGCTGGATGCTGGTTCCCCTGGCGCTGGCGGCGCTGTTCGTACTGCTGCCGCCGGAGACGCACACGGCGGCAGAGTTCGCGCTGCAATACGGTTTGGCGGCGACGCGCGCGGGCGCGGCGGTGCTGCTGTGCGGATGGATTGCGCGCGGCAACTACCTGGCCTACGCTCTGGCGCTATGGGCGGCGGCGCTGCGCGGACCCATGGGGCAGCTGTTCGCCACTGGGAATCCCGTGCTGCGCATGCAGGCGTGGATGGTGGCGGCGGCGGTGGCGCTGGCGGTTCTATGGGGGTGCTATCCGGCGCTGCGGTCTCGCGGTTCTGCGAGTGAGGCGAAGTCATAGAGTAACCCCGCTGTAACCAGCGGCCAGCCGGGACCGCTTTTCGCCGGCGCGCTGTATTTTTTTCTTGCCAGAGGGATTCATTCCGAAGGAAACTGAAGGTTCGGGGAACCGAGGAGAGGCAGCAATTGGAAAGAAACGGCCGTAAAGGTTCTATGGTGATGGAACCCACCGAAAGATGGAGTCCGCAGCGCGCCAACGACCTCTATGACGTGGCGAGCTGGGGCAAAGGGTATTTCTCTACCGGCGACAACGGGCACCTGTTCGTCCATCCGGAAAAGGACCCCGCGCGATGCATCGACCTGAAGGAGCTGGTGGACACGCTGGTGCTGCGCGGCATCAGTCTGCCCATCCTGATCCGCTTCGCCGGCATCCTGAAGCACCGCCTGGGCGAGATTCACGACGCGTTCCAAAACGCCATCAACGAGCACCACTACCAGGGCGGCTACTGCTGCGTGTATCCCATCAAGGTGAACCAGCAGCGCCAGGTTGTGGAGGAAGTGCTGGAGTTCGGCAAGCCTTACCAGTTCGGCCTGGAAGCGGGCTCGAAGCCCGAGCTCATGGCGGTGATGGCGCTGGCCGATAGCGAGACGCCGATCATCTGCAACGGATTCAAGGACGACGAGTACATTGAGATGGCCATGCTGGCGCAGAAGATGGGCCGGCACATCATCCCCGTGGTCGAGAAGTACACCGAGCTGCACCTGATCCTGAAGTACAGCCAGAAGGTGGGCGTGCGGCCGAACGTCGGCCTGCGCGTGAAGCTTGCCAGCCGCGGATCCGGGCGCTGGAAATCGTCCGGCGGCTACCGCTCCAAGTTTGGACTCTCCGCCACGGAAGCCGTGCGGGCCCTGCAGGAACTGAAAGACCTCGGCATGGCGGATTGCCTGCAGCTTCTGCACTTCCACCTGGGCAGCCAGATTACGAATATCCGGCAGATCAAGGGCGCGGTGAACGAAGCCGTGCGCGTGTACGTGGAACTGGCGCGCGCCGGCGCTGGTCTCAAGTATCTGGACGTGGGCGGCGGGTTGGGGATCGATTACGACGGCTCACAGACGGACTTCGAGTCGAGCGTCAACTACACGCTGCAAGAGTACGCCAACGACATCATCTACCACGCGCAGAACGTATGCGACGAGGTGGGCGTGCCGCACCCCACCATTGTGACGGAGAGCGGGCGCGCCATCGCGGCGTATCACAGCGTGCTGGTGTTCAATGTTCTGGGCGTTTCCGGAATGGGCGAGCAGGATGCGCCGCCGGAGCCGCCGGCCGACGCCGAGCAGCCCCTCATCGATTTGCAGGAAACCTATCGCGGCCTCACCGCCAAGAACCTGCTTGAGAGCTACCACGACGCGCAGCAGGCGCTCGACCAGGCGCTGAATCTGTTCAGCCTCGGCTATCTCTCGCTGGATCAGCGCTGCATCGCCGAGAACCTGTACTGGGCCATCTCGCGGCGCATCGAGCGCATGGCGCGGGAGCTGGACTTTTTCCCCGAGGAACTGGAAGGCATCGATGCGATGCTTTCCGACACGTACTTCTGCAATTTCTCGCTCTTCCAGAGCATGCCGGATAGCTGGGCCATCAAGCAGCTCTTTCCCATCATGCCGATTCACCGGTTGGACGAGGAGCCCACGCGGCATGCGGTGCTGGGCGACATCACCTGCGATTCGGACGGCAAGGTGGACGCCTTCATCGACCGCCGCGACGTGAAGCGAACGCTCTCCCTGCACAAGTTCGACGGCGGCGATTATTACCTGGGCGCATTCCTGCTGGGCGCGTATCAGGAAATTCTCGGCGACCTGCACAACCTCTTCGGTGACACCAACGCCGTGCACGTCCGCCTGGGCGAGACCGGCGAGGTGATTCTGGATTCGGTGATCAAGGGCGATACCGTTCGCGAAGTGCTCAACTACGTGCAATTCAGCTCGGATTCATTGGTGACCAAGCTGCGCCGCGACGCCGAAGCCGCGCTACGCGAAGGCCGCCTGAATTACGAGGAATGCGGCTCCCTGCTGCACTTCTACGAAGAAGGCCTGCACGGCTACACGTATCTGGAAGACGTGCACGAGCAGTAAGGAAGCGCGCCGCAAATGAGCCGGGCGCCGGCGCTGGAATGCCCGGCGTTGCGCCACTGGCTGCCGCCGGCGCTTTTCCTTCGGGATGATGGCCCGCGTCCGCGCGGCCTATGGTTTCCTCTGCTTCGCCGCGGCGCCCACGGCCGCCACATGACGGTAGCTCTCCGGCGGTCCCAGATAGCTCGCGGCTTTGGCCGAAGCCGGCGTGTCGATCACGATGCGCTCCAGGACTACTCCGGGGTCTACCATCCAGACATTGAAGGTGTGATAGCCGGCGGCGGCGATTTGGTGTTTGCTGGTGACGTAGCGGGCGTTGTCGCGCACGGATTGCTCCCAGTCTCGGTTTCCGTTGCCGGCGTCGTAGCCTTTCGGAACTATGGTGAGGACTTGGGGCGTTTCGTCATCCATCGAGACGGCGATGCGCACCGGCCGGTCCGGCGCGAAGTTCAATGCGGGTCCGAGCTTCAGCTTGGCCGTTTCTTCGCCCGGCGTGAAGAGGTAAACGCGGTAATCCAGGTGCGGGCCGTTGCTGAGTCCGGCTACGTCCACGGGCGCGTGGGTGAGCATGCCGTATTGCTCCACCGGCACGAAGGCGGCCTGTCCGGCATCGGTCTTGGCGCTGTAGTGGGCGGCATCGATGGCCACGTATCCGGCGCCTTCGGCGAAGCCGTTGAGGGTGGCGCGCGTCAGGCCGGCCGGCTTGCGGGCGCTGAGTTGGACCGTCTCCTCGCGGCCGGCCCCGGCAATCTTGATGGACCCTGGATTGACGCCGGCGGGCGCCTTGGCCCAATCGATGGTCACCCAGATGCGCGATTCGTCGTCCACGCGGCCTTTCGATGCGCTCAGGACGATCCAGGGAGCGCTGGCGGTCGCGGTGAAATCGAACGGGGCGCGGCCCTTGTTGAAGACGTCCACGTAGCTGCGCTGCTGGTTGAGCGAATCGAAGGCGGGCAGGGTGGACGATCCGCCATCGGCGGCAATGCCGAGTGAGGCTTCCGCCGTGGCTTCCACGCCGGCGAGTTTAATGGCCGCCAGCGTGTTGGCGGGCGGGTCCGCCCAGCTCCTGTACCCGATGTGCGGCTGCTCCATGAAGTGCACCCACTTGCCGCCTTCGAGTTCATCCCACTGCTTGGTCAGGGCGGCGTCGTCGGCGAATCGGGCCTTCACCTTGTCGGCCCAGGCATTGGCATCGGCGCGGCCTTGCGAGGCGTAGAGGGCATTGCGGCCCGCGGCGACGTACATGGCGTTCAGATTCGCGCACGCCTTCACGGGAAACAGCACCAGTTGGAAAAACGCATCGCGCTTGTCCGCGGGAACCTTCGCGTAGAGAGCTTCCGCACGGGCCGCAAGCGCGTCGTAATCCGACTCCACGCGCTCGGCTTCGCGGTAGTTGACGAGGCTGTACGTGCCAGGCTCGAGCAGTTCGGGCTTGCGGCGTGCATTGAAGTCTGTGTATGCGTCCACAATGGCCGCCACTTCGGTCGCGTATGCCGCGCCGAACTCCCGCTCGGCCCACTGGCGCGTGAAATCGTTCACGTTGCTCCCCTTCCATCGATCCGTATTCCAGCCGAGGTTGAGGAAGAACTCCGTGGGGATTTCGTAGCCCTTGAAGTGGCCCACGTTGACGATCCAGATGCGATCGTCGCCGTATTGCTTGGCCAGTGACATCTGTTCCCAGATCTTATTTATGGGGCTGGTGTTCACCCACTGATAGCTGCGCGGGCCGCCGTGATAGTCGAAATGGTAATAGATGCCGGCGCCGCCGGAGCGCTTGCGCTCTTCGGGCGTCGGGAGGCGGCGCACATTACCCCAGTTGTCTTCGGCCCAGAGCAGGGTGATGTCGTCCGGCACGCGCAGGCCATTTTCGTAATACCCCTGCACCTCTTTGTAGAGAGCCCACAACTGCGGAATCTTGGTGACGTCCGGGTTGACCACTTCGGATAGAATCTTGCGCTGATCGGCGACAATCTTCTCGGTTAGGGCGACGCCCTCGGCAGGAGTGCGCACCATGGCGGAATCGTTTTCGCCGCGAAGGCCCATGGTGTAGATGCTCTCGTAGTCCTTGCGCTTCTCCACGCCTTCGCGCCAGAAGTCATCGAGGATGTTCGCTTGCGTGGCGTAGTTCCAGTTGCCGTTGGCGGCGCGAAGATGCCAATCCCATTCCTTCTGTGCGCGCAGCATCGGCTCCTGGTGGCTGGAACCCATGACAACACCGTATTCGTCAGCGATGCGCGGGTTGTCGGGATCGTCCTCGGCGAAGGCGTTGTTCCACATGGCGGGCCACAGGTAGTTCCCCTTCATGCGCAGGATGACTTCAAACACCTTGGAGTAAAAGGCGCTGTTGAAGTTCGCGGCGGTCCCGC
>DATKOS010000140.1:0-6131 GCA_035524535.1 Bryobacteraceae bacterium
CTCTACCGGCGCGGCGGCTACTACTACCTGCTGACCGCCGAGGGCGGCACCGGCTGGGGCCATGCCGTGACGCTCTGCCGTTCGCGCGACCTGGCGGGACCCTATGAGCTGCACCCCGACACCTACATCGTGACTGCGCGCCATCGGCCGGACCTCGAAATGCAGCGCGCCGGGCACGCCGACATCGTCGAAACGCACACCGGCGAGACTTATCTGGTCCACCTCTGCGGCCGTCCGCTACGCAACCGCGGCCGCTGCACCCTGGGCCGCGAGACCGCGATTCAGCGCATGGCCTGGAATGACGACGGCTGGCTGCGAACGGCGGACGGTAAGGGGCTGCCCTATTCCGAGGTCCCCGCGCCTTCCTGGCGGGCCCACGCCTTCCCGGCTCCCTCCGTGCGCGAGGATTTCGGCCGGCCGGATTTGCCCATCGATTTTCAGTGGCTCCGCTCACCGTATCCCGAGGAGCTATTCAGCCTAACGGAGCGTCCTGGCCACCTTCGCCTCTACGGCCGCGAAACCCTGGGAAGCTGGTTCCGGCAAGCCCTGGTGGCGCGGCGGCAGCAGGCGCACTGCTTCAGCGCCGCCACCGTGGTGGATTTCCAGCCGGAGGACTTCCAGCAGATGGCCGGCCTGGTCTACTACTACAACGCCGGCAAGTATCACTACCTGTTC
Organism: Bryobacteraceae bacterium; assembly: GCA_035524535.1. GTDB lineage: Bacteria > Acidobacteriota > Terriglobia > Bryobacterales > Bryobacteraceae > BOG-224. The sequence continues at coordinate 676 of DATKOS010000140.1, forward strand.
GTCTCGCATGACGAAGCCGTCGGCAGGCATCTGCGCGTCATGACCTGCAATCCCGACCTGCCCGCGCCGGACTTCACCTCCGAGGCCTTCCCCTTGCCCGCCGCCGGCCCCGTGCACTTGCGCGTTGAGGTGGATTACGAACGCTTGCGCTTCGCTTGCCGCGTGGGCTCGGAGCGCTGGCGCTGGCTGCCCGGCATGTGGGACGCGAGCATCCTCTCTGACGAGTCCGGCCCCGCCGGCCCTCCCAACTTCACCGGCGCCTTCGTGGGCATGGCTTGTCAGGACCTTCGCGGCTCGCTCCGTCCGGCCGATTTCGATTACTTCGCGTACCGTGAGCGAGACTTCCTGGCCGATGCCGCCCTCGCCCCGGATCCCTCGGCGGCCTAGCCGCGCTTAGAAGTTGAGCTTCAGGCCAAACTGAATCTGGCGCGGCGAAGTGGCCAGCGTGGTGATGAGTCCCGCCGAAGCGTTCACCGCCCCGCCGGAGAACACCGTGGCGTTCGGAGATCCGAAGTTCGCGTGGTTCATGATGTTGAACGCCTCCGCCCGCAGCTCCAGCGTGGCTTTCTCGCACACCGCCACGTTCTTGAACAGCGAGAGGTCTACCTCCGCCAGCCCCGGCCCGCGGTAAACGCCGCGGCCCAGGTTTCCGTAAGTGCCGAAGGGCGGCAGGAGGAACGCATTTGGGTTGAACCACTGCCCCGGCTGCCCCAGAACCACCGGGCCGCTGAAGGACGGATTGAGCGACGGCCTGTCGGGGTTGCGCGTATCGCCGTCGCCCGAACGGTTCGACCCGATCACCGGCGTGAAGGGGAAGCCGCTCAGCAGCGTGGCGATGGCGTTCACCTGCCAGCCGCCGGCCAGCTTCTCCGCCAGCCCGTTCGAGTTTTGCAGCCACGTCTTGCCGCGCCCGAATGGCAGTTCATAGCGCCCGGAGATGCTGGCCTGGGAGGCGGCATCCAGAGCTGACGGCCCCCAGTCGCGCCGCAGATTGTTGCGGTCCAAAATCATCTGCGATTCGTTCTGCGCCTGCGCGCCGGTCAGCGCCGAATCCATGTCCAGGTTCTTGGACCACGTGTAATTCGCGCGAATCTGGAAGCCATGGCTCAGCCGCCGCGTCACGCTGGTCTCCAGCGCGTTGTAACTGCTGTTGCCCTCCGTGTACCAGAAGAAGCCCGCACCCAGGTACGAATTCGGACGCGTTCCCACGGGGATGTACTGCGCCCCCTGCGGAACGAGGCTCTGGCTCGCCGCGGTGTTCGGAGTTCCGCCGGTGGAAACGCCGCCCGCCTGGCATCCCGCCGCGGACTGGCAGATTTGGGAGGGGATCGTATTGGGGTCCACGCTCAGCAGCCCATGGTAGCCGAAGGAGCCGACGTAGGACACGCGCAAAGCCGTGGAGGCGTCGAGTTGCCGTTCCACCGTCAGGTTCCATTCCTGCACCGCCGGCGTCTTGGCGTCCGCCTGCACGCCTTGCGGGGCGTACGTGGTGCACGGCTTGGGCACGTTCGGCCCGCAGGAAGCGGGCAGAGCGGCCCCTGGCGCCACGGGCGTAATGTTGAACAGGGAGCCGGAGGAAGAGATCGCCCCGTTATACGGCGGCAGCGAGTTCAGCAGGAAGCTGAGATCGTCGATCAGCGAGTAGTACGTGCCGAATCCCGCCCGAATCGCCGTCTTGCCGTCGCCCCAAGGGTCCCAGGCCAGCCCCGCCCGCGGGCTCAGGAGCCGTTTCGCGTTGTTTACCGTGAACGCCGAGTTCCCCACCAGCGGCGCCGTTTGCAGCACGCCGCCCGCTCCCGGCACGTAGTTCGCCGCCCGCCCGAGTTCCTCGTTCCACCCTGTGGTGAACTCGTCGCGCACGCCCACCCGCACGGTCAGGTTGCGCCGCAGTTTGATGGCGTCCTGCGCGTAGAACGCGCCGAACCAGCTCCGCCATCCCAGTTCGCTGGCGGTAGGCACGGCCTGGAAGCTGCTCACGGTTCCTTGCAGGAACGTGCTCAAGCTGGTGAAGGTGGCTTGCCCAAGCTGCCGGGAGGCGGAATCTTCGTTGTCCTGCACTCTTTGGAACCACACGCCTGCGCTGATCTGGTGCGCCCCCTTGGCGAACTGAAAGTCGTCCGCGTAGGTGAACAGGTTGCGCCGGTTCCAGCTTCCCGCCGCGTTGTTCGGCCCGGCCGACGTGATGCCCGAAAGCCCCGTGGTGGTCACCCCGCCATTCACCACAATCCCGCCCGGACCCGCGCCCGTGATGAACGCGAGGTTCGGAGAGAACTGCGACAGCAGCGCCGAATCCAGCGCGAACGCCGCGCGGGAGAATCCCGCCCGCACCGTGTTCAGCATGTCCGGCGAAAAGATGTGCGTCTCGCGCAGGCTCGCCACCTGCATCCCCAGGTCATTGTAGGAGGCGAATAGTGGATCGGCCAGCGGAATCAGGCTTTCGCCGTTGTCTATGGTGTACGACGCCGACAAGGAGTCGCGGTCGCGGATGTCGTAGTCCAGGCGCGTCACGCCGAAATCCTCGCGAATATGCTGATTCGGGTTGTTGTAGGCGAACGCCGTGCCGCTTGGCAGCCCCTTGGTGAGCAGTTCCGCGCCGTTGGCCTGCGGCCAGAATGAGAAGTACGGCAGCATCCGCGGATCGGCGTTGGCCACGGGCGCGTAGACGCCCGCCGCGTTTGGAAACAGGCCTTGCCGCACCCGCGCGTCCGGAACCACGCTCACGGAGCTGAGCGTTTCGGCCTGGCGGAAGCCTTCATAATCGCCGAACAGAAACAGGCGGTTCTTCTTGAGCGGCCCGCCCAGCGCCCCTCCAAACTGATTCTGGCGGAACGGCGGCGTGAAGGGCGTCTGCGCGAAGAAGCTCCGCGCGTCCAGCGCGCTGTTGCGCAGAAACTCCAGCAGCGTCCCATGCAGCGCATTCGTGCCGGAGTGCGTCACCACGCTGACCTGCCCTCCGGAGCGCTTTCCGTATTCGGCGCCGTAGGTGTCCGTCTGCACGTTGAACTCGCGGATCGCGTCCACGCCCAGCAGGTACCCGCTCGCGCCTCCCGGCGTGATGGCAAGCTGGCTCGACCCGGTGTATTCGATCCCGTCGATCAGCACCAGATTGTCCATGGGCCGCCGCCCGGCCACGGAGAACGTGTTGCCGTTGCTCGTACTCGTGGCGGCGCTCTTTAGCTGGTAGTTGACCACGCCCGCGTTCAAGGTCATCAGCGCGTCAAAACTGCGCCCGTTCAGCGGCAGGTCCTTCACTTCGCGCTCGCCCACCAGCCCCGAAACCGGCGCCGTGGTGGTGTTCACCACGCCCGTCCCGCCGCTCACGGTCACCTCTTGCGAGAGATCTCCCACCGCCAGGCGGAGGTTCACCACGGCCTCCTGGCCCACCACCAGCGTGACGCCGCTGCGCACGCCCGTGCGGAAGCCCGCTTTGGAGGCCCGCACTTCGTACGGCCCGATGGGGAGCGAGAGAATGCGGAAGCCGCCGTCGTCGTCCGTCACCGCCGCGCGCGAGAGGCCCGTCTCCAGGTTCTTGGCCGTTACCGTGACGCCGCTCATGGGGCCGCCAGAAGCGTCCTCAATGCGGCCGGAGATGCCCGCGTTCACCTGCCCGAAAGCCGCCGCCGCGGCCAGTAATAAAAGTGCGCCGAGCGCCGCCGGCACGGCGCGCCCCGTCATGATTCCCGCTAATGCGCTCCGGCCCTTATTCCACCCGCACACTCCGGCGCGCCGGCTCCCGGCAAATGCCGCGTTCGCAGCGCCGGATAAACGCCGCCATGTAATTTGCATCCTCCCCAGCCCCCTGATCCTCTAACTTCCCCAATGCCTCTTCCAGCGACAATCCGCTTCGATACAGCGTCCGGTACGCCCGCTTGATGGCGCCGATCCGCTCCGTCGAATACCCCGCGCGTCGCAGACCCACCAGATTCAAACCCAGAGCGTCGCCGCGATACCCCGCGCACGTCACAAACGGCGGCACGTCGCTCGATACGCCGGTATTCCCGGCGATCATCGCCAGCCGCCCCACCTTGCAGAACTGGTGCACGGCCACTCCCCCCGAAACAAAGGCGCCGTCCCCCACCTCCACATACCCCGCCAGCAGCGCGCAGCTTGCGATCACGTTGCCATCGCCGATCCGGCAATTGTGGGCGATGTGCCCCGAGCTCATAATGTAGTTGCCGCTGCCGATCTCGGTCACCGATTCCGGCGCCGTGCCGCGCGAAATCGTGAAATGCTCCCGGATCTTGTTGTCCGCTCCGATCCGCAAGTAGCTGCGCTCGCCGGTGAAATGCTTGTCGAACGGGTCCGTACCCAGCGCCGCGCCCGCCGAAATCTCATTGCGCTCTCCCATGGCCGTCCAGCGCTTCACGAACACGTACGGCTCCAGCACGCAGCCCGCCCCAATCCGCACCTCGCTCTCAATCACGCAGAAGTCGCCGATGCGGACGCCCGGTCCGATGCACGCGTCCGGGTGCACGCGCGCCGTGGGCGCCACGCTTGCCGATGGATCGATGGCCATGGAGGACGGCTTTCCGGAGAAAGCCACTAACCTACAACTATAAACTCGCGCCGCGGCGCCAGTGATCATCGAACAGGCCCGTCATGGCTTCGCCCATGCCCTCGTGGTGGAACACCACGGCCGTCCAGGCCGGCCGCGTGATCACGGGATCCAGCAGCGCAATCATCCCGTCGCGCCCGTCGAAGACCGCCAGCTTCATAGGCAGCGACTCCGCCATCCGGACTTCGATGCCGCAAGCCACGTATTCCGCCAGGCGCTGGCGATGCTCGTCGTCCACCGTGCCCTTCTCCAGCAGCAGGCGGCAGGAAGCGCCGCTCAGCTTGGCCTGCTTGACCAGTTTCTCGTCCAGTGGGTCCACGGCGTAGGGCGGGCGGGAGAACTCCACGTAGTCGTGTTTCACTTCGGAGAGCATCCGGCGGTATTCCGCCGCCGTCTGCGCCGGCTCGGTGACAATACGCAGGAAATCCAGCGTTCCCCGGCCTCCCTGCCCTTCCGAATACAGCAGCTTCAGGTCGTCGATCAGTGACGAACCGGTGCGTCCGCTGTCCGCCAGTTCCTGCTCCAGCATCTGCCGCTTGGCTGCCAGATAACCCGGAATCGCCAGGCTCGGCTCGACCGCGGAGAATAGCTTCGTCTTTTCCTGAACCACCTGCGCGAAGCCCTTCTCCACCAGGCTATCCAGCACTTCATAGATCTTTTGCCGCGGCACGTGGGAGCGCGCGGCCAGTTCGAGAGCTTTGAAACGAGGGTGCCCCAGCAGCACCAGGTACGAGCGCGATTCGTAGGCGTTCAGGCCAAGCTGCTGCAGCCGGCGCCAGAAGCGCTGAAAACCAGCATCCGCCAATTCTTCAGGCATATCCTTTTCACATTATCAAAAGCGCCAAAGCCTGGCGGCCGGGCCGAAGACGCGGGCGAAAATCGGATAATCGGGTGTCCTATT
>DATKOS010000141.1:0-5404 GCA_035524535.1 Bryobacteraceae bacterium
GCCAAACCGCCGGTTTCGGGCGTTCGCGGCGCATGTTACACTGCCCCTCGATGCGCGCCGGACAGCCGCCAAAAATGTCGTCCGTCCGCGCGCCCAGGATCGCTTGTGCCCGAATCAGCGTTTTCAAATCGCCAGCCAATATCCCTCGGGAAAGCGCCCGAACGAATCGAGACCGCGCGCCTGCTGCTCCGGCGTGCCTTGCCTTCGGACGCGGACAGCATCTTCGCCCGTTATGCCTCCGACATCGAGGTTACACGCTATCTTTCCTGGCCGCGCCACCAATCCCGTGACCAAACCGAGGCGTTTCTGGCGTTCAGCGATTCGGAATGGCTGCGCTGGCCCGCCGGACCGTACCTGATCGAGTCGCCGGACGTTGGAACGCTGTTGGGCAGCACTGGCCTGGCATTCGAAACGCCGGATACGGCCTCCACGGGCTATGCGCTGGCCACGGACGCCTGGGGCCACGGCTACGCCACGGAAACCTTAGCCGCCATGGTGGCGTTGGCGCGCGCCGTTGGAGTGCGGCGCCTTTATGCCCTCTGCCATCCCGATAACCGCGCTTCGGTCCGCGTGCTGGAGAAGTGCGGTTTCATACTCGAAGCGCTCTTGCCGGCGCACGCATGTTTCCCGAATCTCGGTTCGACCCAGCGGCAAGATTGTCTCCGCTTCGGCAAAAGCGCGGAGTAGGATCTCGGAGCAGTGCGCCGCAAAGGCGCCGCGCGCCATTCACCAAGAGCTCACGGCTGATAGCCGATAACTATCTTCCTGGTAGGGGCGGGGCGACTCGAACGCCCGACCTACGGCTTAGAAGGCCGTTGCTCTATCCGGCTGAGCTACGCCCCCACACATTGTTTATGTTCCCACAGGTCGAGGGCGCGCTTGACCGCGGCCGAACGGCGCATGGTTGCCTCCGAGGGAGGATACGGATGCCGGGAGGGTTACCGCGATATCCAAAGGCAGCGTGGAATTTCGGCGGACCGCACCCGCAGACTGGAATTCGGTCCCTATGTTCGCCCTGCGGCGAGAGAAATTCCCGGCGCCATCCCTGGCGGTCTTTGTAGCTCTCCAATTTCTCGACATCCTGACCACGATGATCGGGCTTCGGCTGGGCGCCGAGGAGAGCAGTCTCTTCCTGGCGCGCCTGATGAGCACGGGACCCACCAACGCGCTGATCGTCTCCAAGCTGTTCGCGGCCTTCCTGGCCGCTTCGGCGCTCAAGCTGCACCGTCCGCGGATCGTGGTTTTTCTGAACTTCTGGTTTGCGGCCGTGGTGACGTGGAACCTGACGATGATCGTCATCTCCGGGCTGCGCCGCTGAGGCTGCCGCGCCGCGCGTCACTTCATCATTAGCGCCACACGGCTGATGCCCACGCCGTGAATCAGATCGATGGCCCGCGCCACGCGCGAGAATTCCAAATCGCCCTCTCCCCCGACGAAGATCGCACGGCTCGGAGCGGCCCGGAAGATCTCCGTAAGCCTGGACTCCAGTTCCGGCGCCGTGAGCATCTCGCGGTTCAAGAGCATCGTGCCGTCCTCCCGCACCGTGACCACCAGCGCTTCGCCCGCGCTGCGATCCGCCAACGCCGAAGAAGGCTGCGGAACCAGCGTTTCCAGCCCCCGCGGAGCCACCGGCGTGATCACCATGAAGATGATGATCAACACCAGCAAGACGTCAATCATCGGCGTCATGTTGATGGAGGCCCGAACCGGGCCCTGACCCCCTAGCGTCATCGCCATAACTCGCACCTCGGCAGATTGGACGCCCCCGCGCTTGGAAAGTTCCTGGCCGACGGCGGTTGGCAAGGGGACGAATGATAGGATGGCCGGAGAACTATGACAATCCGGGTGATGGGACTTGCGGCGCTGGGTTTTTGCGTGGCAGGCGCGGCGCTGCGGACGGCGGCGGGCCAGACATACAAACCGGGGGAACCGGGCGGCTCACAGGCCGCGACGACGCTGGTGGTTCCCGGAGCGAACCCGTACGGATGGGCCTTTCCCATTACGCAGCTCGATGAGCGCCTGCCGGCTTGGATTCGCTTTGGGGGGCAGTTCCGCGACCGCATGGAAGCGTCCGACCACATCAGCTATGGGACCTTCCAGGACGGTTACGACCTGACGCAAATGCGCTTCGGCCTGTACTTGCAGCCCTCGAAGTGGTTCGGCGTGGTGGCGGTGACGCAGGATTCGCGCATCTTCTTCAATCAGCACGTAGCCCCCAAGCCGCCCTACCAGAACACCTGGGATTTCCGCGAAGCCTATGCGCGGATTGGCAGCGCCACCGCCGGCATTGCCGATGTGGTGGTGGGAAGGCAGATGCTCAGCTTCGGTGACGAGCGCGTGATTGGCCCGTCGGACTGGTCCAATATGGGCCGCACGTTTGACGTGGTGCGGCTGGACCTGCATCCCAAGAACATCACCGCGAGCATCCTGGCCGCTTCGGTGATCAACGCCATCGACGGGCACATCGACCACCACATTGAGGGCAACAACCTTTACGGCATCTACAGCAGCTTCCGCAAGGTGATTCCGAAGGCGGTGCTGGAGCCGTATGTCTTGTGGCGCGTAGCGCCGGGGAATATCGCCCTGGCTGAAACGGCCGGGCACGGCGCGATGAGCGAATGGACGGTGGGAGCGCACGCGGCCGGCGCCACGACGGGGAGCTTCGACTACGACGTGGAGATGAACAAGCAAACCGGCTCGCTGGGCCATTACGACATAGACGCCTGGGCGGGCCACTGGAACGTGGGGCGGACGTTCGCCGGCGTAGCGGCGGCGCCGCGGACCTTCGTGGAATACAACTACGCCACCGGCAACCGCAACCCGGCAAGCAATACCTGGAGCACGCACGACCAGCTCTACGCTTCCGCGCACGACAAGATGGAATTCGCCGACCAGTTCGGATGGCGCAACATCCAGGACCTCCGCGCCGGCGTGCAGGAGAAGCTGGCCAAGCGCTGGCAACTGACCGAGATGGTGAACAACCTGTGGCTGGCCACGCGGAACGACGCGGTCTATGCCTCGAGCGGCGCCGCGGCCATCGCGGCGCACCCCAACGCCACCAGCTCCCACTTGGGGACGGAACTGGATCTGATTGCGGTGTTCCGCCAGAACCCGCATATGACTTACGGCGCCGGCTACTGCAAGCTCGTCACCGGGGAGTATTTGAAGGAAACGACCCCGGGCAAGGACTACCTCTATCCGTTCGCCTACGCGACGTATGTGTTCTGAGCCGTGCCGGCGGCGAACTGGGCGCTGCGGCAAGGCCGCCCGACGAGCGGAGGCACTGTTCCCTACTCCGGCCGGCGGGTGCGAGACCGCAAGGCCCAGCCAAGCCCAAGGACTTGCTCCTCGTGACTTGGGCTGCCTACCGCAGCTTCAGCAATTTCCCCGAAATCTGGCAGCAGTCGAGCCATAATCTGGGAAATTGGGTACATCTCCGGGCGTCTGCCACTCCCGTCAACTCCTGAGGAATCATAAGCAACCCCCGGATGGTGGGCCGCGTGCGCGCTATTAACGGATACCGTTCCAAAGAGAATGCTTGCTCGCCGGACTCCTCGGGTCCCGGGAGAGTCAGCTTGCGCTGATGTTTCGCCGCCGCCATCTCAGGCAGATGGGAACGCCCAGTTGATTTTCCGCCATTCCGCTCCGGTATCGGTATATAGCACTTACAGGTCTTCTTCTCTCGTATCTAAGGAGCAGAGGTGACGGCATGCGGTATTCCCTTCCGGCCCTTTCCGTGGTTCTTATTCTCGCCGTGGCGGGACAGGCCCAGACCCCAGCGCAGCGCCCAAGCGCGGCGGCCAACACCCAGGTCTTTCGATTCGCCGGCGCCAGCCTCACCGAGTATGCCGTGCTGAACGCGCCATTCCAATGTGACGAGATTCAAGAGGTAGTGAAGACCGCGCCAAGCGGCGCCACATTCACTTCGCTGCAGCAGCGCGCTCACATGTTCCGCGACTCCCAGGGCCTCTTGCGGCGCGAGCAAGCCATGTTCGGAGGCGTGCAGCATCTCATCACGATATTCGACCCCGCCGGCGGATCCGAGTACGTACTCGACCCAGACCACACCGCGGCCCATCGCATCGCGGTTAAAGTCGCCGGCGCCAAACCGGCCATCGAAGTTTACCAGGGCAGGCTGCAGCGATTGTTGGCGGAACCGGCCGGCGCCACGGCGAGAGTCAGCCTCGGCGGGCAAACGATGGAGGGTGTTTACGTTGAGGGCATGAGCTACTCCACTCCCCTGCCGGCCGGCTTGCTCGGCAGTGACCGCGCATTCCTAATCACCCAGGATCGCTGGGTGGCGCCGGACTTGGCGCTCTGCATTCTCGACAAGCGGTCAGACCCGCGCGAAGGAGAAACCACCACGCGGATGACCAACATCAAGCGAGAGGAGCCGGACGCCAGCCTCTTCCAGGTCCCCAAGGATTACAGAGTCGTCGATGAGCGCGGTCCGTTTCAAATTGTCTTCGTGAGGCCGCGGCAGGCAGGCGCCGCGAAATAGCGCGGCGAGACTCACCTTCGCGTTTCCGCGTCCGCCGCCGGCGTTTTGGGGCTCCGGAAGGCAGACCGGGAGATCCGCCCCTCTTGGCTTGCTTTACGTTCGCTCCTCCGTTCGCACTATAATCGTCACAGGCGGAAACGCACGCGAGGGGAATAATCCATCATGAAATTTACACGCAGGGAGTTTAGCGCCTTGGCGGCCGGCGGAATGGCTTGGGCCCAGGCGCCGGCGCCGGAGGGCGGGCGCAAGGTCGGGTTCTGCGCCGTTGGGCTGGGGCGCATCTCCAGCATCTTCATGCAGGCCCTCAAGCAATCCTCGCAGGCCCGTCTGGTGGCTCTGGTGAGCGGGTATCGCGACAAGGCGGAGAAGATCGCCCAGGACTACAGCCTGGACCCGAAGAACATCTACAGCTACGATACCTTCGACTCCATCGCCAACAACCCGGAGATCGACGCGGTCTACATCGGCCTGCCCAACAGCATGCACGCCGAATACACCGTCCGCGCCGCCGGGGCCGGCAAGCACGTGCTTTGCGAGAAGCCCATGGCGATTAGCGTGGCCGAGTGCCAGTCGATGATCGATGCCTGCCGCAAGGCCGATCGCAAGCTTATGATCGCCTACCGCATCCAGTACGAACCGGTGGTGAACGCGCACGCCCGGGAGCTGATCCAGAGCGGCCAGTTGGGTACCATTCAGACCATCTCGGCGGGATACGGGTTCAACATCAGCCCGCGCGGCGCCACCATCAAGGGCGTCAACCGGCCGGAGTTCCGCGTGCATGCAGCCCTGGCCGGAGGCGGCCCCATGATGGACGTGGGCATCTACGCGCTGAACGGCATCCGCTATATGCTCGGCGCGGAACCCACGGAACTCAGCGCCGCCATGTCCGTCTCCGACGCCAAC
>DATKOS010000142.1:0-3791 GCA_035524535.1 Bryobacteraceae bacterium
GGGGCACGGGCGACCTGGCGTTCACGGGCGAAGGCGGCACGGCGGCCGCGTCGCTAGAAGCGCAGTGGGAGGCGGGCCTGGCGCAGGTGAATCCACAAGGGCCGCTGGCCACGGATTTGATGCGGCTGCTCACGGGCGCGCAGGGGACCATGGGCATGGTGGTGTGGGCGTCCATCAAGTGCCAGTTGCTGCCGGCGGTGCAGAAGCGCCTGGTGGTTTCGGCGCCGGCGCTCGGCGACCTCATCGAGTTCTGCCGCCAGGCGGAGCGCCTGAAACTCGGCGACGAACTGATGATGCTGAACCGCGCGCGGCTGGGCGGGGCGGTGGAGTGGTCCGTGCTGATTGGCGCGGCGGGAACAGCGCTCTTTCCGCGAGAGAAGCTCGAGCTCCAGGAGAAGGAACTGGGCGCGCTGGCGAGCCAATGCGGGCTGGCGCTGGAGGAGGCGGGCGCGGAACTCGGTTCCTGGTTCGACGGCTATGCGGAAGATGCGGAGCCGAGCCACGACATCTTCTTTTTATGCACGCTGGACGCGGCGCCCGGGTACGTGGAGAGCGTGCTCGCCATGGCCGGCAAGGCAGGGTACGCGCCGGAGCGGATCGGCGTCTACATTCAGCCGCAGCACCAGGGCGTCTCGCAGCACGTGGAGTTCAGGATTCCGTACAACCCAGCGGAGCGGAAAGACGCGGCGCTGGCGGAGCGGCTGTTCCTGGAGGCGAGCGAGGCGCTGATTTCGCAGGGCGCGTATTTCTCGCGGCCTTACGGTCCGTGGGCGGATTGGGTCTACAGCCGCGACGCCACCGCGAGCCGCGTGCTGCGCACGGTGAAGCGAATTGCGGATCCCTGCAACATCATGAACCCGGGAAAACTTTGTTTCTAGCGCGAAGGAGAAATCGGAAATGCCCCTGGAAGATTATCGCGCCGACGCCATGAGGTGCACGCGCTGCGCCTATTGCAAGTGGATCCCGCTCGACAAGGTGAAGAGCTGGCGGTTCGCCAAGGGATGCCCGAGCATTGAGTACTCGCACTTCCACAGCTATTCGGCGGGCGGCCGGCTGGTGACGGCGCTTTCGCTGATGGACGGCCGCTCTACGGCGACCGCGAAGGTGAAGGATTCCGTATTCCAATGCAACCTGTGCGGAAGCTGCGACGTGACGTGCAAGATGTGCCGCTACGACATGGAGCCCTTGGCGGCCATGCGCGAATTGCGCGCGCACCTGGTACGGGAAGGGCACACGCTGGCGCGCATGGAGCCGGTGGTCGAGGGCTTGCGGCGGGACGCCAACATGCTGGGCCAGCCGCGCGAGCGGCGCGGCGATTGGGCCGCGGAGCTGCAGGTGAAGGACCTCACGAGCGAGCGCGCCGAGGTTGTCTTCCACGCAGGGTGCCGTTATTCCTTCGATGGAGAGTTGGGCCACATAGCGCGCGCGTCGGTGCGGCTGCTGCAGAAGGCCGGCGTGGACGTGGGCATTTTGGGGGCGGCCGAGACGTGCTGCGGCGGACGGGCGCGCGACCTGGGTTACGAGCCGGAATTCGAAACGCGCTCGCGCTCGCTGCTGAAAGCCTGGACGCGAGCCGGCGTGAAGACGGTAGTGACGCCGTGCTCGGATTGTTACTACGCCTTCAAACGGCTGTATCCGCCGCAAGGTTCGGGCGTGGAAGTAATGCACATGGTGGAGTTCGCCGACCGCCTGATTCGCGAAGGGAAGCTCCAGTTCACGCACAGCGTGCCCATGAAGGTGACGTACCACGACCCGTGCCACCTGGGCCGCCAGGGTGAAACCTACGTGCCGTGGAACGGCAAGGAGAAGAAGATTTTCGGGCAGGCGGTTTGCTATGAGCCGCCGCGGCCGCGCTACAACGGCGCCTTCGGGGTCTACGAGCCGCCGCGCAACGTGTTGCGCGCCATCCCCGGCGTGGAGCTCGTGGAGATGGAGCGGAACCGCGAAGCCGCCTGGTGCTGCGGCGCGGGCGGGGGGGCGCGTGAAGCGTATCCGGAGTTTTCGAACTGGACCGCGCGCGAGCGCCTGGAGGAAGCCGCCGCGACCGGCGCCGAGGCGATTGTCACGGCCTGCCCGTGGTGCGAACGGAACTTCATGGACGCCGCGGCGGGCGGCGGCGCGAAACTGCAAGTGCTGGACGTGATGCAGTTGGTGGAGCAGGCGCTCTAGGGAGGCGGCGATGGAGATACCAAGAGACGCATACAAGGCCATCGAGGACATTCTGGGGCCGGAGTACATTACCGACGATCCGGCGTTTCTCGATTCGTACGCTTTCGAATGGCTAGCGGAACTGGTGCGCCCCAACCGCAGCCACTACATGCCGCGGCCCTGGGCGGTGGCGATGCCCGCCACCACGGCCGAGGTACAGGCGGTGACCCGGGTCTGCAACAAGTACAAGATCAAGATCAAACCCATTTCCACGGGATGGTATCACTGGGCGGCGCCGATGAAGGACGACGACCCCACGCTGCAGTTCGACCTGCGGCGGATGAACCGCATTTTGGATATCGACGAGAAGAACCGCTTCGCCATCGTGGAGCCGTACGTGATCTGCGCGCAATTGCAGGCGGAGGCGATGAAGCGCGGGCTGAACGTCAACATCATCGGCGCGGGGAGTTCCACGTCCGTGGTGGCGAGCGCGTGCGCGTACTTCGGCGGCGGGCCTTCGAGCTACGCCATGGGCAACAATTCGGACAACCTGCTGGGGCAGGAATGGGTGACGCCGGCGGGCGAGATTATCCGCACGGGATCTCTCAGTTCGGGGTGCGGCTGGTTCTGCTCGGAAGGGCCGGGGCCGAGCGTGCGCGGCATCACGCGCGGGGTTCTGGGGTCGCGAGGCGGCCTGGGCACATATACGAAGTGCGCCATCAAGCTGGCGCACTGGCCGGGTCCGCCGGCGCTCGAACCGCAAGGCCCGCCGCCGGGCTACCGGCTGCCGATTCCGGAGAACATGCGGGCTTACACCATCGGCGCGCCGAACTGGGCTGCGTGGGCGGAGTGCTACTACGGGATCTACGACAACGAGATCGGCTACATCTTCCACCGGCAGTTCAACTTGGCGGGCGCGGACCTGGCGCCGGCGCTGTGGCTCACGTACATCGACCCGCATAAGACGCTGAACGACGTGGAGACGGCGGCGAAAGATCCGGAAATTCAGAAGATCACCGAGGAGGCGCGCATCTCGTTTCAGTTGATCCTGGCCGCGAATACGGTGGGCGGCATCGAGTTGCAGGACAAGATCCTGGACGGCATTCTGGCGCAGACCGGCTGCTACAAAGTGAAGCGCTTCTGCGAGCCGGACATGGCCGAGTTCACCAACATGTACATGCAGCGGCTCGGCCACAAGCACTGCAACTTCATCTGGGCGGGGGGCTACATGGGAAGCTGGATGCAGGCGGGCACGCCCGATTACGTCAAGAAGTACGTTCCGGTGGCTATTGAGGGCTTCTACCGCGACCAGAAGAGCCACAAGCTGGTGGAATGCGGCGGCGACGCCATGATGGGCTGCGGGAGCACGATCCAGGGCGGCGGCTATTTCGGGCTGGAGCAGTTCGTCTCCTACGACCCGGCGGATAACGGGTCGATCGACGCCTGCATCAAGCACATGGAAGACGCGATTCAGGACGCGGTATCGCACGGGATCCCGCCCGGCAAGGAGCTGCTGTATCTGCAGATCGGGTGGTCCGACGAGCGAATCTGGGACTCGCTCGCCAGGATGCCGCAAAGGTTCGTGCTGGAGTTTCAGCGCAAGATCAAAGACGCCTTCGACCCCAACTATCTCGGCGACAGGA